>JSZA02000009.1 GCA_000785145.2 Candidatus Thiomargarita nelsonii
GAGGCGCCCAAGATAAATCTTGGACTCCAAACTCAGGAGTCCAAAATTGATTTTGGACGAGGCGCCCAAGATAAATCTTGGACTCCTTAAAAAAACTTATGTCGGCTCGATGAGCGCTCTGCGTGGGAATGCATTCAGGGACGCTCCGCGTCCTGTTCACTGAGAAGGCAGGCGCATATCTTTTATGATTGTTTTAACGTCCAACAAATGCCGCCGACTCACTTCCAATGGCTCTTCAACATCTTTAAGTCGAACATAAGAACGCGCATCCTTTTTGAAAAAACCGGCGAGCTGCACCATCGCTACCAGTGCGCCGCGATGGATGCGTAAAAATTGCCCCGCAAATTCCTCTTCTAAATCTTTCAAAGCCTCATTAATTAATATTTCTCCCTCTGTCCAACGCAAAACCACATATTTTTGATCGGATATAAAATAATAAATTTGATTGACAGGAACCAAGCGCGTCTCACCCTGTAGAAAGTAACGAATATGAGTGCGAGCCTTGGGTTCTTGCGAGGGTGGGGGAGATTTATTTTTAGATTGATTTTGTACAAAAGTGTGAGCTCGCTTAAGTGCCTGTTCTAAGCGAGCTTTACGAATCGGCTTCATCAAATAGTCCACCGCCTGACGCTCAAAGGCTTCTATAGCATGATCGTCATAAGCCGTCGTAAAAATGATGGCAGGCAGGGGATCCAATGAACCGAGTTTCTCAGCCGTTCGCATACCATCCATCCCAGGCATACGAATATCTAACAAAATAATTTCAGGTTGGTAAGCATGAACGGCACTTAAAACTTCTTTACCATTGCAGGCTTCAGCGACAACTTCGCCCAAGCCTATTTCTTCTACTAATGCCTGCAAACGAGCTCGTGCTAAAGGTTCATCATCGGCGATAACTATTTTCATCATATTCATTCTTATAAGGCAAAGACATGATAACGCGGTAAGTGTCAGTTTTTCTTTGTACACTTAATTTTGCTTGATTACCATAAAAAACCAGTAAGCGTTGTTGGATATTTTTTTGAGCGATGCGATTACCCTGATGTGGAGAAAGGCTTGCTGCCAAAGGATTTTCAACAATTAATTGAATTTGTTTACCATCAAACAATCCACAGATCGTCACCGTTCCCCCTTCTTCTAAAGGTTGTATGCCATGATAAATGGCATTTTCCAACAAAGGTTGTAGGCTGAACAAAGGTATTAGTGCATCTTCAGGGATATTGTCGACTTTCCAAACTAGCTGCAAACGTTCAGCAAGGCGTAATGCTTCAATGTCTAAATATTGCTGACATAATGTCAGTTCTTTTTTAAAAGTCACGAACGTTTTCGTATCTGTCAAACTCGCACGAAATAATTCCGCAAATTCTTCTACCACATATTCTGCTTTTTCTGGTTGAAAACGGATTAAACTGGCGATGGTGTTCATACTATTAAACAGAAAATGTGGACGAATTCGGGCTTGTAAAGCTTGGGCGCGGCTATTGGCATTAGCGTCAGTTTCTTTTTTCCACTGAAATTGAACATAAAAATAGCGCAGAGCTATGGCACTGATAATCGCGCTAATCCCAAGATTGCGCCCTAAAAATAATAGATAATGGTTCGATGATGATAAGTTTAGTTGCCAAGCGATTTCAGTGATAAGCCATGTCATCATTAAAATGAGCAGATAGCTTATGAAGGCGGCCATGTTGTTATTGTGAGATAACCAACGGCGTATCAGACATAACAGCCCCATACTGCCCAATGTTACCCATTGCATAAATAATGAAACCATTGCTAAATCGGTGACGATCTTTGTATAGTCCCAATCCGTTAGGGGCACTAACACGAAAACAAATGCGAGTAATTCAGTCACGAGTATGCCTAAAAAGACGGTGTACACATCGCAACTATTTGGCAAAAACAGGTTATCATCCGAGGATTTTATTGGTGTGTTCATAGGATAATCTTCGACGCGGAGCGTCGAGGCAGGCATTCCTTTGCCTCGCGCACTCTCTTAGACATAAGTTTTTAAATAATTGAAATAAAAGGATATTGTGTAGGGTGGGTAGGGGCAATCCCTTGTGGTTGCCCGCGCAACGAAGTGGCGGGACGCCCAACCCACCATTGTTATGAATTTCAAAGGGTTGGTGGGTTGCGCTCCGCTCTACCCACCCTACAAAAAAACTTATGTATAAGTGAGTGCGCTTCGCTAAGGGAACGAGTCGGATTTATAACAATGGCACAATCAACAACGCAACAATATTAATGATCTTAATCAACGGATTAATCGCAGGTCCTGCCGTATCTTTATACGGATCGCCAACAGTATCGCCCGTCACAGCCGCTTTATGTGCATCAGAGCCTTTACCACCATGATTACCATCTTCAATATATTTCTTGGCATTATCCCAAGCACCACCACCGGCAGTCATCGAAATAGCCAAAAACAATCCCGTAATGATCGTACCCAGCAATAAACCGCCCAAGGCTTGCGGTCCTAATATAAGGCCGACCAAAATGGGCACTAAGACAGGCAATAAAGAAGGCACAATCATTTCCCTAATCGCCGATTTTGTCAGCATATCCACTGCTTTGGAATAATCTGGCTTCGCCGTTTTATCCATGATACCCGGAATTTCTTTAAATTGCCGGCGCACTTCAATCACCACACTGCCCGCTGCACGACCAACCGCTTTCATCGCCATCGCGCCAAACAAGTAGGGTATCATTCCGCCTATAAATAGTCCGATAATCACCATGGGCTCAGATAAATCAAAAGTGATTGATTCGCCCCCATGTTTTCCCAGTTCGTGTCGGAAATCAGCAAACAGTACCAAAGCTGCTAAACCAGCAGAGCCAATCGCATATCCTTTAGTCACCGCTTTAGTCGTATTACCCACGGCATCCAACGGATCAGTAATATTGCGAATTTTCTCATCTAATTCAGCCATTTCCGCAATACCACCCGCATTATCCGTCACAGGACCATAAGCATCTAAGGCCACAATAATGCCTGTCATGGACAACATACTGGTAGCCGCAATTGCTATGCCATATATTCCTGCCAGAAAATATGCGCCCCCAATACTGGCACAAATGGCTAACACGGGTAATGCAGTCGCTTCCATGGATACCGCTAATCCGGCAATCACATTAGTACCATGCCCCGTTGTCGAAGCCTCAGCAATTTTCTTCACAGGGCTAAATTCGGTCGCTGTGTAGTATTCAGTCATCACCACCAATAAAGCGGTCAACACCAAACCAATCATAGCGGCACCGTAAAGATTCATCACCGAATATGTGACACCATCAATAGTACCAATATCACCCATTATCCATAATGTCACTGGATAAAAAGCGATGGCAGCGATAACGGCGGCAACGATTAAGCCCCGATATAAGGCGTTCATAATTTTGCCACCCTCTCTGGCATTCACAAAATACGTGCCAATGATTGAGGCTATAATAGAGACTCCACCCAAGACTAAGGGGTATAAAATCGCTTGACTAGCGTTTGCACCCGTAAAGATTAGTCCACCGAGTAGCATCGTAGCGATAATGGTCACTGCATAAGTTTCAAACAAATCGGCTGCCATGCCAGCACAGTCGCCAACGTTATCTCCCACATTATCAGCGATAACCGCAGGATTACGGGGGTCATCTTCAGGTATGCCAGCTTCCACTTTACCCACTAAGTCCGCGCCCACATCTGCGCCCTTGGTGAAAATACCGCCGCCCAACCGAGCAAAAATAGAGATTAATGAGCCACCAAATCCAAGACCAACCAGTGGGGCAAGATTATTAGCCATTGTTTGTCCCTCTGGCAACATGCTTTGCAGCACTGCATAATAACCTGCCACGCCGAGCAAGCCCAATCCAACTACCAATAAGCCAGTGATCGCGCCGCTGCGAAAGGCGACGGCTAAGGCATTATTCAATCCCTCATGCGCTGCTTGAGTGGTGCGGACATTGGCGCGTACTGATATATACATACCAATATAGCCGGCTGCTGCCGAAGATAAGGCACCGATAGCAAATCCAATCGCCGTTGCCCATCCCAGAAATATCCAAATGGGGATGCCAATGATGACACCGACTATCATTATTGTCGTGTATTGCCGATTCAGATAGGCTTTAGCACCTTGTTGAATGGCAGTGGCAATTTCTTGCATACGATCACTACCTGCGGGTTTGCCTAGTACCCATTTGATCGAGATTATTCCATACATTAGGGCACCTATCGCACAAGCCAGCGCGATCCATATTTCTATTGGTATAGTTGACATCGTTTCTCCTATCAGTTTTATGAATGGTCAATAAAGTAAATTTATGTTTATTATATTATAAAGACGCTGTGCATTTTACCAAATTTATCTCCATTTATTCCATCATATTCTGAAATACTTATCTGTTTGATATGCGCTATATGCCCGTAAAGACGGGTACAAGCGAAGTGGTAAAATAATTTTTTTTTTATAAAATGGTAAGGAGTACAAACATGCAAAATTTTTCTTTTGTTATTCCCAATGATTTAGCGGGCATGGCTTTCCCAAAATCCACAGAGGTAGCTGATGAGCTACTCTCAATGGGTTTTAAGTCCTTGGTATCTATCTCAGACAATATACCCGATAGTGAGATTTTATCTCCCTTTATTCACCGTCATTTCCCTTTGCCTGATTTTACTCGTATTCCCAGTCCTGTTATTCATGAAGTTGTCTCTTTTTTGCAAAAAACACCGCATCCCGTCGTTGTACATTGCCAATGTGGCATAGGGAGAACAGGGGTAGTGTTAGCCTGTATGTTTGTCACTATGGGCTATGGTGCCGATCAGGCTATCGATAAGGTCAGAGAATTGCGTCCAGGCTCCATTGACGATGAAGAGCTTGAGGAGTCGGTGAGGGATTATTATCATTTTCACAGAAAATTGTAGTAAAACTAAAGTTTAAAAAAAAAAAAGCTTTTTTTTTCTAATATACTTAGCACGGGCACAACTTGTGCTTTTGTTATTTAGTAGCGTTACTTCGTTTCTCCCGCTGGTCGAAACGAAGTAACGCTAGTAAATGACAGTTTCGTTTAGTTTATGGCCTACTTAAGTATCTGTCCACATCAAAGCGGCTATTTTATGACTTCCAAGATAAATCTTGGACTCCTAGTACGCTGTAACATAAGTTATTGGAGTACAAAGCTTTAGCTTTGTACTGTCTGACAAAGCTAAAGCTTTGTACTCCAACACTAATAACTTATGTTACAGCGTACTAGCCGTTTGGGAACGAAAAATAACCGACCGATATCTAACTAAATGACCGTTTATCGGCTATGATCTACCGTTCGTTATATTCCTATATTAGTCGTGTGAGTTTATCAGTTATTAGCTGTAATAACTGAAGGAGAATAAGGAGGATTTATAAGTAGAAATATATTTATTTTTTAATAAGTTAAAAACAGTTTTTCCTATTTTTCCACAAAAAACTTGACAATATTATTAGAGATTACCATACTGTAGGCACTGTTATTTGATACTGTTTGGGCAGAGCGGTTAGTCACTCCCTAGTGCCGATGACAGTATCAGTATATAAGAATATTATAATTTTATTATATAAAAATACGCTTGGCTGGTAGCCGATTAGGATTTTTGGCACTATCTTTGCCTATTTCAATTTGAACAGCTTGATTAGCTTGTAAACGTTGATAGTCGCCACCTCATTTTTGGGTTGCGTGTTATCAGTTATGATTTATTTATAAAAATGTGGAATTATAAAAAAAATATATTTATTTTCAATAAATTAAAAATTAATTTCCACAAAAAACTTGACAAAATAATTAGAGAATACCATACTATGGGCATAGTTATTTGATACGGTTTGGGCTGAGGGTCAGTCACTCCCGAGTGCCGATGATAGTATCAGTATCTCATAATATTAATATTTTATTTCAGACTAATATTTATACCAACAAGCTTGGGTGGTACCACAACATATTAGGATTTTTGGCACTATCTTTGCTTTGACTTTAAACATTTTCATTATGAGGATTAAGTCATGTTAAAAGCTCTATTAGTTCCCCTAGTTGTATTGGGTGTTATATTTGCTCCCGCAGTTATCATCACTGTAAACGTTCTTGCTCTCGTCGGTATCGTTGTTTACTCACTTTTTAGTGGGATAAGAGAAGGTTTTGGTCATTTTCACCATGGTAAGGCGGCTTGATTGATTATATTAGGAGTGGAGTCCAAGATAAATCTTGGACTCCTAGCTATCCAAAACAGAAGGCCCAAGCACCCGCGCCACGAGTTTTTCTACCGAGGAATGATAGTTGTTGGGTGCATTAAGAGGCGGGATTTCCGTAATAATTATCTCAGCCACCTCAGTGCGGGCGCGTAAAAAAGAGGGTCCCGGTTGGCGAGTCAAGCTATCTTCAATAAAAACCAAGGCCCTTTCTTTGCTTTTGATCAATTTTGATAACTCGCTTTCGACAGTCTCAGTAGTGGCATTTGAAAAAGTCTCAAAACCGAGTAAGGTAAAGCCGTCTGCCAAGGCTTGACTGCCCATGAAAATGAGCTTCATGCCAATTTTCCTAGTAATAAAATACTGACGACGAGTCCATAAATAGCAATGCCTTCAGCCAAGCCAAGATAGACTAAAGTCCGTCCAAATATTTCCGGTTTTTCGGCAATCACGGCTAAGGATGCTGCTCCAACGGGTCCAACGGCAATACCGGCTCCAATGGTTGCAAGGGCTGTTGGGATACCGACACCTATCATGGCCAACCCCATGCCTATTGTGATTTCAGGTGCCGCTTGAGTAGCACCAGGCGCTGCCATGACTTCTTGAATACCTAATAATAAAAGGGCAATTTGTGCGCCGATAAAGGTGAGTAAGTTAATGACGACAGTGCTTTTTAGCCAAGGTGTTGCCTTTGCTAAGGGGCGTATTTCAAAATAAATCCCCATTGCAATAATACCGAATAAGCTTAAAGTTATTAGGGCGACTAGCCAATACATTGTTATCTGCTCCTTATTTACTTCTCTCTTGTTTACGCCATTCCCAAGGTGTTTGATGAATGCCGGCTTGTGACCATATACCCAGTTTAGCCGCTTTCGCTTCATTTTCAGCGACTTTATATTCTGGCTTTTTACAATAAGCGTCATAAACGGCAGCCGCACCGGCTTTAACTTGGGCTAGATTTAAGTTGACTTCCCCGCCATACACTTCCCCCACAATCCGTCCATAACGGTCTTTATCAATCTCAACTAATTGCACTTTGTCTCCGCTGATAGAGCGCAGATGATCGCGTGCCTGAGTACCCCAGGGTTTTTGCTTGATTTCCGGGGTGTCGATGCAATACATACGCACTCTGGTTTTCTCAGTTCGACCATGACATTGCAAAGTGACTGTATTATAAAACTTTATTAATTTTATAGAAAAATATAGTTATTCATAGTTGATTATTGGGTAAAATTTCTTACCAAACCGACTCAAAAATAAATATATAATAAACTAATGGTACCAATAAAAATATTGAATATAAAATATTTGCATAAGTGGTATATTATACACAAAGATTAAATTAAGCTTTTTTGCCAAAATTTATGGAATGTAAAGCAACAAACATAAAATAAAACAACCGCCCAAGGAAAAAACTCATGACCAAAAAGAAAAAAAGTCAAAAAAAACCTAAAGGATTGCACAAATCGATCAATAATATCAAACTTGAGTTAGCAAACTTATGCAAACTAAACAGGCTTAATGAACTTGGTGATGCTTATCTTCAATTGATGCAAAATTATATTGACTACATTTTTGATAATGAAATAAAAAATGTCAGTAGTTATGGTAATTTACCGGATATCAATTCAGAATTGTCTGAAAGATACAAAAGATGCGCTTGGCAACAAGTAGCCGGCATTATGAAGTCATTTTATGCCAATGATAGAGAAAATAAACCCATATTGAAAAACCTTAAAATACAAGGTAATGTCAATGTCATTCAAATTCAAGGTTCAAAGACAAAAACGTTTGAATACTGGTTGAGAATATCTACCTTAGAACGCGGAAAACCTATCTATGTGCCTATAAATATTCATAAATACGGCAAAAATGTATTAAACGAAGGCCAACTGTGTGGTGGTGTAACTATTTCCAAAATTGATGGACAGTGGTACGCCACTTTAGCCGTAGAAATTGAGAAAAAGCAACGAAGTGGCGGCCCCGCCGCCCAACCGCTTGCTGATTTTAGTAAAATGGTTGGTGTTGATCTGGGGATATCGAGTCTTTTTACAGCTTCAACTGGTCATTTTTTTGGTCAATTTTCTAAGAATTTAAAAAAGCAAGTAGATAAAGCGGATGCTAAAAGAAGGCGTAAACAAAAACTTAATGCTTGTTTGAGGAAAAAAGGTAAACCAGAAGTTGATTTAAGTTCTCCTAAAATCATAGCGACGGTCAGAAATGAGATAGGACGTGCTGCTAATCAACTTGTTAATATTTTAGAAAAAGATTCTTTAGTCGTTTTGGAAAAGCTAAATATCAAGGGAATGAAGTTCAAATCTAAACGCATGAACCGTATCTTAAAAGCTTCTAAAATCGGTTTGGCGTTGGATAAGTTGAAGGAAAAGCTTGATTATAAACATATTCGCTACGCGAGTGTTCCGGCTGCTTATTCGAGCCAGGAATGTAGCGAATGTGGGTTCGTTCACAAGGATAACCGCCGAACTCAGGAAAAATTCAAGTGTGGTTATTGTGAACATACAGAAAATGCGGATGTCAATGCTGGCAAAGTACTTATCAAACGTTTTGGTGATGCTACGCTGCTAAACGTTGGTCATTTCCGCGAAGTGAAAACGATCTTGTTGGAGAGATTCTACAGACGTTTTCCCGATGCCCGTAGTACATCGGGTGGACTAGAACCGGGTACGGAACATATTTAATTATGGCTGTGCTTCGAAAGATAGGTTGGCAACAACCGACGGTCAATCAGTCCACTTAAGGTGGGATCTATATTCATCTATAGATTTTGCAACTATATGTTACTTTCCTATTACCATTTACCGAAATTAATCCATGTTGTTTCAAAATTTCCACAATTTGCTTGGCAGTTTTCGTTGTATTAAGCGATCTGACTATTGACTGAAGGTGGTTGGTGAGTCTATCAACCCGCTTTGGACGTTGCGCTTTGTTAATCTGCGTCAGTTTTTTTAAAATCGGCTGAACATCAATTGGAAGTTTTGCATTTGGCACGGCTTTCTTCAAACTACCCGTTGTAGTACTAATTCTATGGCAAGTTCTACCCTCATTCTGAATGAATTGAATTAAGTTATCCCAACCGGTATCTTTGCTGAAGACTGCAAACTCAACATGATTACCCGCATTGGCTTGACATTTACCCAAGTAATAGATCAAATGGAAATCTAAGTTGTTTTTGCCAACTCCTTTTATTTTTATCACTTCCGCCGTCGTTTGTTTGCTTAAGTCGATATTAACATTCTTTTGTTGAGCGCCCAAAAAAACCAAAATACGCGCATAGTCATTGGAAATGACGTATTCTAAAGCACTCGGTAAGTTCTCATAATCAATAAAACACCAAGTTTCTTTTTTCATAAGCTTACCCTCCCAATGCTATCCCAATGCCATTAAGTATCGCGACAATCCCATACATGTAGGGTGGCTATTGCTCCGCTCCTCCACCTGATTAATCTATAAATTCAGGGGGAGGAGTCCTCTGTTTATCCACACGACAGGCCAGCTTAACTTAATGGCAGTGCAATGCTATCCCCATCTATAAGTATAGTATATAAAACTCAATGGCGCCTTTTGCAAAACTCCCCAACTAAATCACTCAAGTTTTTTTTTCGCTCACCTTTTAAATCTGGTGTATGGATTGATGGTGCGTAGGAGGCACCCTACGCTCGCTAGCTTCTCCTTGGGTGAGGGCGTTGATTCCAAAACAAAATTGTTCTTTCCACCATATGTCAAGTTCATTTCCATGTTTCTCCTGAAGTTTTCGCAACATTTTAGAAGTGATACAGTAATGTAGGGTGCGTCCTACGCACCGTGACTCTTAATTTGTGCCCAGGACGCACCCTACACCCATCGCGGTGCGTAGGACGCACCCTACAACTTTTTAATTGATTGTAGGGCTCCTTAAGCGATAGCGTATCCACCCTAGATGTACCGATTAAGTCCAGAGTTAAAGCTTAAACTCCTGTTCTAGCAACGCTCCCACATCCTGCCCCAACCATTCCCGAAACAAGGGCACACAATAACGATAGCGACTATTTTCGCGTCGAAGTCGAATAATATACGCCAATTCAAGACGTTTAAGTGATTGATTCAATTGTTCAGTGGTATAAACATAATCATGTTTATTAAGTACATCTATCACATCAGTTAAGCTAAATTCCCCTGATTCAACGGTTGCCAAGACAATAATACGATTTAAACGGGCTGCTTGTTCATCACCACCGCTTAACTGTCTCCAAGCTGACAAAGCCTGTTCCATTGCTTCACTGTGCAAAGCGCGTGTGACATCTTGCTCGTTTAATTCTCGCCTATCATTGGACAGATTTTGCAACATTTCATCGCAGACAATTGCAACAAAATTAGCCCGTTGCCCCGTTGCTGTGATGATTTGTTCGACTAACTCTTCAGAAGCGTAACGAATGCCCAGCCGTGCCATTGGTTCAGTCGCTAAATCTCGACAAGCTTTGGTTTCCAATGCCCCAACAATAATAGATTCACCAAAATTGACAATCGGTGATTGATAATCCAACACTGCTGCCTCATATAAGTCCCAAAATCCCGCTAAGATAAAATGGCAATATCCCTCTTCGCTCACGCTGCGAAACTTGCTTAATGTCGGATAATCTTCTGCTATTTCACGTCGAATAAATTGATCAGCCTCATCAATCAATATTAAATGCCGTTTTCCACTCCGTAATTTCTCATGCAAGGCGGACCAAGGAGCATCCTTAGCTAAACCCAGCACTATGTTGAGTTTCTCTAAACATCTATCATTTCTCAACGATAAATAAAAACAGGCTACCTTGGGATGATTTCGATAATGCCTTTCTATCTTTTTGAGCAAACTGGATTTACCCAATTGCCGCCCGCCAATGAATAGATAATTCTTATGTTCGCGGTTGATAACTTGCTTTAATATTTTTTCGCGCCCAAAAAACGCACAGTCTTTGCTAACGCCTGCCGCTGTTTGATAGGGTGAAAGATTGGTGACTTCCATTTGGCTTGCCAACAAATGGGCAAATACTTCAATCGGTTTAGGCGATAACAGTAAAGTCGTCAATTCTCGCTGGTTAGGCACTACCCACTGATTTTCTCCCTTTAGGACCCTAGTACTGAACACAATGGTCACTTGCGAATTCATTTCATTTCGCTTTAATTGCATGATCACATCTTGAGCCGGTAAATCAGCAGGCGGAAAATATAGCAGACAACTGGTTAATCTGAACGGAAATTCATCGTTTAAATCTAGCTTAAAAATATCATCAGTCACTGGCTCTACAGAACTACTTAATCGGTTTGCTAATAAGGTAGAACGTTCAAGATTCGGCATCGTCGCAAAATTGATAGCCTTATCTATCCATTCGGTGGGCACCTCATTGTTTGCCAAAACGGTGTCAAGACGATGGGTGGCTTTTAATAAAGACTTCGCTTGAGCTAATTGTTCTAAAGGTATAGTTAATAATTGTGACGTGTCAGCCGACAAGGTTTGCACAATGGGATGATGGCATAATCGGTAACGGTAAAACGCAATGCCAAGCAATAGTGCCAAGCCTGATAATAGTAATAAAATAGAGATTAGGTTTGGTGGTGGCGGTACCCATTTCAGTTTGCGAACGCGATAATTAAATTTGTCAGTGACATATAATACTGTGCCAGTTCGGTTGAAATGCAAGGCTTCTGGTAGATTAAATGAGGCTTCCTTGGCAAAACCGCCATCTCCATTAAATTCTTGTGCTCCGTTGCCAGCGATGGTTGTGATAATGCCGGTTTTAAGCTGACGAATACGATTATTTTTAAAATCAGCAATATAGAGATTTCCTCGATTATCTAGTGCAATACCGGTGGGCTCATTGAGTTTTGCGGCAGTGGCAGATTTTCCATCGCCGCCATACCCATTTTTTCCATTGCCCGCGATAGTGGTGATAATACCTTTTGTATCTACCTTACGAATGACATGGTTATGAGTATCGGCAATATATAAATTGCCCTCTTTATCCACTTTGACATCAGCCGGCTCAGACAGTTTGGCTGTTATAGCCAACTCTCCATCACCCGTATAACCTTCTTGAGTGCATATACCAGCCACAGTTGTTATCGTTTGGCTATTGACTTTGCGAATACAGTGATTGAGTCTATCAGCAATATAGAGGTTAGCCTTACTATCGACTGAAATAGCCCCTAAATAGGGACTGATTTGCGCTGCTATTGCTGGTCCGCCATCACCCCAGTATCCAGAATGCCCATCACCCACAACGATGGTGATAATACCTTGAGTATCGACTTTGTAAACGCGATAATTGGCTTGATCGAGAATATACAAATAGCCCGCTTTATCTATCGCCACACCGTTTGGCATGTTAAGTTGTACCTCGATAGCCTTTTTGCCATCGCTAGGCTCAGACTCCCCGCCACCCGCGACAGTGGTAATAATACCTGTTTTGAGTTCCACTTTTCTAACGCGACGATTTTCAGTGTCTGCGATGTACAGATTACCGTCCCTATCTACTGCAAGGGCATGTGCATGGGTGATTTGTGCCTCAGTGGCATTCCCACCGTCACCGCTATATCCTTCATGTCCATTACCGATAATTGTGTCAATTTGATACTGGGCGTGAGCTGACAAACAGAGCAATATCGACACGCACAGGGCAAATAATTTGCCATAATGGTCAAATCTCATCATTTTCTCCCACTGGCATAAGAATTTTATTTCCAGCCATCACGAAAGCGTCACATCGCCAAAACAAGCGTTTCTTCCAATTTTCTCCGCGTACTACCAGGGCATTTTTCCAATACAATTGACGCAACAAATTTGAATAAATCGGTTGCGTAAACTTGCCTAAGTCTTGTTGTTGTAGGTATTCAGACAATTGTTGCTTAGCGGACTTATCTAACGGTATAAATGGTGCCTGAGCGGATTGGCTCAATATTTCTGGGTAATCCTTCAAAGGTAAATGGGGCTGTTGTTGCTGTAGAGTCAGACACTCATTGAATAATTGTGGGTGTCCACCGCTAATCATTAACAAATCATCCACCAAAGCATCGTCTAACAACAAGCCTTTAAAACGATCATCACGCAGCGCATACACTTCATCACGGCCAAATTCTGGCCAATGTTCAACAGTGGCATGATTTAAGAGGGATAAATCTCCTTTTTCATATTTAAGCTTTTCCAATTCTTCGCCGCCACACAGTATGATATGCAAACGCTGACAATAACGACTCTCATCACTCAGGCTGCGTAGCAGTCCGGCTAAATTTTCGCGTAGTGAAGGCACTCCTTGCTCAAAGCGACTGACTAATAAAAACAAGGGATTAGGGTTATCGTCTAATCGTTTTTTAAGGGCAGATTCAAAGTCGCTATCATCTTCTACGCCATCGAATCCGCATTGTTCTCCCAAATCTGAAAAGTATTCATTGAGCTTGGCACTATAAGGCGGCTGGATATGCAAGACATTTTCTGGCGAATATTGCCTTTTCGCTTGTACTAATAGCGCGTCACGTAAGGGCGGTTCACCCCAACCGGCTTGCGTTAATAGGAGCATAACGGGCGGATTTTTTCTCGACAGTCTGGCAAAAAGTCCTTGGATATACTCTCTAAAAAGCGTCTGTGGCAAATCCATATACGCTTGAGCACAACCAGCCACTTTTAAAAACAGATTGGTTTCTTGTTCTGTGAGTCGCAGGAAATTGGCGCAATCTTGTAAACGAGGGCAGCTTTTTTGAGCGGGTTTGGAGTTGCCGTGCATCCACTTGAGAACGGTTTCACGAGAGCGACCGATTTCTTGTGCAACATCATTGCCACTGGCTCTGATACGGCGCATATATTTGGTCAGTAATTCTGCAAAGGTGGGCATTATCTCGGCTGTGATGACATGATCAGCTTGGGGCGGTTCCGTATTTGGCGGTTGTTCGTGGATAACAAGGCTGAGTGGGTAAATCCCGATAGAAATATGACCGGTTGGAATTTTTGCAGTGAGTGTTCCATCTGCACGGATTGTGGCTTGGGTTTTAATTGTTTTCATTTGAGTTCCTCATCCTGACAGGGCAACCACAAGGGATTGCCCCTACGAGAAATCACGGTTTGTAGGGGCAATCCTTTATGGTTGCCCTCGGCACGATATGGCATTGATCTCATAAGTACCATGAGACTTCGTTCCGCGAACCTAATTCATGGTTCGGTACTTAAAACCCTTGAATCACGGATTAAACGGATTACACCGATTGCACGGATTAAAAACATGAAAACACTCATTAATCTGATCTTTTGACTTTGATTTTAAATCCGCGTCATCCGTGTAATCCGTTTAATCCGTGATTCAAGGGTTTTTAATCCGTGTCAAACGAAGTCAATCAGCGATTCAATGTTTTTTTAGTAGCCTGAATATTTCCGCCCTCCTGTACTAGTCGCAGGTTGGCACTCGGCTCAAGAAAGTTTTTGGGTTGGAGCTTTAGCTTTGTTAAAAATGAGTACTCCTACAATACTCCTTAGCAGTTGCCGTTCTGATTTAACGCCAGCAAGCGTAGGGTCAATGCCATTAAGTTAAGACCATGTAGGGTGGATTAAGCGATAGCGTATCCACCAAAACTTATATATTAATCAGGTGGATACGCGGAGCAATAGCCACCCTACATCTATGGTTTTTGGCTTAACTTAATGGCATTGAAGCGTAGGGTGCGTCCCACGCACATTTTCCATAAGCAAGCGTAGGGTGCGTCCCACGCACCTTTTCCATAAGGTGTATCGTTTATTTGTGCGGAGTGTTCCTCATCCTGACAGGGCAACCACAAGGGATTGCCCCGCTTTGGAGTCGGCCAGATTTATCTTGGACTTATTGCGAATTCCAAGCTGGTGCGGCGCCATCTGCAACTAATTGAGTTAAGCCACGGTTATTGGTGTCATAAATCCAGATAGCAAACGGTCCATCAGAACGCTTACCTCTTTCAAATGCGATCTTTTTACCATCTGGTGAAATAGTGAAATCGCCGATGTACTCATTTTCAAGTTCAAATAACAGGCGGGTTTGCGAAGTCTTTAAATTATGTTGATAAATTCTCTGGAAATAGCGTTGTTGAAGAAGATCGTTACCGGTTCGCACATACATGGCTACCATAAAACTGTTGCCATCCGGTAGCCACTCAATATCCGTAATATGACAATGATCAACAGCGTAATTCCTCTCCTGATAATGACAAAAACCCAGGTTTATACGCTGCATACGATCCGTCACACCCAGATCAGGATCATTTGTTGAACTTAAATAAATATGGTCGGCATAAGAATGAGAAGTAACACTTAAAACTTTTTGCTCAGGCGTCGGAGAAAGTTTTATAAACTTGGGATCATGAGACTCGTTAAGCATAAAGCCACCCACTGTTTTTCCAAAATTATCAAGTGGTATATTTTTTGTGTCACTCAGTGCAATAACAAAATTCTCAGAAGCATCTCCATGAGGGGAAGGTTTACTGAGGAAGGCATTGTCATGAGAATGAATGACTGTGGATAAAAGCTTTTTACCATCGTAATTCCAAGTAGCTTGAAAAAAACGAGGACAGGGGTACGCATTGTAAGAACTGGCTGAATAAGAATGTGGAATCGTCACGGTTTCTCCGGCTTTTACGTCAACCTTTGCCGCCAGATCATTATAACAATATCTTCGCTCTTTATAACCAATATAACCTAATCTAGCATGTTGAGAAATATTTTCACCCCAATCAGCAACGTTAAAAGTCACTGTCCAGTCAGAGTACTTAGGTGCTAGCCATTGCTCATTGTCTGAATTACCTTCAACATACGCCCAAAAATTCTTTCCATGGGAGAACCCGTTATCCATCTTAAGCTTTACTGTACCTTTGGGATATTGAGCATTCTGTTTAGCTTCAATGGGGCGATAAATTTTACGTGTCGTTTGGCCATTTGTCACATAAATCTCACGCTCAAAATATGACAAACCAAAATTATGATCACTATCAAAGGCTAACTCGCTGCCATCTGGGCTCCATGCTAAGGTGCCAACAGCCGGCGAAATTAAATTGTTTTCTGGTACACTCCAAAACAGACGATCATTGCTACCATCTGCCTGAATAAGACGAATATTGTGTTTGCCTCGACTGGGTGAAACATAAGCAATTGTGTAGTTTCCCGTATTAGGGCTAGGGCGGCTCAAATTTCCCGATTGACCATCTTTTTTGAAGGTTTTATGACAAATAACTCCTTCATACTTTTTAGGTGAAACTTTGGTAAGCTCTATAGTAGAACAGCCTTTCATTGTTCCACTCATAGATAAGTTTCCCTCATCTAATGTGATATTAAATCCAGTCGTCCTCCAAGAGGAGGAATCTGATGGTTTTATGAACCAAGCAGTTATGTCAGGTGATATGGGGGTAAATACAACATTATTTCCATTACGCTGGAAAGTGCCGTAAAAAATACCGTCAAATGCCCCGAATTTGGAACTTGGAGCATGAAATCTAAACACAACATTGAGATTTTCACAAACATCTATTTCTGCATTAGTTGGAACACCTTGACCACACCCATAATAAGTTCCTTTCCATTTTCCTATTAAATCAGCATAACAGGTTGCTGAAAAAACGAAAAGGAACAAAAAAGACAATTTACGCTTCATAGTAAAATTCCTCCCTTCACACTGGTTGGTTGATACGAGTACATTATAACAAAAGTTTTTGGGTTGGAGCTTTAGCTTTGTTAAAAATGAGTACTCCTACAATACTCCTTAGCAGGAGCCGTTCTAATTTAACGGCAGCATTATCATAGCATTGTTTTAGCAAAAAAGGGGACAAAGTGACAAATTGTCAACTGGACATTTTAGGGAATTTCCAAACTCAACCATGAGAGTAGAATATCTGCCGTCACACGAAAGTGATATTTTGGAGTCGACAACGCTCGGAGCGACGTACATTAGGAGAATTAAACAATGAAACAACTATTTTTTACACTCATTCTAGCAATGAGCACCCAGATCGTCAGTGCTCAAGAGCCATCACCCTTCTACTGGGACTTCATCCATGTCGAGATTGATGTCCAGGAGAATGGGGATATGCTGATAACTGAGACTCAGAAATATGTTTTTACGGCGTCTTATAGCAATAAACGCTATCGCTGGTTGCCACTGGTGGATCGCATTGAAAACGTGGCAGTCTTTGAAGGAGATAGAAAACTTTCTGTCACCACCGGGATCAAAAAAAACCAGCAATGGATTAGGTGGCAGCACAGGCTGAATCCGCCAGAATCCCACACTTTTGTTATTAAATTTCGCAATTTCAAGAGTTTTGGGGTGCCCGCCAACGCTCCGAGTGACGGACATCTTTAAACCCTTTAATAGGATATATATATGAAAAATATACTATTCATCATAAGTGTATACACTGTATTATGGTTGACTGTCAATATAACAGAAACAGCAACACTTGAAGTTTTTTGTTTGAAGCTGCTCTGTTTGCTATTATTAGTAGTTTTCATCGTATGGTGCTTGAAGAGGTGCGATATTACCATTGAATTTGGTGGTGATGAGTAAAATTTTGGAGTCCAAAGCTTTAGCTTTGGACATCTTTAAACGCATTAAAAGGATAACTTAATGAAAAATAAACGATTGATAGCGGTAGTCACGGTATTATTGTTGACTGTCAGTACAACACAAGCAGCAACGCTTGAAATTGTCAAAAATAAGGGCTTCGTGCAATGCGGAGTCAGCACTGGCATAGCCGGATTTTCAGCACCGGATGATAAAGGCCATTGGACAGGAATGGATGTAGATATTTGTCGATCAGTCGCTGCTGCTATATTTAGTAATGCTAACAAGGTGAAGTACATTCCGCTGACGGCTAAAGAGCGTTTGATTGCCCTTCAGTCTGGTGAAATTGACCTACTCTCTCGAAATACAACTTGGACTTTAAGCCGTGACACAACAATGGGTCTGAATTTTGTTGGCATCAATTATTATGATGGGCAAGGCTTTATGGTCAACAAAGATTTGGGAATAACAAGTGTCCTAGAATTGGACGGCGCAACCGTTTGCACTGAGACTGGGACGACGACGGAACTGAATCTGGCCGATTATTTTCGTGAACATAAGATGGCGTACAAAGCCGTCGTTTTTGATACTGCGGATCAGACTCTTATGGGATTTACAAGCGGGCGCTGTGATGTCTTGACTACTGACCAATCTCAACTTTACAGCCTACGCTTCAAGCTGGCTAAGCCTGACAGAGTGATAGTGCTGCCCGAAATCATTTCTAAGGAGCCATTAGGTCCTGTGGTACGTCAAGGTGATGATCAGTGGTTTAACGTCATCAAATGGAGCCTGTTTGCCCTCATTAATGCTGAAGAAATGGGTGTGACTTCAAAAAATGTTGATGCGCTAAAAAAGTCTAGCACGGCACCGGGCATTAAACGTTTGCTAGGAGTGGAAGGCGATATGGGCAAAGGACTTGGATTGTCCAACGATTGGGCTTACAACATCATTAAGCTAGTCGGCAATTATGGTGAAGTCTTTGAGCGCAATGTGGGAAAGGATTCGCCACTGAAAATTGAGCGCGGCTTGAATGCCCTGTGGAGCAAGGGTGGGCTTCAATACGCGCCGCCAATTCGCTAAAAATATTAATGTATTTTGGAGTCCAAAGCTTTAGCTTTGGTGCAGGACGCGGAGCGTCCAAGCAGGCATTCCCACGCAGAGCGTGGGAACGAGAACATCGCCGTTAAGGGCAACCACTAGGGCATTGCCCCTACAAACCGTCGGATTCTGTAGGGGCAATCCTTTATGGTTGCCCTTGTGTATAAGAGAGTGCGCGAGGCAAAGGAACGAGAACAACATTAGTGTCCTAACAACATATCATAAGTGACTTGTTGTTTAGGATTAAGAGTGACATCTAACTTTTTCGTTAACGCATAATCCACTATGTGGCGCAAATCATTTAACACATCATTCGGCACATTAGCAAATGCCGCTTTTTCAGCATCGCTCATATCAGCAAATAGTGCGCCAAACATATAGTTCGGACTCAAAAAAGAAACCAATAATTTTTGCCCTCCATCTATGGTATTAAAGCTAATTTCACAAGGTAAAGCGGTTGCATGATCTAAATAAGCCGTACCAATGGCCATTTTCGCATAATGCGGTGAACAGCTTTCAACCACTTGATTACCGCCGGGCATGGTTAACGGTGCATGACGTGCAGAACGCCAACTGGCATCTGGGCTACTTAACAAAGCTAATAATGCCGCTTCTTGCTTACCCGCATTAGGTTCACCATGAATTGTCAGGGTGTTAACCACGGTTTGGGCAATATGCTTGACTTCATCGCTGGTAAATATCCCCCCATCCTGTTTGGTATAAACATAATGTAAATACGGTGATTTCTCGGGTGTATTTTTGATGCTGTTGGTAATGTCTTCATTAGAACGGTATGTCGGGCCAATCGGTTCCTGCACGACTGTAAAGTTAATGCCACTTTGACTGCGCCAAGTTTCCAAAGCCGCTATAATAATCGCACGAATTTCCTTTTTGACTTGGCTAGGCAATTTTGTCATGGCTTCACTAAAATCAGCATCGTTCATTTGTAGGCCAAATAAAACATCCGTAAAAAACAACCTAAAAATCGCATTAGGATCCAGCATATTCACTTGAATTTGACCGTCTTCATTATGAACCGCAATCTCACAGGGTAATGCTGTCGCATGAATAAGGCCATTGTCAACAGTCACAGAATCTGTAACAAGTTTCGCACCCAATGCTTGGCCAGCGTAAGTGCGATTACAAATTTCTACCACTTGAACTGTTTTCATATTAGTGGCTGAAAAAGGTTTACTACTATCAATGGATTGTTGAGAAGGAATAGCCAAAATGGCAGATGATAAATCATCTTCAAACGAGATCGCCGTTGGCTGAGTTTCTAACCCCGCAACCACCCAATCCCCCCCTTTAATATCCGCCCCAATGGTTTCCGATTCAACATTTGTCGCAATGTAACGGGCAATGCTCTTGGTGACATCCTTTACACGCGCATAAGTTGCTTTTTCATCAACTTGTCCAGCCGCATCAGAAACTGCCGGAATTGTGGCAACCCGCTCAAAAGGGGTAAATGCTTCAAAATTTTCATCATCATCGTCATCATCATTGCATCCTGCAATGACTAACAAAATGATAACCCAGATGACATACAAAAAATGCTTGTTTAACATCGTTTTTTTTTCTCCTGAGACTGTAATTAAGGCTCTCGCCTGCCGTCAGGCAGTCTAATCATAAATGATGGTGATGTCAAGCAAAGTGCAAATTGTGGCCTAATTAAGTATTAATTAATATTTTAATGTATTTTGGAGTCCAAAGCTTTAGCTTTGGACAGGACGCTTCGCTAAGGGAACGAGAACAAAATCAATGATTTGTCCTGCACTATCTGACATTGACGCTTTGCTCCCCCAGCCAACACCCCGGATCAGCTTTAAAGGGATCGCCAGTGACGGCATACGAGAGACATTTAAGTCCCCCTCGGCAGAATTTCCCATAAAAGCAATTCTCACAGCCCTCACTGATTTGCTCGCGCAGGGCTCGCAAAAGTTCTGAATTGTCGTACAGTTCGAGTAGGGGCGTTTCTAATAAGTTACCTACCCGAATGGGCATTCGTCGGCACGGGTAGAGATCTCCGTTGGGTTGAACGGTGAGTAAACTGTCTCCGGCGGTGCAGTGATAGGGACGTCCGCCCCCGACTAGAAATTGCAGCGCACGGTGCATAGCGATTTCGGTGCGATTAAACCAACTGCCTTTTTTCGTTTGCGCCACTCACTCAAAAAATTCTTTAGTTTCATCAGGGCTCATAACCGCTTCACGCAAGTTTGCGCCACTCCCACAAGGAATCAGCCGATCCGCCCATATCCGATCCACTCGCAGTCGTTTCCCTAATCGTGCGACTTCTGGAAATTCGTGAAAATTTTGGCGGTGAGCAGTAAATGAGATCAGAGTACGAATCCCCTCGCGCCGTAGATTTTTGATAGCAGTTATTGTTTGGGCAAGATTGCCTTTGCCACGAATACTATCATGGGTTGCTGCTGTGCCTTCAACGCTCACTTGGACAAAGCGGGGTGCTAGTTTGCCCAGATGTTGCGCCATTGGTGCATCAATGAAACTACCATTGGTGAGAATGCCAAAGCTAAATCGTTTGTTCTTCGCGGCAAAGATTTTTAATAAATCGAGAAAGTCGCGCCGCGCAAACGGTTCTCCGCCAGTAACGGTGATGTGGGCATGAAGAGGTTTGCCGGCTCGCTGATTTAAGGTGGCTAGCAATTTTTTAAATTGCGCCAGCACTTTGAGTAAGTCAGCAAAACTCAATTCATTTCGTGCATAGTTGTCTTGATAGCAGTGGGCACAGCGCAAGTTGCAACGCTCGGTGATATGCCATTGGAGCAAGAGGCTTTTGGGCGCATAACCGGTTTCGTTGGTGTGCATAGATATTAGCCTCCGCAACCACCACCGCCACCACAACCGCCACAACCGCCACCGCAACCACCTTCGGCACTACCTGGATTGTCAGTTTTTGCAAAAGCCTGTTCAAATGAATCGAAAAGGCCAAAGTTTGCCAGGGCACTGATCCCAAAGATAGAAATGAGGAAAGCGGGATCAATATTGCTTTTTTCCTCTGATTTCATCCATTTAAAGTGTTTAAGTCATTTATCGTAATAGCGACGACCAAGCTGAGTTTGTCGCTTGTTGGGTGCTAAAACTATAAAGGTAATGATGGATATAATAATAAGAAGTATGATGAGGAAAGCTACGGGACGATCATAATGCAGACCAAAAAAGAGTTTCGTACCGCCTATCCCAAGAATGATGGACCATATTATCCGCCGTCTCAGGATAGCCTGTTTGAGTTGATGCTCGGTAGGCTTGAGATGCAGTTGTTCCAAGTGCCGATTGATAGGTTTGAGATGGCTATCAAGACGTGAACGCAAGCCGGTGTCTGAAAAAAAATCGGCTGGTTTTCGTCAATCTCGCCTTTGAGTTGTTGGTTTAGCACGCTCTTAACTTCTGCCTGATCCGCCTTGCCACGGCTTGTTATGAGTTTGCGATTCCAGAGATCAAAAAGTGCCGTTTGAATAACTCCTTTACGCCCGTCTCGTAATGCGGCAATTTCATTCGAGTTAAGGCTAGTAACATCTGGCATAGAATATTGGTTTGAGTCGTCGGCTGCCTTGATCCAGCGCTTGCCAATCACTATGCAGAAAATTGAAAAAAGTATCAAATAAATTAGGAAAGTAGGGCCTGGGATTTGTATGAACATGTCAAGCATAGCTGTTCTCCTATTGTTGTGTTGTAGGAGTCCAAAATTTATTTTGGACGTCCAAGATAAATCTTGGACTCCAATATTATAAATTGACATCATCCGCATAAGAATAGATTTCTATGCCCAAATTGTCTGCCACGGGCATAGCATGAGAATCAACCATCGGTGATATTACAATCCTTCTATTGGCTTGGCGACCGTGTTTTTGCTCATAAAGCACCGATTGTAGCCATATTTTGCCTTTCTTCCTCTAACTGCCGATCTAGTCTCATCTCCATCTTCTCCCATTTTTTTGCGGTCTTCAGTATAGCCGTGCCATCAGATGGTCAAAACGATTGTATGTTTCATATTTTTTTATAATATTATAGCATATCAACGGCATACTTTACACAATTTAATTGATTCTAAAAGAATGACATTTTAGGGGCTTTTTAAATTTTATAATGATACTAGAATCAGACTTCCAAGATAAATCTTGGACTCCAAAATACTTTATATTTAATAGGAAAAACGCATGGCAGTAGTTCCAGTTCCAACTAAGCCACCTTTTTGGCATGATCCACGCATTCGTGCGTTAATATTTCAAATAATTATATTAGTAGCAGTGTTTGCTTTTTTTTTCTATATTTTTGGCAATGCTCTGCATAATCTCGAAAAGCGTGGTATCAGCACCGGCTTTGATTTTTTATCAACGGAGGCTGGTTTTGGCATTATTCAAACTCTGATTGAGTATAACGAATCTTCTACATACGGGCATACTTTTGTCGTCGGGCTGCTTAATACCATTTTAGTCTCAGCTTTGGGTATTGCTTTTGCCACTCTTCTCGGTTTTATTATCGGTATTGCGCGACTTTCCCATAATTGGCTTGTCGCAAAACTCGCTGCGGCTTATATCGAAATTTTTCGCAATATTCCATTATTATTGCAAATTTTTTTCTGGTACTTCGTAGTGTTACGCGCCTTGCCCTCTCCACGCCAAAGTTGGGCTTTTGGAGATTTGGCTTTCCTTAATATTCGTGGCTTGTATTTACCTTTACCTGAGCTAGAATTTTCGTTTATCTGGGTGGCTTTTTTTCTCGTGTTGGTGTTCGTTTGGGCAAAGCGTCCGGTTTTCTACTTTGCCCTGCTTTTAGTTTTGCCATTATTCTGGCTGGCGCCGTGGGATGTTCCACAATTGAAAGGTTTTAATTTTCAAGGCGGTATCACTGTCATTCCAGAACTCATGGCTTTGTTAATTGCTTTATCTATTTATACAGCGGCTTTTATTGCCGAAATCGTGCGTTCTGGTATTCAAGGGGTCAATTATGGACAAACGGAGGCGGCTCAGGCGCTGGGTTTGCGTCAAAGTCATACTTTGCGATTGGTGATTATTCCTCAAGCGATGCGTATCATTATCCCGCCGTTGACGAGCCAATATCTTAATCTGACTAAAAATTCGTCATTAGCAACGGCTATCGGTTATCCAGATTTGGTTGCCGTGTTTGCAGGAACGACGCTTAATCAGACGGGGCAAGCGGTGGAAGTCATTGCTATGACGATGGCTGTTTATCTTACTCTCAGTTTGTCTATTTCTTTATTGATGAATTGGTACAATCGTAAAATGATGTTAGTAGAGAGGTAAAGTATGGCTGGCTGGTTACGCAAAAATCTTTTTTCTTCTTTTTTTAATACGATTCTGACATTTTTCAGTCTCTATTTGCTTTATCTTATCATTCCACCTATCGTGCTGTGGGCTTTTGTGAACGCTGACTGGTTTGGTGAGAGTAGGGATGCTTGTACCAGTGGGGGTGCTTGTTGGGTATTTATTAATGTACGTTTTGGCCAATTTATGTATGGTTTTTATCCACCCGATGAGTATTGGCGCGTGAATTTGGCCTTTATCTTGTTGGTATTCCTCATTATTGCGCTGTTGATTGATAATTTTCCTAAAAAGGGCTGGCTGAGTGTTTTTACGCTGTTGGGGTATCCCCTCATCGCCTTTTTCCTATTCTATGGTGGCGTGTTTGGGCTTGAAGTGGTGGAAACCAATCAATGGGGGGGATTGATGTTGACCCTTATTTTGGCGACGATTGGGATTGTTTTATCTTTACCGCTTGGCATCTTGTTAGCTTTGGGGCGACGGGCGGATAATATGCCGATTGTCAAGTCTTTGTGCATTGTTTTTATTGAATTTTGGCGCGGCGTACCTTTGATCACGGTGCTATTTATGGCTTCAGTGATGTTGCCATTATTTCTGCCCGAAGGGGTTAATTTTGATAAGTTGTTGCGAGCTGTGATAGGTATTGTTTTGTTTGAATCGGCTTATATGGCTGAAGTTGTGCGAGGTGGTTTGCAGTCGATTGATAAAGGACAATATGAAGCGGCGGAGGCTTTGGGTTTTGGATACTGGAAAAGTACACGATTGATTATTTTGCCCCAAGCTTTGAAGTTGGTCATTCCTGGTATCGTGAATACTTTTATCGGGCTTTTTAAGGATACAACGCTGGTGCTTATTATCGGGTTATTTGATTTGTTGGCTGTTGTGCAGGCGGCATTTACGGATCCCCATTGGTTAGCTTATGGTGTGGAAGGTTATGTGTTTGTCGCGGTAGTCTATTGGATATTTTGTTTTAGCATGTCGCGTTATAGTCAGCATTTGGAGAGAAGATAAAATGATAGAAATGCGTGGTGTTCATAAATGGTATGGGGAATTTCATGCTTTAAAAGAGATTAATCTTTCGGTAAAAAAAGGCGAAAAGATTGTTATCTGTGGGGGCAGTGGCTCAGGAAAATCTACTTTAATTCGTTGTCTGAATCGGCTCGAAAAACATGAACAGGGGCAGATTATCGTGGCTGGTACTGAACTCAATGATGATTTAAAACACATCGAACAGACGCGCCGAGAAATTGGGATGGTATTTCAGCAATTTAATTTGTTTCCGCATCTTTCCGTTTTAGAAAATTGCACGCTGGCGCCGATTTGGGTACGCAAGTTGCCGCGCAAAGAGGCGGAGAGTATTGCTATGAAATTTTTGGAAAGGGTGCATATTCCCGAACAGGCGGATAAATATCCGGGACAATTATCGGGTGGACAACAACAGCGTGTTGCGATTGCGCGTAGTTTGTGTATGAGTCCTGAAATCATGCTTTTTGATGAGCCGACTTCGGCGCTTGATCCTGAAATGATTAAGGAAGTGCTAGATGTGATGATTGAATTGGCTGAAGAGGGGATGACGATGTTGTGTGTCACGCATGAGATGGGATTTGCGAAAACGGTGGCTAATCGAGTTATTTTTATGGATAAGGGAGAAATTATTGAGGAAAATGTGCCGGATTTGTTTTTTAGTTATCCTCAATCGGAGCGGGCTAGAGAATTTTTGGGTAAGATTCTTTAGGGGGTTGTATCGCGGATTTAAAATCAAAGTAAAAATTTTTTCATCCTGAATACGCTCTGCGTACTCTCTTAGACAAAATGTTTTAACTTATTGAAATAAATGTATATTGTGTAGGGTGCGTCCTACGCACATTTTTGTTGGTGCAGATCAATTGTATGTGACTTGATTTATGCACAGGATGCACCGATGATTGTTAGGTGGATCGTTTATTTGTGCGGAGTACGCACCCTACGCTTGCTTAATTGTGATGTTGTAAAGTGACCACATTAGTTGTATAAAGTTGAATTGTCTTTGCATTAAATATGTGTTAGATTTTTGCAGCAAGTGTAGTACTCCGCACAAATAATTG
This sequence comes from Candidatus Thiomargarita nelsonii, assembly GCA_000785145.2. Classification (GTDB taxonomy): domain Bacteria; phylum Pseudomonadota; class Gammaproteobacteria; order Beggiatoales; family Beggiatoaceae; genus Thiomargarita; species Thiomargarita nelsonii_B. The sequence goes on from JSZA02000009.1 coordinate 26,232, forward strand.
ATATAAGTCGATTTCATGCGATAGACAGCACGATGTTTTTTTATTTTTACACTAATGGAGATGTTATATGGGCTTTTATTATTTTGACCGAAAGTCTCTGTGGTTACCACTCATATTGTTGGTTACCCTTATGACGGGCTATTCTGCGGAAGCGAAGGATGGAAAGACAAAACTCACCTCAAGTGAGATTGAACAACTTTACGCTGGAAAAACCGCGTATTTCCAAAATGGGGAAACTGAATATCATCGGGAAGATGGTGTTACCTTTTACAAGACTTGGGAAATGGAAATTCGTTCAGGCAAATGGTTCACAAAAGAGAACAAAATTTGCTATCGTTATTACTCTGACTATAATAAAAGTGCTTGTCATAAAACCTTCAAAAAAGGTGAGATCGTTACTTATGATGGCAAAGTCCTTACCCTAAAAAGGGGTGATACTGAGAATCTTCAACAAGCTTACCTGCAGAATTCGTTAAAAATTCGTGAGATTGAACAACTTTACGCTGGAAAAACCGCGTATTTCCAAAATGGGGAAATTGAATATCATCGGGAAGATGGTGTTACCTTTTACAAGAAGAAAATGCAAATTTTTTCGGGTCAATGGTTCACAAAAGAGAACCAAATTTGCTATCGTTATTACTCTGAGTATGATAAAGTTTCTTGTCAAAAAACTTTCAAAAAAGGTAATCGCGTTACCATGTCTGGCAAACTCCTTACCCTAAAAAGGGGAGATAGTGAGAAGCTTCAACAAGCTTACCTGTCGTATTCCTTAGAACTCACCTCAAGTGAGATTGAACAACTTTACGCGGGAAAAACCATGTATTTAAATGGGGAAACTGAATATCATCGGGAAGATGGTGTTACCTTTTACAACAATAAAAAGAGAATTATTTTGGGTAAATGGTTCACAGAAAAGAACCATATTTGCTATCGTTACTCTGATAAAACTGTTTGTCAGAAAACCTTCAAAAAAGGTGATATCGTTACTTATGATGGCACAGTCATTACCCTAAAAAGGGGTGATACTGAGAATCTTCAAAAAGCTTACCATTCCCAGCTAAATGAACCCTGTCCTTCATGGAAGGAACTGGCACCGAAGTCAACTCAGCAAGAACTGTTAACCTTAACAGGGGCTAAAGAGCTAGATGGGTTCCTGTTACAACCATGGACTTCTGCCTTGTTTAACAAGTACTACCAAGATCAGCAAGGAGTGATTGGGAGTTCAACTCTCTTAGGGTGGGATCCAGCCGGATGGAGGTATTCACAAGTACTGACAGTCATTACGCTAATACAGCCATGTAATAGGTAGCAATCGTCCTTCTTTCTCGTTCCCACGCTCTGCGTGGGAATGCCTGCATGGACGCTCCGCGTCCTGCAAAAAAAAAATCTGTTGTACTCTGAGTTTGGGAACGAGAAAAGAGTCGAGTCCAAAGCTAAAGCTTTGGACTCCAACAACAATGTCATGATTTAGTACTTATAAAACTAATTCATGGCTGTTCTGTGGTTCTCCTTTATCAACGCTCGCTACTTTTGTTAGTCATAGCATTTCCTAAATGAAGGACTAAAGAAATCCGATTTTTTCAAAAAGCTTGTCCCGAAGAACTGAGGGATCTGATTTCTAAAGTTGGCCCAAAAATAAATACCTTCATACGATCTCTGCGTCGAGTTTTCTCGTTCCCTTAGCGCTCATCATTCGGCGGGCATCTATGGCGCATTGTTGTGGGCAGGCACACTACAATGATTGGGAGGGATTGATATATAAATAAGGTTTGTGTTTTATGATATGGAGATTACCAAACATGAAATATGCTCTTGAAGAACGAATTGGAGAGCCATCGCTGTTTTGTGGTAGAGAGTGGGAGATGGAATTACTGATAAATTGGGTACGTCAGATACCCAAAAAAACCGCCAAATCTCGTGCCTTGCTAGGCAGACGTAAATGTGGCAAATCTGCCATTATGCAGCGACTGTTCAACATCTTGTGGAATGAAAACTGTGTAGTCATCCCGTTTTATTTTGAAGTGCGAGACTATCGGCAATGGGTACTAGAATTTTCTGACACCTATTATCGCACATTTATGAGCCAATTTTTATCGTTTAAAACGCGGACAGTTTTAGATAATGAAAATCGCCCATGGGATTTTGCCAAGCTCCGAAAAATGGCAAGCGCGATAAACAACAGCAACGCTCTGAAGGATATGGATGTCTTTCAAAATTGCCTAGACAAGGAACGGGTGGATCAAACCATGAATTTGGCATTTAGCGCACCAGGCGTTTTGGCAGGAAAAGAAAACGTCTTTTTTCTGGTGATGATTGATGAAATTCAGTACATGACTGAATATCTATACCATGACAAAGCACAACAAGTTAAAGCGCATCATTTGCCAGGTGCTTATCATGGACTCGTCGAAACGAAGTAACGAAGTAATCCAAAGTTGCACCGATGCTGGTTTCTGGTAGCTATGTAGGTTGGATGGTAAAAATGATGCGAGAAATGTTTGTAGGTGGGCGACTAAAACAAACAGAAATTCCATCAAAATTAACCCCTGATGAAGGCTTAGAAACCGTATATCGCTATGCCGATTTTTATGAAATCGAAATAACAGAAGAAAGTGCCCTAGTGATCAATCAATTAACCCAAAGTGATCCGTTTTATATTGCCAGCTTACTGAGAAGTGACTGGAGAGAGCGGGATTTTAGCACCAAGGCGGGCGTGATTAAAACGTTGGATTACGAAGTCAGGAATCGAAAAGGTGAACTTTTTGGCACTTGGTCAGAGTATATTTATTCGACTATAGAAGCGGTTAATGATCGCTACGCTAAACAAATCCTCTTGTTTTTGTCCAGAAAACGAGAAAAGGAGTGTACTCGGAAAGAAATCAGCGATCATCTGCAAGGCAAGTTGTTAGAGCGCGAGTTAGAGAAAAAATTAAATGCCCTTGAAGCTGGTGATTTAATTACTCAGGGCTCAAGTAATTTTCGTTATCGTGGTATTCCTGATGATATTTTGGATTTAATTTTTCGCTCACTTTATGAAGAAGAAATTCATGGAAAAATACCGGATGTAGCGGCTGAATTAACCGCATCGATTTCGTCCAGTCTCAAATACGGAGCATTTGTCCAAAATGGAACAAATGTTAAAGGATTGCTCAGAAAGTCGATTTGATAGAATTTGGACAAATTATTGTTTGTCATTACCCCAAACAACGGTGCTAGAAGTAGATGTATTGGCTGAAGGTGAGGATGCAGATTGTTGTTGGGCTTTAGCATTTGAGCTGAAAAATCGCGACGTTAAAAAACCGCCTAGTCTTCAGGAGGCGCAGTTATTTGTGACAAAGATAAAGGGGATTAAACAATCGCTTGCTCAATCTAAAGGAATTCCAGTTAAGTTTGTTTGCCCTGTGTATCTGAGTGCCAAAGGATTTGCGCCGTCTATCGAGAGTTGGTTGCATGAACAAGGGGTATTGACGGCTGATTGGGAGAGTTGGGAAAGTTCAAATTGATAGGCGACCACTACCATTATGTTTAGAAAAACCTCCGAGGAAAGCAATACCTCGGAGGTCTGATTTGGCGAGCGTTATCGAAGGTGGCATTGGCGGAGAGTATTGCTATGAATTTTTTGGAAAGGGTGCATATTCCTGAACAGGCGGATAAATATCCGAGTCAATTATCGGGTGGTGAACAACAGCGTGTTGCGATTGCGCGTAGTTTGTGTATGAGTCCTGAAATCATGCTTTTTGATGAGCCGACTTCTGCGCTTGATCCTGAAATGATTAAGGAGGTGCTAGATGTGATGATTGAATTGGCTGAAGAGGGGATGACGATGTTGTAGATCATCCTCAATCGGAGCGGGCTAGAGAATTTTTGGGTAAGATTCTTTAGTCTCATCTAAGTACATCTGGTATTTTGGAGTTCAAGATTTGTCCAAGATAAATCTTGGACTCCTTTTATACCTTAACCTTTATCCTGAGAAAATTGGTTTATCCGCACTTTTCCATCAGGGAAATGTGCAACAATCTCAAGTGCTCCCCCCATTGCTTCAATATAGCTACGCAGCAAACCAATATACATATCGGTGCGACGTTCTAATTTAAAAACGCTCGCTGGATTGATTTGCAATAGGTTTGCGAATTGTTCTTGAGATAATTTTCTAGCTTGCCGAAATTCCTGGATAGGCATTTCAGCTAATGCTTGCTGCACTTCGGTTTCTACTTCTTCTCTCGCTTGGGGTGACATCGCATTATATAAATCTCGAAAACTTTTGTTAGTCATGGCATTTCCTAAATGAAGGAATAAACGTTTGCTTATTCCCTCTTTCTTATGTAATGAAAGTTATATTTTTCCTTCTTGCTTCATATTTTCTAAGTGTTCCTCATAGATTTTATCAGCTTTAGGGATATGCTTTTTGTACCACCTATCATCACATTTTTTGCTACCTCCCAATAACAAGATAGCCGTTCCTAATGGCTCAAAAGCATAGAGTATTCGATAAGGTTGTTCACGATATTGAACACGTAGCTCACGCAATTCATTTTTTGCCTCATAAATTTTATTTCGACTGTAGGGAAGAGATAAGCTTTTACCTTTTTCCTCTAACAACCTTACCACAAAGGCTATTTTCTTTTGTTCCTCTTCATCAAGAGTATTCCACCACCTCTCAAATACCTCACTATAGTTAACTTTAATCATAATGATATTATCCTAGAATGGTAAAATGTTGTTATCGTCATATATTTTATTTTTCACGTCAAGTGACATCAACCGAAATCTGGCGCAAGTAATCATACAGATGCCTTGGTATTTTTTCAACCCAACCCATTTTTTTAAACAGAGTTGGGGAACATTAAATAGTTGATATTCTCATATTGAAAGCCATGTCCAGAAATATAAAATAATCCGACGCAGCCACCTTGAGATAAAGCCTGATTATCGAGCGCTCCGAGTTTTAACCGGTTCGCGTTTTTATTGTAGTTACCATTGCCAATCAGTAGGGCAAGGCGGGTGCCGTTGTCTGATGCTGGTGACGTGGTTGGCTGTGTGCCGCTGCCTTTTGGTCGTGTGTTATATTGTTGTGAGCAACCTGTGATTAAAAAACTTAGGCTTAACAAGATAATTAAATAGTAGTGCATGGTAAACTCCTTGGATGTCCAAGATAAATCTTGGACTCCTTTCATTATTTTGTATATTTTACCTAAAAACGAAAAAAAAGGTTTTATTCGTTGTCAACCATTCGCTGTACTCAACTTTTTGCAAGCGTTTGCTCCGCATCCAAAGCTGTACGTCTCGCCAGTCGGTACACGCTTTCACGGAATAAAAACTCGTCTTGTCCCTAAATAATTTTCCAAATCAAGCAGAACATCAACCAATCGTTCAGCACATCGTTGACGATAGCTTGTGTCGTATAATATCTGTTCTTGATTGCCAATAGTTAAAACCGGCAGAGAAGTCATCGTATTTTCTTCCAGCATGGTTTGCTCTAGTGAGTTTTCATCTTCCATATTGCGATTAGTCGTTAGCAAAATCAGGTTATTCGCTTGTGCAAATCGCCAAACTTCTCTATCGTTACTATCAATAGGCAAACCGACCTCTTGAAAAGTAACCAATTCTAGGGAAATCAATGAAAGCCATCCCTCTGCCCCTAATGTTCCCCATAGTAACTTAGCTTGTCCTTCAATATTATGGTCAGATAGAATTGTTATCACACTACCCCCAATCTTTGCTTCCAAGCCTGTAACTTTGTCCTAATCTGTTCTTGCCCTAGTTTAGGCGGCATGGCTGCAATCTTGGCTCTTAATTCCCGATTTTGTGCTTCGTAATATTGCCTTCGTTCCTCATCTTTCCGTAAGACAAGTTGGTATTCCACTTCAAACTCGGCTTGATGTGTTTCAATATAATCCCTCACATTTGCCATCTGTTCATCAGTGAGATTGAATAAGCCTTTAATGAACTTAGTTGGATATCCCTCTTTAATGTAATCCATGAGCATATAAAGCGTAATCCGTGTGCCAGCAACAGATAAGCCTCGATCACGTCGTCTAACAATATGGCGATGAGTAGTGGGTATTTCATTATCATTCATTTAGTTAACCTCCTTGGCTCCATCCTGTCAAAAATGAAATAATACTTATATTGTCAATCATTGATTTTGCCATGGTAAAATGTTGTTATCGTCATGTATTTTATTTTTCACGTCAAGTGACATCAACCGAAATCGGGCGCAAGTAATCATACAGATACTTTGGTATTTTTTCAACCCATTTTTCAGAGTTTTTCTCGTTCCGTTGCTCCGCAAAGGAATGCCTGCCTCGACGCTCTGCGTCGATTTTTTAACTTGATTTATGGGATATTTTTTGCAACAGGACGCGGAGCGTCCAAGCCTGCATTCCTTTGCGGAGCAACGGAACGAGAAAACTTGGTTTCTGTTAAAAAAATCGACTTTGAGTTGCTTCAAAATGAGCTTTCAACACATCAATCACGCTGGCGTACCATTTAATCTGTCTGATTGGCGTACCGTCCGAGTGCTTTTTATTGGTGTCCAAATAAAGGCCATATTTCAAACATTTCTCAGTCAATTCGTAACATTGAGAGCGAGCGTGGCTTGGTTGCCGGTGATACCGAATAGGCCCTGCAGTTCTTTGTTTTGCTTAGCATAATCAAGCATTGGATCATTGCTGGGTGCTTGCGTGGGCCGTTGATACCGTGTCATCCAATGCTGATAAAGCACCTCAAAGCCTTTAAGGTGAGCGTATTATAGTAACAATTTTTTACCGAATGTCAAGAAAAATAAAATTTTTTTATTTTTTTTAATTAATACATAACTCCCTGAGTTTCAGGTTTGTCAAAGAGATATAAGTATATCAAAAATTATTACTCGTCTTCCACTTGAATATAGTAACAATTGTTTTCTATGCTGAGCATGTCCGCAACAGCGTTGGCTACCAGTAGCTCATTGGCGAGTTTGGGCTATCTCAAACGCGCTGCCCGACTCATTAATCTCAAAGTCTCAAAAAAACCCATCGCCGAGCACTACTCGAATTTTTAATACATACGCCTATCCGCCTAAAAAAGGGAGTCTCAGGCGTGGTATTCCGACGGCGATCCGCCCCCAGTGTGGCCTTATGCTGAAGGTGTCGGCTCCGCAAGCCGCTTTGCGTGATCAGGCTCTTTACTCTCTTTGACTGATGCCATTCGTGATGGTAGAGCGAGAATTAGCCGCAAAAGAATTGACCGTGAGGATTCTCCAATGAATCATGCCAATTTAGCTATGCTTGAACAAGTCGCCTTAATCTTGACATCAAAGGCACTTGGAGTCCAAAGCTTTAGCTTTGGACTAGCCCGCCGCCAGTCCAAAGCTAAAGCTTTGGACTCCAACAACAAGTCAAAATAAAGTTGAACATCGAGTAATTAGGAAATAAATGAATTGAATTCTGGGTCTAATTTCTCAATTAGTTGTACTCATTCAATCCGCACAAATTCCACGCGACGATTTAAAGCTTGTCCTGCCGCCGTTTCATTAGAGACAATGGGTTGGTATTCTCCATAACCCGTTGTCATTAAACGTCTTTTGTCAATACCATAAGCCGATACCAGAATTTTTTTAACCTGAGAGGCGCGGCGTTTTGATAAGGCTAAATTATAGCCCTCCGTGCCGAGACTGTCGGTGTGTCCGACAATTTTTATTGTGGTATCCGATAAGGCGGCACCTTGCAAGGCGTTGGCAAATTCGCGTAGCAGTGAATAGGATTCGAGCTTGATCGCTGCCGAATCAAAGTAAAATTGGATGAGGGCGCCTACTTTTGGGTCATCTTCTTCAATGCCTGCGACACCTTTATTGCGTCCCTTTCTTTGTCGCTGAGTTGTGGGCTGGAGTGCTTGGACAAATTGAGCTTCGGTGGTGGCGAATTGAAGGGAGTTGTCCGCCCACGACGCTGTGTTGAGCCCTCCGATGAGTAGGGCTATGATGAGTAGTTTTTTCATGTTGTTGGCTCCTTTTAGTCAATAGGAGTCCAAACTTTAGTTTGGACGTCTGTAATCCGTTTATTCCGCTAATCCGTTGTACTAGATATAGGGAAATACCCCAAAAAAAAATCAAAGCGCCCAAAGCGTCAAAGCCTCAAATTATCAATGTCCGCCTCGGACGGCCCACACGCAGTACGCGCCCGTACTGCCGCTGCCGAGCACGGAGCCGTCGTGGAAGTTCACGTCCCATGCGGTTGGGGTAAACAACCAATACCAGGAGGATAAAAATCCCGACTGCACACCCAAAAACGCATCACCTTCCTTCCACTGACCGGTTCCAGCTGCATTGGAGAGTGCGGGCCAGCTATATCTATCGTCCATCATCGCTTTCCACTCATCTCTAGTAGGCAAACGCCACATCCCACGCCGAGAACCATCACGAAGTCCACATTGTCCATGGGCTAGATTGGCGGCACTTCGCATGGCAGTCTTCCAATCCTGTCTGCCAAAACAATTCGCATTTTTCATCCATATCAGCCCCGATCTGTTATCTGTGACAGTGCCATCGCCGTTATCAGTGTAGCGGTACGACTTATTAGCGCGTTGCCGTGCTCGTTTTTCTTGTTCAAGTCTTTGCCGCTCAGACTCGGCGGCGCGTTCCCGTTCCAATTCAGCCCGTTCCCGCGCCAATTTATCCTGTTGCAGTTTCAACTCTGCGGCGCCTTCTCGATCCCAATCCTCATCCTGACAACTGCCAAAACAAAACTTTTTCGTCAAAGAATTCGCCTCCCAAGGCATCTGTTGCACTTCCACATCCTGAGTCTCAGCCGACACCTGTTTTCGCACCTCAATAAATAATTCGGCATAATTCAAATGCGCCTTGGTTTTCAACGCTTTTAGCAAATATTTCGTATAAACGCTATTACGTTCTCCGGGCAATCCGCCCCATGCCGTGGTATTCGGCGCGGTGGAATAGGCAATTAATGAGCCACGCAGCGCATTCATTTGGGTTAAACCAGTCCCTAATCCTTTAAAAGCACCCTTATTTTTTCGGTCGTTGAAAAAGTCATCTGGAATGCTATCGCGGCAAGCGTCCAAAATCATAATATTCACACCACTATGGGCGACTTGCATTTGCTGTAACACGGCGTCTGCTTTTAAGGCTTCCTCTTTAATATCAATGCCCTGGCGAATATCGGCTTGTAGCGGCATTAAATAGTTGATATTCTCATATTGAAAGCCATGTCCAGAAAAATAAAATAATCCCACGCCGCCACCTTGAGATAAACCCTGCCTAAAGTCACGCACAGCCTGATTGAAGGCGATTTTGTTAACATTGGTTCTTAATATCACCTGATAGCCTAAGCCTTTAAGGGCTTTAGCCATGTCACGAGCGTCATTGACCGGATTATCGAGCGCACCGAGTTTTAACTTGTTCGCGTTTTTATTGTAGTTATCATTGCCAATCAGCAGGGCAAGGCGGGTGCCGTTGTCTGGTGCTGGTGGCGTGGTGACAGTGGTTGGCTGTGTGCCGCTGCCTTTTGCTCGTGTGTTATATTGTTGTGAGCAGCCTGTGATTAAAAAGTTTAGGCTTAACAAGATAATTAAATAGTAGTGCATGGTAAACTCCTTTTAAAATAACTACAAGGATTGTATTTAATAAAGGATAAGTCAAAACCAAACCATAAGTCAAAACCAAACTTCAATTGGATCTCTTTTTTGTCATTTACTGGCGTTACCAGAGGTGCGACGAGAGGAGAAATCTTATTGAATGGCGACAGATTTCTCAGATCAAAGCAACGAAGATCGCTATGCGACAAAAGCGCAAATTGTGAGGAGGTGAAAGATTTCTCCTCTCGTCGAAATGACAAAAGCGTCGAAATGACAAAAGCGTCGAAATGACAAAAGTGCCAAAATGACAAAAGCGCAAATTGTGATGTCGTTGTACTCAACTTTTTGCAACAGGACGCGGAGCGTCCAAGCAGGCATTCCCACGCTCCGCGTGGGAACGAGAAATCTTGGACGTCTCGTCCAAAATAAATTTTGGACTCCTATTTATCGTTTGGATGCTTCGCGTTTTTTATGATATGATCATTTTATTTTTTTTGCTAGTCCTCGATGCTTTTTTTAATAACTACAACGAACTTAAAGGTTTTGACTTATCCTTTATTAAATATAATCCTTGTAGTTATTGTTTGTACCGGAATGTAATTCTTTTAAAAGGAATCAATTATGAGACATTTTTGCTCTTATGGACCAGTCGATTGTAAGGCCTATTTTTGTGTCCAACGCCAAGCACTGATTGCGACTGGGGTTCAGCAGCTCATTGGTAGCCCTGAGGAAGAAACTGGTCATTATTTTACAATTTGGGCACCGCGCCAGACGGGTAAAACTTGGCTGATGAGACAAATAAAGCAGAAAATTTTACAGCAATACCCTGATGAATTCACGATTTTGAATTTTTCACTGGGCGCCTTGAGAGGAATGGAGGAAGAAACGAATTTTCCCCTAGCGTTTGGCAGATTACTCAAAACCGAGTTGCCTTCCCACCCTCAAGTCTCTAATTGGGATGATTTTCGTCAACTGTTCTCAAAAAACGAGGGATTATGGGATCGTCCGCTTATTTTATTGATAGATGAAGTGGATACCCTTCCACTGGCTTTGATAGACTATATGGTTGCACAATTTAGGGAAATGTATCTTAACCGTGAAAACAACTGGCTGCACGGACTCGCACTGGTTGGCGTTCGAGCCGTCTTAAGTATTGAAAGTCAACGGGGTCCGCCGTTTAACATTCAAAGATCGTTAAAGGTGCCCAATTTAACGCCTGAAGAAGTCAAGGAATTATATCGTCAATACCAAGAAGAAAGTGGTCAACAGATTAAGCCAGCCGTGGTGGACAAAATTTATCAATCTACAAAAGGGCAGCCCGGATTGGTTTCATGGTTTGGAGAGCTGCTGACTGAAAAGTATAATCCCGGGTTGGATAAAACGCTTGATGAAGAAAATTGGGAACTCGTTTGGCATTTTGCCCGAACCAGAGAGCCTAATAATACCTTATTAAACCTGATTGCCAAAGCGAAAGATTCGGCGTACCAAAATTTTTTGACGACATTGTTTACAACGTCAAATGTTCCCTTCTTTTTTCATCAAGCCCTGCACAATTATCTTTATCTTCATGGGATTATTGAGCCAACTCTTGAAACGTCGTCAAGCGGTGAAAAGCAAGATGTTTGCCGTTTTACCTCTCCATTTATTCAACGATGTCTTTATGATGCGCTAAGTCATGAAATTATCGGAACAGAAACGCCGATCCTCGCACTGGCACCTTTGGATGAACTCACCGATGTTTTTGGGGGCAACCACAAGGGATTGCCCCTACTTAATTTACCAGCTTTGCTGACAAGGTACAAAGACTATCTGGCTCGCCTTAAAGCGCAAGGTATTAATCCATGGAGCGAGCAACCGCGCCGAAAAAAAGATTTAAAGCTGACAGAGGCGGTTGGACAATTTCATCTTTTTAACTGGCTTAGGGATGCAGTGGGAAAGCGTTGTATAGTGAGCCCAGAGTTTCCGACTGGCAATGGCAAAGTCGATCTCCATCTTCAGTGTGGCAAACAACGGGGCATTATCGAAGTTAAAAGCTTTGTTGATAGTTATCAAATCAAATCGGATCGAGAGCAAGCGGCGGATTATGCCAAGAACTTAGGCATATCAAGCGTTACCATTGCGCTATTTATTCCGGTGCTTGAGGAAACGGTGCTTGAAAAATTGTCAACTATTAAAGTGGTTAATGGGGTAGAGGTGAGTGTTGTTGCTATTGGATGGGTTTGATGATTTAGCCCAAACCTCTTCGGTTTCCAAAACTGAAGACAAACGAGGAAAAAATATAAAACTATGAAAAACAAACCTTTTATAATATATAGCACAATAGTCGCAATATTGTTCTTTGTCGGTACGATGGGCTTGGTGATGATTTTGCTCACCCCAAACACCGATACCATTGCTGATACCGAAGTTCTGCCAAGCAAAAGTGTACTTGAGCTTATCAAAAAAAAGGGCTTCATACAATGCGGCGTCAACACTGGCGCTGCCGCCTTTTCCAGTCTTAATGATAAAGGTGAATGGACGGGATTTGATGTTGATTTTTGCCGAGCCGTGGCAGCGGCTACTCTTGGTGACGCTAACAAAGTCAAATATACGCCACTGACTGCCAAAGAGCGTTTTACTGCCCTTCAATCTGGAGAAGTTGATCTACTTTCTCGAAATACCACTTGGACTTTAACCCGTGATACGACAATGGGTCTTAATTTTACCGGAGTCAGTTATTATGATGGGCAAGGTTTTATGGTCAACAAAGATTTGGGGATTACAAGTGTTTTACAATTGGACGGCGCAACCGTTTGCACTGATACTGGCACGACAACAGAATTGAATTTGGCTGATTATTTCCGTGAACATAAGATGAAATACACGCCGGTTGTTTTTGAGACGCCCGATCAGACTATTAGGGGATTTGAGAGTGGGCGTTGTGATGTTTTGACTAGCGATCAATCTCAACTCCACGCCCTACGCTTCAAGCTGGCTAAGCCTGACAATGTGATCGTGCTGCCCGAAATCATTTCTAAGGAGCCATTAGGTCCTGTGGTACGGCAAGGTGATGATGAATGGTTTAATGTGATTAAATGGGTATTGTTTGCTCTCATTAATGCTGAAGAAATGGGGGTGACTTCAAAAAACGTTGATGCGCTAAAAAAGTCTAGCACGGCGCCGGGCATTAAACGTCTGCTAGGCGTGGAAAACGATATGGGCAAAGGGCTTGGATTGTCCAACGATTGGGCTTACAACATTATTAAGCGAGTCGGCAATTATGCTGAAATCTTTGAACGTAACGTGGGTATGGAATCACCTTTTAAAATGGAGCGTGGATTAAATGCTTTGTGGAATCAGGGAGGTATTCAATACGCGCCACCGATTCGCTAGCTAATACGTCCAAGATAAATCTGGCCGACTCCTATTTTTGGCAGGATAGCACTAAATGCAGATAAAAATACATACCCAAATTGCTGACATTTCTAAAACGGAATGGAACGGGCTGATACAAGATAATAATCCCTTTTTAAAGCACGAATTCTTATTCGCACTGGAAAAAAATCATTGCGTGGGTGAAAAATTTGGTTGGCTGCCCCGGCATATTGCCGTTTATGACAATGGTACTTTAATAGGCGCGATGCCTTTGTATGAAAAACATAATTCTTATGGAGAATTTGTGTTTGATAATGCTTGGGCTGATGCATGGCAACGTGCCAATCTACGTTATTTTCCTAAACTCGTCTCAGCTATTCCATATACGCCAGCGACTGGGCAGCGTTTATTGGTTAAACCGGGATTGTTTGAAAAAATTGCACCCATATTGCTTGAAAGTTCGATAGAATTAGCACGACAAACCGGCGCCAGTGGTTGCCATATCTTGTTTCCTCAAAAAAATGAACATGAATGGCTCCAACAGCAGGGTTGGTTCTCGCGCCATGATTGTCAGTTCCATTGGCATAACCAAGATTACACAGATTTTGAAGAATTTTTGGGAAAACTCAAAGCCAGAAAACGCAAAAATATCCACAAGGAACGCCTGAGCGTTAAAAAAAGTGGTATTAAATTACGTGTATTGGATGGCTATACCGCATCAAGTACTGATTGGGGGCACTTTAGTCATTTTTACAATGCCTTGTTTGAAAGAAAATCGGGGGTTGCTACTCTGAACGAAGCTTTTTTTTGTGACGTAGCCGAAAATTTGCCTGAACAGACCATTTTGGTATTGGCTGATAAAGGAAATAAATGTATTGCCGGCGCTTTGATGTACTGTAGTGATACGACTCTATATGGCAGACTTTGGGGTTGTATCGAGACAGTTGAAAATCTGCATTTTGAGGCTTGCTACTATCTAGGCATTGAATATTGTATCGAAAAGGGTTTGCAACTATTTGAACCTGGCGCACAAGGTGAACATAAAGTCGCACGAGGTTTTGTGCCAACTTTGACACAATCCAGTCATTGGCTATCGAAAAATCCTTTTCAGCAAGCGATAGCCCAATATGTAAAACATGAACAAGAGGGTGTCGCTGATTACATCGCGGAGATCAATCAGCGTATTCCTTATAAAACGGAGACTTATTAATGAAACCCTACGCTGAATCTAGTGTCCAAAACCGTGAACCCATTTTATCAGTCATCAAACCCTTGTTTGCCAAGCGCAAGCATATCTTGGAAATAGGCAGCGGCACTGGACAACATGCCGTGTATTTTGCGGAAAAGATGCCTCATCTGATTTGGCAAACCAGTGATCGCGCCGAAAATCATGCCGGCATCAAGATGTGGCTAGACGAAGCGAACTTGCTCAATACTCGTTTGCCTTTAGCACTCGATGTCAGCAAAGATCAGTGGTCTGAAAAACAATATGATGCTATTATTTCAATCAACTGTGTACATATTATGGCTAAGAGCGATGTTCAAGCCATGTTCGCAGGTTGCGCCAGCGTACTTTCAAGGGGCGGCTTATTGGTTTTGTATGGACCATTTAATTATGGTGGACAATATAGCAGCGAAAGTAATGCACGTTTTGATCTTTGGTTAAAAGAACGCAATTCATTCAGTGGCATCCGCGATTTTGAATGGTTAGACAGCTTGGCGAACCTGGGTGGGATGACATTGCAGGGTGATTATGAAATGCCGGTTAATAATCGTATTTTGTGTTGGGAAAAAGTCTAAAAATTCGACGCGCGTGGGAACAAGGAGTATAAAACTATGAAAAACAAACCTTTTATATAGCACAATAGTCGCAATATTGTTCCTTGTAGGTATCACGGGCTTGGTGATGATTTTGACCACTCCAAACACCGATACCGTTGCTGATACCTAAGTTCTGCCAAGCAAAAGTGTACTTGAGCTTATCAAAAAAAAGGGCTTCATACAATGCGGCGTCAACACTGGCGCTGCCGCCTTTTCCACTCTTAATGGTGATCAGCGTGGGAACGATAATTTTTTTTTTTATTAATCTTGTCATAAATTTTTTGAATTTATCTCACGAGTAAATAATCCCATTTAGCCAGTCTCCACAAAAACGGGCTGCTCGCTGACAGCTTTAACGGAATTGTCGTCAAAATGGGCGTAGTTTTCACGATCTGTGGGGGTACTGGGAGCGCGTATTTGGGCATGTCCACCATAACTTACTGTGGGAATAGAGACCGCAGGACGGTTAGTCCAAGAAATACGCAAGCCTACGTCGTGGCTGACTTCTTGATTTTTGGTGGCACTCATGTGACAGGTGGCACAGGTAGGATCAGTGTTTGCCCTGAAGGCAATGCCATGCTTAGATTCTATATAAACTTCATATTGCGGATGATCAGGCCAATGCCATTAAGTTAAGGTTTTTTGTAGGGTGGGTAGGGGCAATCCCTTGTGGTTGCCCGCTGCACCCACCAAACCTTTGAAATTTATAACAATGGTGGGTTTCGCTTTCGCTCTACCCACCCTACAATATCTCTTAACTTAATGGCATTGACCCTACAAATCAATGCCATTAAGTTAAGCTTTTTTTGTAGGGTGGGTAGAGCTGAGCGCAACATCGTTATGGGACGCCCAACCCACCAACTCTTTGAAATTTATAACAATGGTGGGTTTCGCTCTCGCTCTACCCACCCTACAATATTTCTTAACTTAATGGCATTGACCCTACAAATATCCTTTTATTTAAAGTACTTGGATACTTATGTATAAAGGAGTGCGCTTCGCTAAGGGAACGAGAATCCCGTCCAGCTAAAGGGCCTATTTATGCTCGCCTGATTTAGGCGGCTCGTAGCCTTCCGTAATCAGTACATTTTTAGGAGCCTGCACATTAGGATTTGGAGAGGCATGTTTTTGCATCTGTGATTGAGCTTGTTGAGATGTATTGGAATTACTTTTGTTTTGTTCTGACATAGTGAATGACCTCTCTTTTTCTCGTTCCCTTAGCGAAGCGCACTCACTTAGACATAAGTTTTTAACTAATTGAAATAAAAAGATATTGTGTAGGGTGGGTAGAGCGAGAGCGAAACCCACCATTGTTATAAAATTCAAAGGTTTGGTGGGTGCAGCGAAGCTCTACCCACCCTACAAAAAAACTTGTGTATAAGAGAGTGTGCGAGGCAAAGGAATGCCTGTAGCTTTGCTCTGCGTCGCAATTAGTAACGATAATGCTCCGGCTTATAAGGACCATCAATCTTCAGATTGAGATAATCAGCCTGAGCGGAAGTCAAAGTCGTCAAATCAGCCCCTATGCGTTTCAAATGCATACGTGCCACTTTTTCATCAAGATGCTTGGGCAGCACATAAACTTTATTCTCATAACGATCATGGTGATCCCACAACTCAAGTTGAGCAAGCACCTGATTTGTAAAAGAATTTGACATCACAAAACTAGGGTGTCCCGTCGCACAACCTAAATTGACTAAACGACCCTCTGCCAGCACAATCAAACGTTTTCCATCAGGAAAAATGATATGATCCACTTGTGGCTTGATATTTTCCCATTCGTATTGACGCAATGAGGCAATATCAATTTCTGAGTCAAAATGGCCAATGTTGCAGACAATCGCTTGATCTCTCATCTGCTGCATGTGCTCATGTGTAATCACATTAATATTGCCAGTGGTTGTCACAAAAATATCACCAAGGGCAGCCGCCTCTTGCATCGTGACAACCCGATAACCTTCCATACCCGCTTGCAGCGCACAAATAGGATCAATTTCCGTCACCCACACGGTTGCGCCAAAACCACGAAATGCTTGAGCGCAGCCTTTGCCGACATCACCATAACCTAAAACGACACACGTTTTACCGGCAATCATCACATCCGTGGCGCGTTTAATGCCATCCAGCAAAGATTCACGACAACCATATAAATTATCAAACTTGGATTTTGTCACTGAATCATTAACATTAAAGGCAGGCGCTTGTAATGAGCCATCGCCCATCATCTCATAAAGGCGATGTACACCCGTTGTCGTTTCCTCAGAAATACCCTTCACATTTTTCAACAAATCAGGATATTTCTCGTGCATCACCTGCGTTAAATCACCCCCATCGTCCAAAATCATATTGGGGCGCCAGCCATCAGGACCGAAAATCGTTTGATCAATGCACCACCAAAACTCTTCATCGCTTTCACCCTTCCAAGCAAATACCGGTATATCTTGATCTGCAATAGCCGCAGCGGCATGATCTTGAGTCGAAAAAATATTGCACGATGACCACCGTACTTCAGCACCCAAAGCAACCAGGGTTTCAATTAAGACCGCCGTTTGTACAGTCATGTGCAGACAACCAGCAATACGAGCATCTTTGAGCGGTTGCTCATTAGCATACTCTTGTCTGAGTTGCATCAAACCCGGCATTTCCGTTTCTGCGATAGCAATTTCCTTATGCCCCCATTCAGCTAAATTAATGTCTGCGACTTTATAATCTGGTCTTAAATTGATGATCGGTTGTGCACTCATTTTGTCTCCTGGTTAAAAGTTAATTAATATTTAAAAAGCATGTAGGGGCAATCCTTTATGGTTGCCCTTTAGATAAATAATTTCACAAGGGGCAACCACAAGGGATTGCCCCTACAATATTCGCATGTAGGGGCAATCCTTTATGGTTGCCCTTTGATTTATCTTGGACACCATCGACTCAGCCAGCCGCCTCACGCAACATCTCAGCCTTATCCGTGCGCTCCCAACTAAACTGCTCTTCTTCACGTCCAAAATGTCCATAAGCCGCAGTATCAGCATAAATCGGATGCAATAAATCCAGCATCGCTATCAAACCGCGTGGACGTAAATCAAAATGTTCGCGCACTAACTCTGTTAAGCGCAACTCATCCATCGTCCCTGTTCCAAAAGTTTCTACTCGAATCGAAGTTGGCTCTGCCACCCCAATCGCATAAGAAACTTGAATTTCACAACGCTCTGCTAATCCAGCCGCGACAATATTTTTTGCCACATAACGCGCCGCATAGGCAGCGGAACGATCTACTTTAGAGGGATCTTTACCTGAAAATGCCCCTCCTCCGTGCCGTGCCATACCACCATAAGTATCAACAATGATTTTGCGCCCTGTCAAACCACAATCGCCCATGGGACCACCAATGACAAAACGACCGGTTGGATTAATATAAATGCGAGTTTGTTTATCAATCCATTGATCAGGCAAAACCGGTTTAATAATTTCATCCATCACCGCCTCACGCAAAGCTTTATTATCAATATCAGGCGCATGTTGAGTTGATATAACCACAGCATCAATGCCCGTGGGCTTACCATCAGTATAGCGACAAGTCACCTGACTTTTGGCATCCGGGCGTAACCAAGGCAATGTCCCATTATGACGCAACTCAGCTTGACGTTTCACCAAGCGATGGGCAAAAGTGATGGGGGCAGGCATTAATACATCAGTTTCATTAGTCGCATAGCCAAACATTAAACCTTGATCACCAGCCCCTTGTTCATGATCTTCAGACTCATCTACACCCATTGCAATATCGTCTGATTGTTTACCAATCGCGGACACGACGGCACAAGATTCCCAATCAAATCCCATATCTGAGCTGTTATAACCAATTTTTTTGACCGTATCACGTACCACCGTTTCGACATCAAGTTGTGCATTGGTCGTAATTTCACCAGCGACCATAACCATGCCCGTTTTGACTAAGGTTTCGCAGGCAACCCGGGATTTGGTATCTTGTGTTAAAAGCGTGTCTAAGATAGCATCTGATACTTGATCAGCGACTTTATCAGGATGACCCTCAGAGACAGATTCGGATGTAAAAAGCACTGTTTCGGACATAATACCTCTATTTTTATTGTGGTTAAAATAATACCGTTTATCATTATATAGCTTTTCAGAAAAATGTCGAGCTATAAAAAACCATTTATCACCTAAAAATGACCATTTATCTGAGTCATGTATGACATCTTATTTAATACCACTCATAATTCAGTCAAGCAGAAGGAGAACAGAAAATGCTCATAAAAAAACAAACGGGATTTACCTTAATCGAAGCGATGGTGACATTAAGTGTCTTAGCTATCCTAATCGCTATCGGTATACCCAATTTAACCGGCTTTTTACAGGATAACAGATTGACTACACATACTAACACCCTGGTCGCTACTTTGAATTATGCCAGAGGTGAAGCGATTACGCGAAATCGTGCTGTTAATCTAACAGCGGTTTCACCCAGTAATACTAGCAACGAATGGGGTCCTGGCTGGACGATATGGAGTGATCTTAATGAGGATAACACCGTTGATGACACTGAAATTATCCGTGAAATCAGGCCAGGCGGTGCAACCATGATTGATGGTCCCAATAATATTACGGGAATATCGCTTGCTGAAGTCGAGGCTTCATTAAAGTCAAGTACGCTGAGTTATCGCGGTAATGGCACATTAGCCGTTAATTTGGGTTTGGGTGTTAATATTGCTTTTACTATTTGTGACAAACGGACTGATGAAAAGGGTCGCAAAATAGAAATCAGTCGGACTGGCCGTGCCATATTAACAAATAATCATTATTCATGTCCATAGTTTGGGAGAAACCATGAACACTATTAAAGACTATCGAGGAGTCACCCTCATTGAAATGTTGGTGACTTTGTTAATACTGTCTATTGGACTGTTGGGCGTTGCCGCACTACAATCCAGAGGACAACAATTTAATTTTGCTTCTTATGTGCGTACACAATCTACCATGCTGGGTAACGAGATGATGGAGCAAATACTGGCCAATGTAGCCTTTGCAAAAAACGATGTACTGCTCAATGGCACAGCCGTTGGCAATGGTTATGTGGTCAATTCATCTAATATACCAACTATAAATGTTGATTATTGTGATGATAACACCTGTACAAATACAGAATTGCGTGATTATGACTTATTCCGCTGGTATCAACAACTTGCAGCGAATTTGCCGAGTGGCACGGGAGAGATTTCAGCAGAGCGAACGCCGGAACCCCCCCTTGGTGATACACAAGATCAAGTGCGATATACGATATCAATTACATGGACACTACGCGAAAGCGAACGTGAAGATGATAGTGTTGAAACTAAAACGATAACTTGGGTGATACAAATATGATAAACAAAAAAAAAATACGCGGATTTAGCCTGATTGAACTCATGGTTGCACTGAGCATCAGTCTAGTACTGATGTTAGGCGTGACAAACATTATGATCAGTACAAAACGATCTTACCATGTGCAAAACGATATGGGACTCTTATTAGAAAATGCCCGTTTTGCCATAGAATTCATTAATAATGATTTGCGTATGGCGGGTTTTTTTGGTTGTTCGGGTCAAACGCCGGCTGGAGTCATTTCACTCGCAGGCGCAGATAATAATGGTGCTAATGGTTCTGATGTCATATTAACCTCTTTTGTAGATGCAAATCAAAATGCTTTTTCGGTAGTACATGCAGCACCGACGGCTTTAAATGCCAGCCCACTGCAACAAGGTCAGGCGAATTTTACTGTGACAACACGCGGCGAGTTATATGTAGGTGATACTGTCATTGCCTCTGATTGTGGTAGTTCAACTAACTATACTGTCAATGCGGTAACAGATACCACAGTGACTTTAAATAGCGGATTAGACAAAACTTATGATAATAATAATGGTCAATCCTATGGCGCCCAATTGCGCCGTTTAGTCACACATCGCTATTTCATTGCGAGTTCGACTAATGGATTTTCTCTGTTCAGAGATAATAACCCAATTGGAGATCCATTGGATACAACTAATGCCGAGGAATTGGTTGATGGTGTCGAAAACATGCAAATCCGTTATGGTGAAGATACCAATGGTGATGGTGTCATCGACCAATATTTCAATAGTGATAATGTGACAGATATGCAAAATGTGCTGGCTACACGTATTACTTTATTGCTAAATACCATAACAGAACGTTCCGATAGAGAGCCAGATACTGATACTTATATTCTCGATCCAGAATCATCTGCTTATGATCCATCAGATGATTATCTTCGTCGTACTACTTTTACAACAACGGTGAAATTAAGAAATATCAATAATAAACTTTAAATATATTTTGCTAATAGGAGTCCAAGATTTATCTTGGACGGATGGAGAATTAATTATGAAAACACCACAATCTCGTCTCACTCACCAAAAGGGAACGGTGCTAGTCATGGCACTGATTTTCCTAATCATACTAACACTCTTGGGATTGAGTGCAATGGAGGGCACTGTTTTGGGAACAAGATTAGCCTCTAATTATCAGGAAAACAACTTTGCATTTCGTGTGACTGAACTGGGGGCTTTACAAAGTGATTTGTTGATTGAAGAAGACACCTATTCTAAGATGAGGACAAACCAGGAGGAGGATGTCACGGCACTATTGAATGCTGACATTACCAGAGATCATGGTATTTTAGCAGATACCGAGAATTCTCAGTACACTTACAAAGGTTTATTTACACCGAGAACAGGTGTTCAAAATTCTGGTGGTCAATTGGCTTTTTTTGAAATCAGGACAACCGGTTTGAGTGCCGTTGGTACTAGCCAAGGTGCAGGTAGAAGTACTTTGCGCGTCGGAGTGACTCGGTGGGTACCAGAACAAAGTGGAAATCTTTTGGTGGACTAAATAGGAGTCCAAGATTTATCTTGGACTACAAAGGAGAATAAAACATGAAACACCTATATACAACAATTGCGTCACTATTATTAGCAGGACTGTCAGTCCTAGCATTTGCAGACGACACAGAACTTTATATGGGGCAGGTAACAACAACAAGCGGTGTACCCAATATTCTGTTTGTGCTTGACCGTTCAAGTAGTATGAGTAGTACCGTTTCAGGGCCAGCAGCACCTGTTCTGGGGGGAAACGAGCGATTTGATCACTTGCGTGATGCGCTCTTATTGCTGATACCGGAAATGAGTAACGTCAACGTTGGATTTATGACGTTTGCTCAGGGCTTTAACAATTCTTATCCGCCTGAAGACCCTGTACATTACAATATTCCGTTGCGGTTTCCGATAATACATATTGATACGCCCCTCAATGAGGTACCCGGTCACCCCGGCAACACTTCTGCGCCGAGTGGCACGGTTAATACACGCCTTAGCAATGGCTATGATGATGCAGAAGAAAAAACGGACGATGGAACAATGCAACTGTTTGAGCCTAATTTGAAAATCACCCATGTTTCTGGAGGAGGAAGTCAGCCTTTACCCGTTTTCATACCCACCGGCTCAACCTGGAAATATCAAGATGATAGCGTTAATATTTATCAGGAAAACCCGGATTGGAAGCAAATTGCTTTTGATGATTCCTCATGGAATTCAGGTGCTGCACAATTGGGTTATGGTGATGGCGACGAAAATACGGTTGTAGGACACACTGGTAGCAAATACGCGACCTATTTTCGGCGCACTTTTAACATTTCTGATGCATCTATTTATGCGAATAGTACCGGTATCATTTCCATGATGAGGGATGATGCTGCTGTGGTTTATCTCAATGGCATCGAAATTTTCAGAACCAATATGCCAACGGGTACCATAACTCATACGACCCGGGCAAGTGACTCCTCCAGTGACAATGAATGGGTCGATTCCGCGCCATTTTCAGGCAATTTACTGGTTGACGGTACAAATGTCGTGACCGTTTCCATTCACCAGGAAAGCTCTGGCAGTTCAGATATCAGCTTTGATCTGAAATTGGGACCTGATCCTTCCGCCACGAACAGCAGCACAGAGATACCCGCTGGCTCAACATGGAAATACCATGATGATAGTGTTAATATTTATCAGCTAAACCCTGATTGGAAGGAAATTGCTTTTGATGATTCTGCCTGGAATTCAGGTCCTGCACAATTGGGTTATGGTGATGGCGACGAAGAGACGGAAGTAGAACACACCAGTAGCAAATACGCGACCTATTTTCGGCACAATTTTAACATTTCTGAGGCCTCTCTTTATGCGAGTGCAACGGGGATCGTTTCAATTCAGAGAGATGATGGCGCAGTGGTTTATCTCAATGGCACTGAAATTTTCAGAACGAATATGCCAACGGGCACGATAACTCATACGACCCGGGCAAAGAAAAACTCCAATAAGTGGGTGGATTCTGACCAATTTTCAGGCAGTTTACTGGTTGACGGCACTAATGTTATCAGTGTTTCACTTCACCAGAAAAAATCGAAAAGTCCAGATATCCGCTTTGATCTAGAATTGGAATTCACCAATGTAGCAACCTCTAGTGAATCGAGTGATCCTTATGATCAGAAAGTGGGGTTGCGCTTCCGCAATGTGCAGGTGCCACAGGGGGCGACGATCACAAATGCTTATATTGAATTCACCAGCGGCTCAACGAGTAATGAAACGGCGACTTATACGATCCATGTAGAAAATAGCGACAATTCAGCCGCATTTAGTGAAACGAGCAACGATATTTCAAACAGAAGCTTGGGGAGCAGCGTTAACTGGACAGTATTTGATAACTGGACAAGTGGAGAGGTTTATCAAACCTCGGAACTGACGAGTTTAGTGCAAAGCATTGTAAATCGTTCAGATTGGTGTGGTGATAATGCCATGTCGTTTATTATTTCCTCAACGGGCACACCAGAACGTCAGATTTTGTCTTATGATGGATCTTTCACAAATGCGCCACAACTGGTCATTGAATTTGATCCCGACTCTGTGGCAGCGGACGCCTGTGGTGCCAATACTGAAACGGCGCGTGATTATCTGTATGACATGATTGCGAACATGGGTTATCACAGCGGTACGCCACTGGTACCCGCCATACTTGAAGCTGGCATGTATTATTCAGGGGGCAATTTGCTCTATGGTGATAATCGCAGAAACAAAGCCAAGAACAGGGTGGCGCATCCGGGGGGTTATACGGGTGGAACAGTCGTTCGGGATGCGGCTTGTACAGATGACGATTTGGGTGCCACTGCCTGCAAAACAGAAAAGATTACGGGTACGCCTGTCTATAATCAACCCACTATCAGCCAGTGTCAGCCTAACTATATTGTGTTTCTGACAGATGGTCAAGCGAGTGAAAATGAAAGCCATACACGCGAGGCCATTAAAACCTTTGCTGGTATTAGCAATTGCGAAGGGGGGGGGGATGAAAAGTGTGGTGTGGATATGGTCAGAGCTTTGTACGATACAGATTTTGCATCTGAACTACCGGGCTTGCAAAATGTGATTACCCATACGATTGCTTTTGCGGTTGACGCTCAGAGTGGTAGAGATTATATGCAAGAATGGGCAGATGCCGGCGGTGGTAATTTCTACGCGGCTGATAATGCCTTACAATTACTGGATGCCTTCCAGCAAATTCTGGCCACAATTATAACGGATAGCAGTTCGTTTGCGGCACCGTCATTGTCAATCAATGCTTTTAGCCGCTTAGATCATGATAATCAGGTCTATTTTGCCCTGTTCAAACCCGAACATTTAGCCTCTTGGGCGGGCAATGTCAAAAAATATAACATTTGCGATGATGATGAAAGCTGCGGAGCGATAGGATTAATCCTAGATGCCAACGCTAATCCGGCGATGAACTCGGATAATAAAATAAGAAGTGGCTGTGGAAATGAAATCTGTTCTGATCCATACGTCGCACTCGATCTCTGGAATCCCATTCCCAGCGAACCAGATGGCGCTAATGTTCATAAAGGCGGAACCGGTGACGTTTTACTCCAACGAGTGCAAGTGCAAACGGCTCCAAACGATAGGAATATTTATACCTATATTGATGGGACACGGACTCCGATCGTCACAGCGAATAAATCGACGCTGAGAGCCGAGTTCGGTGTCAGTACTAACACAGAAGCCGAAACGCTGATTAATTGGATACGGGGTTATCAAGAGGGTGATCCCAGCGTGGGAGTACGCGACTGGCTGTTAGGTGATTCTTTGCACGGCAGTCCAGGGGCGATCACAATAGGTGATGCAATCACCAAGATATTTATGACCACCAATGAAGGTGGCATTCGTATGTTGAATGGTGAGACGGGGGCTGAGGAATGGTTGTTTATTCCAAGAGAAATGCTCTCAATTCAGCAGACTTTGATGCAAAACCCAACGACGACTAACCGCACCTATGGTATTGATGGCAACATAAGTTTTATTGTCCATGATGATAACAAAGATGAGGCTATCGATCCAACAGATGGGGATACCGTCAAATTATTCGTGGGTATGCGACGCGGTGGTAGAAATATTTACGGGCTGGATGTCACACCCGATACAAACCCTCAACCCACCCTGTTGTGGACTATCAAGGGCGGTACGGGTGACTTTGAAAAATTGGGACAAACTTGGTCAATGCCCAAACCAACGAAGGTACGCTTTGGGGGTGTGAGTAAGAATGTTTTGTTATTTGGTGGAGGTTATGAGCCTGATACTCAGGACTCACCTGAAACCTATTCAACCGTCAATGCTTATTCAAATGCCATTTATATGGTTGATCCTGAGGACGGTACACGCTTATGGTGGGCCAGCAAGACGGGATCGGGTGCGAATTTAGAACTTTCTGGTATGGATTATAGTATTCCTTCCGACTTGGGATTGATGGACGGTGCCGGGGATGGCTTCACAGATCGCCTTTATGTCGGTGATACGGGCGGACAAGTCTGGCGCATTGATTTAGATCCGAATGGGGGAGATGGTATCGGAGGACGTTTAGCATCAATCGGCGGTACGGACGTGAGACGTTTTTTCTATCCACCGAAGGTACTGAAATTGACAGATAGCAGCTATACGCCTGGGAGTTATTCAGACTACGACTTGGTATTGATTGGCAGTGGTCATCGACCGAATCCATTGGGAACGGATATTCAGGATCGCCTTTATGCGCTTCGTGATCGGGCTATTAATGGCTTAATCGACTCAAATGCAGATGGTGAAGCGGAAATGGACTCACCGGTTGTTCCGCCGCCAAATTACCAGTTTTTTACACTGACCCATGATTATCTCTATGATGCGACCGCCAATCTTATACAAGATGGAGATATGGCAGAACAAACGGCGGCACTTGAGTCGCTCAAGGGAACATACGGTTGGTATATTGATCTGGAAAGATTGGGAGAGAAAAATTTATCAGCCCCCCTTGTGGTGCAAGGTGTCGCCTATTTTACCACCTTTGTACCCCCGACTACCGATGCCGACAGTGGCTGCCAAACCGCAGAAGGTAGCGGCTGGTTATATGCTTTGGATATCCTGACGGGTGCCGCTGTCAATCCAAATTATGATGGGAATGAAGATCAGTTAGAAAAGAGCGACCGTAACAAGAAGATTGGAGAAGGCATACCTTCAAAGGTTGTACCAATCACAATTGGTGATAAGATCGTACTGCTGACGGGTAGCGGTGGCGGTATATACAGTGAAAGTGTGCCCTTTGGTGGAAATTCGGGCAGCGGATTTGAAAGAATCTTATATTGGATTAAAGAGTAGTTTGGACGTCCAAGATAAATCTTGGACTCCGGACCATACGGAGATTTATATATGAGAAATTCACGTCGTCAAACAATTGCGTCTCTGTTATTTGCAGCACTGTCTGTCCCAGGATTTGCGGACGACACTGAGCTTTATAGGGGGCAGATCACGACAGCAACCGATATGCCCAATATTCTGTTTGTGCTTGACCGTTCAAGCAGTATGGGCAATACTGTTTCAGGGCCAGAAGCACCCGTTTTGGGGGGTACAAGGCGATTTGATCACTTGCGTGACGCGCTATTATTGCTGTTACCAGAACTGAATAACGTCAATGTTGGATTTATGACGTTTTCTGCCTGGTTTGATGATGCCTTCGGACCTGAAGAACCTATACAGTACAATATTCCGTTACGCTTCCCAATAACACATATTGATACGCTCCTCGATGACGTACCCGAACAACCAGGCACCTGGGCAGATGGCACGACTGTGCGTGATTATCTGTATGACATGATTGCGAACTTGAATCATTTCCAAGCCACCCCAATGGTACCCGCCATACTTGAAGCCGGTATGTATTATAGTGGCGGCAATTTACTCTATGGTGATAATCGCAAAAATAATGCTGCTAACCGGGTGGCGCATCCGGGGGCTTATACGGGTGGAACAGTCCTTCGGGATGCGGGTTGTACAGATGACGATTTGGGCGCCATTGCCTGCCAAACAGAAAGGATTACAGGTACGCCTGTCTATAATCAACCCACAATTGATCCCTGTATGCCCAATTATATCGTGTTTTTAACCGATGGTGAAGCGACTTTCACTGACCTCTATACACAAAATGCCATTAAAACATACGCTGGTATTACCAATTGTGAAGGGACTGAGGCTGAAGAGTGTGGTGTGGATATGGTTAGAGCTTTGTACGAGAAAGATTTAGCACCAGAGCTACCAGGCTTCCAAAATGTAATTACCCATACGATTGCTTTTGCGCTTGAATCTCAGACGGGTAGAGATTATATGCAGCAATGGGCGAATGCCGGTGGTGGTAATTTTTACAGGGCAGATAGTGCTTTAGAATTGGTGACAGTCTTCCAGCAAATTATAGGCTCAATCACAACAGAGAGCACTTCCTTTGCTGCACCCTCACTGTCAATGAATGCTTTTAACCGCTTAGATTATGAAAATAAAGTCTATTTCGCTTTGTTCAAACCGGAACCCACCGCCTCTTGGGATGGCAATGTCAAAAAATATAATATCTGCGAGGATGATGATGCCTGCGGTGTGGTAGGTAAAATTTTAGATGCTAACGCTAATCCGGCGATGAATTCGGAGAATAAAATAAAAAATGGCTGTGGAACGGAAGCCTGTGAGGAACCTTATGTAGCCCTCGATTTCTGGAATCCCACGCCCGCAGAGCGAGATGGTAGTCACGTTCATAAAGGCGGAACGGGTGGCGTTTTACTGCAAAGCGTGCAAGCCTCACCAATCAATCGGAAAATTTACACGGATATTAATGGCACACTGATGGAGCTTATCACCGCTAACAGTGCCACGCTCAGAGCCGAATTGGGTGTCAGTACCGACGCGGAAGCCGAAACGCTAATTAATTGGATACGCGGTTATCAAGATGGCGATCCCAATGCAGGTGTACGTGAATGGCTATTAGATGATAGTTTACACGGTAGCCCAGCGGCACTCACGATAGGCGAAGATGCGAGTAATAATCCAATTACTAAGATATTTATGACCACCAATGAAGGTGCCATTCGTATGTTGAATGGTGAAACAGGTGCTGAAGAATGGATGTTTATTCCAAAAGAAATGCTCTCAATTCAGCAAACCTTGATGGAAAACCCAACGACGACTAACCGCACCTATGGTATTGATGGCAATATAAGCTTCATTGTCCATGATGATAATAAAGATGAGGCTATCAATCCAACTGATGGGGATACCGTCAAATTATTCGTGGGTATGCGACGCGGTGGCAGAAATATTTACGCGCTGGATGTCACACCCGATACGAGCCCCCGCCTGTTGTGGACTATCAAGGGCGGTACAGGTGAGTTTGAGAAATTAGGACAAACTTGGTCAATGCCTAAACCGACGAAGGTACGCTTTGGTGGGGTGAGTAAAACGGTTTTGTTATTCGGTGGAGGTTATGAGCCTGATACTCAGGACTCACCGGACACTTATTCATCCGTCAATGCCTATTCAAATGCCATTTATATGGTTGATCCTGATGACGGCACACGCTTATGGTGGGCTAGCAAAACGGGCTCAGGTGCAGATTTAGAACTCACCGCTATGGATTATAGCATTCCTTCCGATTTGACATTAATGGACAGTACCGGAGATGGCCTTACAGATCGCCTTTATGTCGGTGATACGGGCGGTCAAGTCTGGCGTATTGATTTAGACACGGGTATCGGTGGACGATTGGCATCACTCGGCGGTACGGAGGTGAGCGATAAACGACGTTTTTTCTATCCCCCTCAGGTTGTAAAATTGAGGGATAGTACATATACACCTGAAAGTTATTCAGACTACGATCTGGTGTTGATAGGCAGTGGTCACCGACCGAATCCCTTGGGAACGGCTATTCAAGATCGCCTTTATGCACTTCGTGATCGGGCCATTAAAGGCTTGATAGATTCGGATGGGGATGGTAACGCGGAAATGGACTCACCGGTTGCTCTGCCAAATTACCAGTTTTTTACACTGAGCCATGATTATCTCTATGATGCTACCGCCAATCTCATACAAGATGGTGACACGGCTCAGAAAACAGCAGCACTTGAGTCACTACAGGGAACATACGGTTGGTACATTGAGCTTGACAGATTAGGAGAAAAAAATTTATCAGCCCCCCTAGTGGTGCTCGGTGTGGCTTATTTTACGACTTTTGTGCCTGTAGCCAACACAGAGTGCGTGGCAAGTCAAGGTAGCGGCTGGATATATGCTTTAGATATTTTGACGGGTGCAGCTGTCAATCCAAATTATGATGAGACAAATGGTGAGCAGATAGAAAAGAGCGACCGTCGGAAAAAAATCGGTGATGGCATACCTTCAAAGGTTGTACCAATCACAATTGGTCATAAAATAGTGCTGCTGACAGGTATCGGTGGCGGTATCTATAGTGATAATGTGTCCATTTGGGGAAATGCTGGCAGCGGTTCTGAAAGAATTTTATATTGGATTAAAGAGTAAGAAATAGGAGTCCAAGATTTATCTTGGAAGTCCAAGATAAATCTTGGACTCCTACAAAATAATAAGGAGTTGACAAAATGAAACATTTAGGTAGTTTATTGACAAGCATAGTGCTTGTTTTTTTAGCACTAGGGCTATCCCCGCCGGGATATGCTGATGACACTGAACTTTATTTGAAACAGGTCACTGAGATTACTGATGACACTCTGCCCAATATACTGTTTGTATTAGATCGTTCTGGCAGTATGGACAGTGACGATGGCGGCGATCTTAGCCGCTTAGAGCGTATGCAGGATGCACTGAGCCAACTTTTGGATGAAATACATAATGTCAATGTAGGCTTTATGACTTTTACGGGGCAACCGCCCGAAACCTGGAGGCCTGATGACGCAGTGATCCCTGTACGCTTTCCCATCACCTATATTGACGAACCGCTTGTCAATGTACCCGGTGAGCAGGGGGCATCCTCTTCGGGGCAAACTCAAAATCCTATTTTATCGTCAGCCGATGACGCAGAGCAGGGTGTGACTAGCGGTGCGATGATTCTTGGAGAGCCGGTATTAGAAGCGACCTACCGTGCTGGGGGAACAGAGACGGTTGAGTCGCAGATTACAGAGAATGCGGGTGATGCGCGTGAATTTTTGACTAACGAAGGCAGTGAACCTCAAGGCAAGGTTTATGCGACCAGTAGTAACTGGATAGCACTGGGAGGTTCAAGCCGGGGGGAGGTTATTGTCGGGCTGCGCTTTCCGGCAGTGGCAGTGCCACCGGGTGCCACCATTCAAAATGCAGAAATTGTCTTCAGAAGCCGAGATAATCAATCAAATTCCTTAGACATAATGATTCATGGCGTGAAGGCTGATAATCCTGATAATTTCCAAGAAATAAACTATGATGTCAGTAGTAATTACCCCACGACGGATGCTTCTGTTAGCTGGGCTAATGTGGAGTCATGGACAAGTGGGCAAAACTATGCAACGCCCAATATGAAGGTTCTGGTGCAAGAAATTGTCAACCGAGCAGGGTGGACAAGTGGTAATGCGATGGCGTTTAGGTTGACTAGAACACCGCCCAGCTACCTGCCCAATAATCGGAGGCGGTTTAAAACAGCCGGGGAGGGGGAAGGCCCTTTATTACGTATTACTTACCAGCTCAGTAGCGAGGATCAATTGCTCGGTTTGCGCTTTCAAAATGTTCAGATTCCGCAAGGTGCTACCATCACCCAGGCTAGAATTGATTTTAGCAGTGCCTCTGATGAGAGTGGGCAAGCCAGTTTCAGAATTCGCGCTGAAGACCATGATAATTCGCCGGCCTTTACGACGGCAGCAAACGACATTTCCAACCGAAGCT
Organism: Candidatus Thiomargarita nelsonii; assembly: GCA_000785145.2. GTDB lineage: Bacteria > Pseudomonadota > Gammaproteobacteria > Beggiatoales > Beggiatoaceae > Thiomargarita > Thiomargarita nelsonii_B. The sequence continues at coordinate 57,245 of JSZA02000009.1, forward strand.
TGACTTCAGCTTTTGTTCATTGGAATAATGCCGAGATAGGTGCGTGGACCTCCAATGAGGTTTATTCAACGCCTGATTTGACATCTATTGTGCAGGAAATTGTCAACAAAACGGGTTGGTGTGGCTCAAATGCCCTGTCATTTATTCTTTATAAAATTAGTGCCCATTCTGTGCGTCAGATCAAATCTTATGATGATTCACCCAATCAAGCACCGGTGTTGCATGTTGAGTATGAGCCGGCAAGCGTGCCAGCAGGTGCTTGTAACCAGCCCATTTATTCAACACAAATCAGTGACAACAAGAATGACGTGGAAGAATTCGTTGACTATCCGAGTGGGACAGATGGTGCGATAAGTCTGACCAGTGACACTTTGGAAATGACCACGAATAGTGCAGCACTCCGTCTCGTTGGATTCCGTTTCCCTGAAATACCTATCGAACAGGGCACAAGCATCGTAAAAGCTGAATTGGTTTTGACGGCCAGAAATTCAGATTCGAGCTTGATAGATAGCAGGGGCGAGCCATTGGCGTTAGAAATTAGCGGTGAATTAACGCCAAGTGCAGAGCCATTTGCGACTGATTTGCATCATTTATCTAACCGCTCCAAAACATCGGCGGTGGCATGGACACCCGCCACGACTGATGCACCGTTAACCGCTTGGATTACCGGACAACAATATACCACGCCTGATTTGACTTCAATTGTCCAGCAAATCGTTAATCAGAGCGATTGGCAGGCATTTAATAATATGGCGTTTTTTGTCAGCGGGACGGGTTTGCGCCGAACAGCTTCGTATGACCATGATCCCTCACAGGCTGCTATTTTGCGTATTCAAGTGGCAGATAATCTAGCGGAGTTGAAAGTGCGCGACCGCCTCAAAACCTTGGTTAATGAGATCACAACCAATGCCTATACGCCACTGGTCGATGCGATTTATGAAGCGGGACAATATTATATGGGTGGACCCGTCACCCATGGTGCGGATCGTAAGCAGCGTCAAAACGATAACAATAATAACGATATCAGTGAAATGATAAATAACCGCATCAGCCACATAGGCAGTTGGGAGTGGGATCAAGTGCCTGATGGCACGATTGAGCCCCCAAACTGTGGCAATGCCAGTACGACTGCTTGTGCGACGGAAAAAATTGTAGGCAACACTAAGTATATTAAACCCCAAAATTCGCTGTGTCAGCCCAATTTCATTGTCTTCCTAACTGACGGGGTAGCAACCACCAACGGTTCACAGGATTTGGTAAAAGCATTGCAGGATATTGAACTTGATGGGGGGAATTGTCAGTCAGGCTACTCAAGTGAAGAGAACTGTGGTGTCGATATGGTCAGGTATTTATATAATATCGACTTGGACTCTGATATGGTGGGTTTACAGAATGTCATCACCCATACTATTGGTTTCAATCTGGACGATCCAGATGGGGCGGACTATATGAGAGACTGGGCTGAAGCGGGTGGCGGCGGTTTTTATGAGGCCAATTCTGCGGATGAACTGCTTGATGTATTCCAACAAATTATGGCCACCATCATAACGAGCAGCACTTCATTTGCGGCACCGTCCTTGTCAATCAATGCTTTTAGCCGCTTAGATCATGATAATCAGGTCTATTTCGCGCTGTTCAAACCAGAACAGTTAGCCTCTTGGGCAGGCAATGTCAAGAAATATAACATCTGCGATAGTGATGAAAGCTGCGGAGGGGTAGGTTTAATCCTAGATGGCAATTCTAATCCGGCGATGAACTCGGATAATAAAATAAGAAATGGCTGTGGAGATGAAATCTGTGATGATTCTTATGTGGCACTCGATTTTTGGAATCCTATTCCCAGCGAACCAGATGGTGCTAATATTTATAAAGGCGGAACGGGTGACGTTTTACTGCAACGAGTGCAAGTGCAAACGGATCCAAACGATAGGAAGATTTATACCTATATTGATGGTACACGGACGGAGATCGTCATAGCGAATAGATCGACGCTGAGAGCCGAGTTCGATGTCAGTACTGACGCGGAAGCCGAAACGCTGATTAATTGGATACGGGGTTATCAAGAGGGTGATCCTAATCTGGGTGTACGTGACTGGCTATTAACTGATTCTTTGCACGCCAGTCCAGGCGCGATCACTTTAGGTGAAGATGAGAGCGACAATGCAATCACCAAGATATTTGTGACCACCAATGAAGGTGGCATTCGTATGTTAAATGGTGAGACGGGTGCTGAGGAATGGTTGTTTATTCCAAGAGAAATGCTCTCAATTCAGCAGGAATTGATGGAAAATCCAACGACTATTAATCGCACCTATGGTATTGATGGCAACATAAGTTTTATTGTCCATGATGATAACGATGACGAAGTTATCAATCCAACTGATGGGGATACGGTGAAATTATTCGTGGGTATGCGACGGGGTGGCAGAAATATTTACGCGCTGGATGTCACACCAGAACCAAGCCCTCAACCCACCCTATTGTGGACTATCAAAGGCGGTACAGGTGACTTTGAGAAATTGGGACAAACTTGGTCAATGCCTAAACCGACGAAGGTACGCTTTGGGGGAGTGAGTCAGACGGTTTTGTTATTCGGTGGAGGTTATGAGCCTGATACTCAAGACTCACCTGAAACTTATTCATCGGTTAATGCCTATTCAAATGCCATTTATATGGTTGATCCGGAGGACGGCACACGCTTATGGTGGGCCAGCAAAACGGGCACGGGTGCGGATTTAGAACTCTCGGCTATGGATTATAGTATGCCTTCCGATTTGACTTTGATGGACGGCAATGGAGATGGGAGCACAGATCGCCTTTATGTGGCTGATACCGGCGGTCAAGTCTGGCGCATTGATTTAGACCCGGAGGGGGGACGTGGTATTGGAGGACGTTTGGCATCACTCGGCGGTACGGACGTGAGCGAGAAACGACGTTTTTTCTATCCACCCGTGGTACTGAAATTGACAGATAGCAGCTATACGCCTGACACTTATTCAGACTACGATTTGGTATTGATTGGCAGTGGTCATCGACCGAATCCATTGGGAACGGATATTCAGGAGCGCCTTTATGCGCTTCGTGATCGAGCCATTAATGGCTTAATTGATTTGGATGCCGATGGTGAAGCGGAAATGGATGAGCCTACTGATCCGCCAAACTACAAGTTTTTTACATTGACTCATGATTATCTCCATGATGCAACCGCTAATCTTATACAAGATGGAGAGATGGCTGAACAAACGGTGGCACTGGAGTCGCTCAAGGAAACATACGGTTGGTATATTGATCTGGAAAATTTGGGAGAGAAAAATTTATCAGCTCCCCTGGTGGTGCAAGGTGTGGCCTACTTTACTACCTTTGTACCTCCGACTATTGATGCCAGCACTGATTGCGTGACAGCGGAAGGTAGTGGTTGGATATATGCCTTAGATATTTTAACGGGGGCTGCTATCAACTCAGATTATGATGAAACCAATGGCGATCAGATAGAAAAGAGCGACCGTAATAAGAAAATTGGAGAAGGCATACCTTCAAAGGTTGTACCACTTCCAATTGGTGATAAAATAGTGCTGCTGACAGGTAGCGGTGGTGGTATATACAGTGAAACTGTGCCTTTTGGTGGAAATACTGACAGCGGATTTGAAAGAGTTTTATATTGGATTCAAGAGTAGGTTTACTGGTGCAAGGTACGCCTTGCACTGTTCTAGGAGAAATAGATGATTTTAAAAAATGTTCGAGGTTTTTCACTCATTGAAGTTCTGATTACCGTTGCTATTATAAGCGTTCTAGCGGCAATTGCCATACCTTCTTACCAGTACTCGATAATGAAATCGCGCCGTGCTGATGCAAAAGTGGCTTTGAGTGAACTGGCGCAGGCACAGGAAACTTTTTATACCGATAGGCGTACTTACGCCTTAAATTTAGGTAGCACAACCAGTGCTGATACGATACGGTGTCAATCATTTTGCAAAATAGAGGGGGCTCAAGCCGTTTCGCCGGATGGTTATTATGTTCTGACGATTGCACCTCGTAGCGGGGGGACTATTGCGACTGGTTTTGTTCTCACCGCCACCGCAAGGGGCATCCAACAAGCGAAAGATACTGACTGTCAGTTTTTTACTTTGGATTCAATCAACAATAAAGGGGCAATGAATGATAATTGTTGGTAAGTAGCTCAAAGTCTTTTAACATTTTCAATTTTTAAAGAAATCCTATTTTTTGAAAAAATAGGATTTATAGTCTAGTACGCTGTCAAAGTTATCTGTTGGAGTACAAAGCTTTAGCTTTGTACTGTCTGACAAAGCTAAAGCTTTGTACTCCAACACCTTTCAAAGAAATCCTATTTTTTGAAAAAATAGGATTTATAGTCTAGTACGCTGTCAAAGTTATCTGTTGGAGTACAAAGCTTTAGCTTTGTACTGTCTGACAAAGCTAAAGCTTTGTACTCCAACACCTTTCAAAGAAATCCTATTTTTTGAAAAAATAGGATTTATAGAAATGTTAAAATATTTTTGTTGAGCTGAGCTACTTACAATTAAAAAGGGACAAGTCTATTATTTATTGATTCAAAGTACGCCCCCCATCAACACTAATCACTTGCCCCGTAATATACCCCCCATCACGCACTAAAAACAAAACCGCTTGTGCAATATCTTGAGGCTCGCCATGACGCTTGAGCGTAATATTGGAAATGATGCGCTGTTTACTGACATCATCCATCTCATTGTCTGGCCATAAAATGGCACCAGGCGCGATAGCATTCACACGCACATCTGGCCCCAATTCTCGCGCCAAAGCTTTAGTTAACATGACTAAGCCCGCTTTCGTCGTGCTATAAACCGGATAGTTTTTCAAAGGGCGCTCCGCATGAATATCTACTAAATTAATAATGCAACCATGGCACTTGCTTAAATGCGGTGCGGCGGCTTGGGATAAAAAAAAGGGCGCTTTAAGATTACTCTCAAATAATTCGTCCCATTCTTTTTCTCCTACTTTTCCTATCCGTGTCGGATAAAAACTGGAAGCGTTATTGATTAAAACATCTAAGCGTCCATAATGATCTATAATTTGCCGTACCATACTCATCAATTTGCCCGTATGCCCTAAATCGGCTTGCAACAACAGCACAGACTCTGAGCGTTGATTATTCAATTCAGCTTGTAAAGCGTGTGCTGCCGTTTCGGAGTGGCGATAGTGCAACACCAGATTCATACCCGCTGCATGTAACTGACGTGCGATGGCAGCCCCCACTCGCTTGACGCCGCCAGTAATAAGTGCCACCTTATGAGCCAAGCCCTTATCCAGCTTTTTGATTTCTTCTTCCAACGACTGATTACTAGAAATTGTATGCATACATCACCTTTACCTCCCCCTCACCCCGATGCTGCCGCCCACAGTCAACGCTTGACGAGGGCGATTGTACAAACAATTAATGAGGCAGGGGGTGCTATTCCTTTTGTTAAGTTTATGGAGCAGGCACTATATGCGCCCGGTTTAGGGTATTATAGTGCTGGTATTCGCAAATTTGGCGCTGATGGTGATTTTATCACGGCACCCGAAATTTCGCCCTTATTTTCGCAATGCCTTGCTAGGCAATGTCAACAGATATTAACTGATGATAATCGCATTATTTTAGAATTTGGTGCTGGCTCGGGGATTATGGCAGCCGAGCTATTAAAAGAATTAGAACGCCTAGACTGTTTACCCAGCCAATATTTGATTTTAGAAATCAGTGCCGATTTGCAACAACGACAACGGGAAACTTTGCAAGCCCAAGTACCTCAACTATTAGAGCGAGTGCAGTGGCTAGAACATTTGCCCAGTGAACCGCTAGATGGTATCATCTTAGCAAATGAAGTACTAGATGCTATGCCGGTGCAGCGTTTTCGCTTAGATGAGCAAGGGGTATCAGAATTCTATGTGGGTTTAGGCGATAGCAAGGAAACACCGTTTGTATGGCAACTCTTGCCGACTCGTGATGAGGCATTACGGTCAGCTGTGGAAAGCTTGCGCCCGATTTTACCTGTTGGGTATGTATCAGAAATAAACTTCGCCTTACCGGCTTGGATACAATCCGTGGCAGAGATATTGGCAAGCGGTATGGTGTTATTAATAGACTATGGATTTCCGAGCCGCGAATATTTTCATCCCCAACGAGATCAAGGCACATTAATGTGTCATTATCGACACCATGCTCATAGTGAGCCATTGATTTTAGTAGGATTACAAGATATTACAGCCCATGTCAATTTTACGGCAGTGGCAGAAGCCGCTCACGCGGCAGGGCTGCATGTGTCAGGCTATACTGATCAGGCGCATTTTTTGTTGGCATCTGGTTTGCCTGAATTGTTGTCTGCCCTTGAGTCCAGCCAAAATTATTTGCAACAGGCACAACAGGCTAAAACCCTCATTTTACCGAGTGAAATGGGAGAACTTTTCAAAGTAATGGCACTGACTCGCAATTTAGAACTATCCTTGCTTGGCTTTGCTAAAGATGAGCGGGCGAGGCTTTAAGATTATGCAAGACACTCTCACAACACTAGCTCAACACCACGTTGATGGTGAAAAATTCATGCAATTGATGAAAGATACGGCTGCCAACCGCTTTGATGACGCATTTTGGGCGGTATGGGCAGACTGGATAAGTCCCGTATTGAGCGAGCCGCCACAAATAGCTGATTTTGGCAGTGGTCCCGGCATGTTATTGCAAAAATTATCTGATCGTTACCCACAAGCACACTTAATGGGTGTAGAATGTGCCCCGTGGATGTTGGCGGAACTGAGTGGCTATAAAGTGATTGAGCATGATTTACATGAAGCCAATCTACCCATAGCTGATAACAGTCTTGATGCCATCACCGCTATTTTTCTCATTCATGAATTGACACAACCCATACAATTGTTACAATCTATTCACCGTTGCCTTAAACCGGGCGGACGCTGTTTGATCGTGGATTGGGTGCGTGCGCCCTTAGATGAATATATTGCCTCTGAAGCCAGGGAGGATATTTTTGATAGCGACACTAGCTATGAGACTTTAAGCAATATTTTTACTCATTTCATGGAACATAATCGTTACAGCCGTGACGATGTTGCTTGGATGTTGCAGCGTATGGGTTTTAGCGTTTTAGAAAATGTGCCTTTGCAAAAAGGACGCTTTGGACGCTGGATTGTGGAAAAATAGATTATTTTTTTATATTAGACTGACGCAACTAATTCGACGAGGCGCCCAAGATAAATCTTGGACTCCTTTTCTCGTTCCCACGCTCTGCGTGGGAATGCATGTCACGACGCTCCGCGTCGAATTTTAAAAACTAGGAACTTTTTTTCAATGGACATTTGGCAGATTATCATCCTCGCAGTCACACAAGGACTGACCGAGTTTTTACCTGTATCGAGTTCGGCTCACCTGATTTTGTTACCCCACTTAACCGGATGGGAAGATCAAGGAGTCGCTTTTGATGTCGCCGTGCATGTTGGGTCACTCATCGCGGTATTAATGTATTTTCGTGCAGACTTGAAGCCCTTGTTAGAAAGCTGGATTCAGTCGATAAAAACCAGGCAATTAACGCCAGAAAGTCGTTTAGTCTGGGGTGTTGGAATCGGAACCATTCCGGCTGGGCTGCTAGGCTTAGCAATTGCCGGCTTGGATTTTGATGAGTCCCTCAGATCGCCCCTCGTTATTGCTACCACAACGATTGTCTTTGGCTTGCTACTGGGCTGGGGGGACATGATTGGAAAACGGGAACGCGATGAGTACAGTTTAACGTGGAAAGATATTTTATTGATAGGATTAGCTCAAGCTCTGGCACTGATTCCGGGCACCTCACGCTCGGGTATTACCATGACAGCCGCCCTACTGTTAGGCATCAACCGTAAGGCAGCCGCACGATTTTCATTTTTGCTGTCAATTCCAATTATTATCCTTGCGGGTGCCAATGAAAGCTTATCATTAATAGGTACGTCAGTTGACTGGAGCGCTTTATCGCTTGCTGTTGCCTTTTCGGCAATTAGTGCTTATTTGTGTATCCATGCCTTTATTAGTCTATTGGATCGTATTGGCATGTTACCATTTGTAGTCTATCGTTTAGGATTAGGAATCGTCTTATTAATCTGGGTGGTTTAAATGAAAAAAACCTTATCTCCCTTACGTTTTGAAAAATTCTGGCTCGCCATCGGTTTGAGCCTCGTTTTACTGGTGATTCTACTCTCTCTGACATCATTGCCAATGCCCTCCGTCAATTCTGGCGACAAAGCTGGGCATGTTTTGGCTTACTTTGTCTTGATGGGCTGGTTTGCACAGATTTATCACGCGCCCCAGTCGCGTTTTTATTACATGATAGGTTTTTTATGTCTAGGGGGGCTGTTGGAAATCTTGCAAGGCTTAGGCGGGACACGATTTGCAGAATGGGGTGATATGCTTGCCAATACTATCGGAGTCTTATTGGCTTGGCAATTGACCAAAAATCGCTTTGCTTATGCGTTGGTTTATGTTGAACAAAAATTGAATTTTTAGGTCCAAAATTCGACGCGGAGCGTCGAGGCATGCACTCACTCCACTTCGCTCCGTTACTGCGTTTCCCACGCTCTGCGCACTCTCTTATACACAAGGGCAACCATAAAGGATTGCCCCTACAGAATCCGACGGTTTGTAGGGGCAACACCCTAGTGGTTGCCCCATGGAGCGTTTAATGATTAAAGCAATTAAATCAATTATTTGGGCAACCATAAAGGATTGCCCCTACAGTATAAGAGAGTGCGCTTCGCTAAGGGAACGAGAAAAATATTTTTGGGTGGCTCTACTCCCCTGGAGTACATTCACCAGCACAAGGCAGGCTAAATACCTGTTTATCTTCCAAACGTAATGCCGTTAACGCGCCCCCCCAAAGACACCCAGTATCCAGTGCATACACGCCGTTTTCCGCATAATAGCCCAAAGTCGACCAATGCCCAAAAATAATCTGTTGGTTGCGAGTGGCGCGATGAGGCCACCAAAACCAAGGCTTATCTTCATCATTGAGATAAAACGAGGGGGCTGCCTTCTTTTTCATGGCTAATTTGCCTTTGGCATTGCAATAACGCAAGCGCGTCAAACAATTTGTGATAAAACGCAGCCTATCCCACCCTGTCAGTTTCTCTGACCATTTTTTTGGCTCATTACCATAGAGATTAGCCAAATATTCTCGGTATTTTTGACCGCTTAATGCTTTTTCAACTTCGCTTGCACACTGACGCGCTTGCAATAAGTCCCATTGCGGCGGTAGTCCGGCATGAATCAGGGTGAATCCGAGTTCAGGATCGTGATGGAGAAAGGGACGATGACGTAACCATTCTAGCAATTCTTCTCTGTCTGGGGCTTCTAAGATGGGGGTCAGTGTGTCCCCTGGTTTAAGATATCCGGTGTTACCATAGGCAACCGCCAGAAGATGCAAATCATGATTACCCAAGACGACGATGGCACGTTCTTTTAATTTTTTAATGTACCGTAAGACTTCTAGTGATTGTGGCCCCCGATTCACTAAGTCGCCGGTACACCATAGGACATCTTGACTGGGGTTAAAATGGATAAGTTCAAGTAACTGTTGTAATTCCGTGTAACAGCCTTGTATATCACCGATGGCATAAGTTGACATAATTGCAAATAAAAAAAATAAAAAAAAATCCCCCTAACCCATCGGGTTAGGGGGATTTTTTGATATGGGGTGAGCGATGGGGCTTGAACCCACGACCACCGGAACCACAATCCGGAGCTCTACCAGCTGAGCTACGCCCACCATAAACATCGCGCCCGGCAGGATTCGAACCTGCGACCCTCGGCTTCATACCACTATAGCTTTCGCTACCAAAACATGCGTTTCGTTTGTGGTCTGGACCATGTCTTTACCCTCTCAGGTATGGTGCGTATGGCCTCTACGGAACCCTAGAATAGTTACCAGCAAACAAAATGAGCCCCTTCACTATTCTCTCGGTTTCCTCGGCATTGCCATTTAACAGGTTTCACCGATATAGCACCATCCACCATAACGGTTCCTGTTTCCCGTCATGGGTCCAATTTTGCTTACACAAAAAAAAGAAGGCCGATGCTCTAGTCCAACTGAGCTACAGGCGCATAAAATATATATATATAATACTAAATTAAATTTTTTTGGTCGGGGTAGAGGGATTTGAACCCCCGACACCTTGGTCCCAAACCAAGTGCGCTACCAGACTGCGCTATACCCCGTTGTTATCGAGGTGCGGATCATACACCTACAAAATTTTTTCGTCAACACTTAAATGAAAATAATCCGCACGATTATTACTTATCTATTTGAATATTAATAAAAAAAAATATAAAAAAATTGTATTTTTGTTGTTTCGGGAATTTCGCTGCGCGGATTTCCCGCTCCTCTGGTCAGCGAAGCTAAACCATTTAAACTGTAAACTTGAAGGGTGCCAAAATTTACTCTCCACTAAAAAAGGCATATTGTCCCACTTGGCAACGATTATTTTTTAACTGGCTAATAATATCGCTAGGCTCTGGAATATTGGGCTGACTATCAAGCAATAAGCTATGCAAGCCCTTAGCCGGTTGGGTGCATAACAGCACCACTAAATCATCGCCTCCAAAAGGCGGCACCACTGTCGTCGGGGGCATGGTGTAGGGAAATTGCTGTACAAGCAATGGATCTTTATACTTGGTATCTGGATATAAAAATTGTAACTCCCCATTTCCCGCCAGATTAATTAAGGTTAATGCCTTTAAGCCTTCCGCCCTATCCCCGGGTTCAATGCTAAACTGCAATACATCCCCTTGTTTATGTAAACCATCTCCCTTGTCCAAGGAAATACGAATTGGTTTGAGGCTCATATCAAATTGCGTTTCTAAAACTTTTAATAAACGCTCTTTATCTACCATCCGTTGCCAGTCCTCAAGCGCGTCGCTTGGCAAAGTGGTGATTTTGTCACCCGTGTTGTTAAATACCGCCGTTTTTTGTTGTTTATTAACAACAAATAGCAAATCAAAGCTTTGAGAAGAGTTAACCAAACGGACATGCTTTAAGCCTTGAGGAGCATTACCCGGCTGCACTACGATACGAATTTCAGAATTGGGCGGTGGTTGTGGCGCTTTACTTTGCAAATTAAACACCACCTTTGTATCACCGCGTGGCAATAATTTGGGTTTTTGTTGCTCTCCCATATGAATGCTAATCTTCTCTTTTAAAAAATTTTCTAGCTCGTTACGTTCTAAAACCCCGTTTTGGTTGCCATCCGCTTTGCCACTTAAAGCTTGGGCCAAAAACCAACTTAAAGCACCATGCGGTTTATCATCAAAAATGGTTTCTGGCACTTGCAAGTTATCACTATCTACACCAGTAATCAGGGTGACATGGGCAGGCAGGGGATCACTATCGCTTTGAGTTGGCAACGGGAGAAACGGCGGGGGCGCATCCGGTTCAATATTCCAATATCCACCAGTGCGAACATGCCGCCAAGGTCGTGCGAGAGTTCGTACCAAGCCGCTAGAATGACATGAATCTGCTATAAATAAAATATTAATATTCTTATCACTGACTTTTTTAAATATGCCATACAATTCTTCATCGAGGATGCGTCCTTGAGTGGGCTCATTGGGATTAAAGTCATGAAACATGATAGTTTCATCTTTCCCATCTTTTTCATCTAAGGGCTCAACATCAGGTTGCTGTCCGCCGTGTCCGGCAAAGGTTAAGATCAGCGTATCTCCAGGCTTGGCTTGTTTTACCATGCCTTGCCAAGCGCGAATAAAGGCAGCACGGGTGGCTTGTGCATTGAGTAATACCCGTGAGTCAGGCACTTGCACTTTTTGACGGCGCAAAGTATCCCTTAATAATGATGCGTCATTGACTGCCCCTTCTAGGTTTATGAGGCGATTTCCGTCGGCGTATTGATATTGGTCAATACCGACAATGAGCGCATGTTGAGTATTTTTACGAGTTTGGACAACCTGCCTACTTTTATTCTCGTTTTGTGCTACTTTTTCACCTGAGCGAGGTTCATTAGGGCAAGCTTGGATGATACTCAACAGACAAAGTATATAAACTGTTCGTTGAAACATAATAACCTCGCTTAATTTATCTGATAAAATGACACGCACACACTCACTAAGCCACAAAACAATGATTGAAACTTACTATCGCTACCATGTATTTTTCTGCACCAACCAACGTGCCGAAGATCAACGTTGTTGTCAAAATCACAATGCACAGGCGATGCGCGACTATTTAAAAAAACGCACCAAAGATTTAGGGATAATCGGGCGCGGTGCGGTACGCGCCAATAATGCGGGCTGCATGGATCGTTGTGCCAAGGGTCCTGTGCTAGTCGTTTATCCTGAAGGGGTGTGGTACAGCTATAAAGATAAAGCAGATATTGATGAAATCATTTTTGAGCATCTACAAAACGGGCGCGTTGTTGAACGTCTTAGGTTAGTAGATTGATCCATCCTCAAAAAAAATTTCAATCTAAAAATCCTATTTCTTTAAGAAATAGGATTTTTTTTAATCGCGTTTCAATTCAGACTTGGTATTAAAGCCGTTTCTTTAAAAATTCAAAAAAGCCTTGTTTACGTAAAAACCAGATTATCACTCCTAGCAAAATACCATAAACTAAAATTTCGATTAAAACCACAAATAAGCTAATAAGGCTCGTAGAAACAACATAAGCCAGATAGAGTGCGATAATTGCCAAGGCACCGTAGCCTATATATTGCTGTGGGGTCACTTCATTTTCTCCGATACATTTTTATTAACAAATGTTTCCATTCGCTAACATGCCCCTAAGGGGAGGTATCTCTCAAAGCCTTAACAAAAGTCAAGGCGCTATGATGAGGTATGATTACCTTGGTTCTCGGTATTTAACCTCATCAAATACGCTCGCCATTTTACCTAACCAACGATTTTAGGTTAGAACCACAACACAACGTGAGCTTGCGCTCACGTTAGCCACTTTATAAACGGACTTGCCAAAAAAAATCAAGCATTTTTTTTGAGTTAGTAAATAAATTCCGTGTGATTATGCTTAAGGTAATTATTAATTTATTTGTCTCAGCACTCTATAAAGGTTAACGCTGATGGAAAATTTACAACCCCATTATTTTATGTTGATGAAAGTTTGTTAATGAAAAGGGTACTATACATCAACCGCCGTTTAGCTCGTCCAAAGCTAAAGCTTTGGACTCCAATGTTTCATATAGGCTAAAGCCTGTATTTTATCTTATCGCCAATTCTGGTAAGCTATCATCAATTTTGCTAAGCTCTTACTTTAAAACGCCAAAACCACAAAAAGCGGCGGCTGTTTGCTCTAAGGGGAAAGCTCCCTTGGGTGATAAACCATCTATCACCTTTAATTATATATATAATTAAGGCAACCACAAGGGATTGCCCCTACACAGATTTTGAGGCTAATCTTATATTAATTATGTTTAAAGAAAAAAAAATCGTACTACAAATAATTATTGTCTGTCAAGATTTAATTTTTTGATTGGCTATTTCATAAAATTTAAATGATTTTATTATTTTGAAATAAAACAAACCTGCTGGAGAAAAAATATGCGTTCAATTTGTCTATTAGGCGGAACGGGATTTGTTGGAAAACATCTTGCTAATCGTTTGTATCAAATGGGCTGGCAAGTACGGGTTTTGACGCGGCGGCGCGATCAACATCGTGATTTGTTGGTATTGCCCACCTTGGAGCTGGTCGAAACCGATGTTTATGATCAAAAACAACTGAATGAGCAATTAGCTGGCTGCGATGCCGTGATTAATTTGGTTGGCATTCTCAATGAAACCGGACATGACGGTGCTGGTTTTCGCAAAGCCCATGTTGAATTTCCTCAACAAGTGATTTCAGCCTGTAAAGCGAATAATATAAAACGTTTATTGCATATGAGTGCCTTAAACGCCGGGGCTGGGAAAAGTCACTATTTGCGTACCAAAGGCGAAGCCGAGGATTTAGTCCACGCCACCGAAGATTTACACGTCACCAGTTTCAGACCTTCAGTGATTTTTGGAGAAGATGACTCCTTTTTTAATCGTTTTGCGGCATTATTGCGTGTTCCATCTCCGATATTTATGTTACCCTCTGGGTATGCTAAGTTTGCCCCTGTGTGGGTCAATGATGTCGTAGAAGCGATGCTGAAAACGCTGGTCAGTCATGAACACGACGGACAACGTTATAATTTATGCGGCCCCAAAGTTTACACCTTGGAAGAATTAGTCGCCTATACCGCCAAACTGCTCGGCGTAAAACGCGACATCATCCCTTTAAAGGAGACGCCTTCCAAGTGGGCAGCATTTATTATGGAAAGAATCCCGGGTAAGCCCTACTCTTTAGATAATTTCCACTCATCACTCGTGGAAAGCGTCTGTGGTGATAACAATCATCTGTCTCAATTGGGCATCACTCCCCAAGCAGTAGAAACCGTTATGCCTAAATATCTCTCCGCTTCAACGTCCAGAGAGTTGTATTCAAATTTTCGGTATTTGGCAGGTAGAGATTTACAAAGGCTTTAAAAAAAACGCTAGGAGTCCAAGATTTATCTTGGACGTCTTGGACTCCTCTAAACTAATTGACGCAATTGTTTAGGCCTCAGCAACCAACATAACTCCGCTTGACCGGCTTCAACCACATCAACAAATTCTAACAAACACGCCGCGCCTTTTTTTAAAGGCATCCAATTATCAACCTGTCCACTGAGTAACCACGTTGCTAATGCCCCCAAATCTGGTTCATGCCCCACTAGGGCAATCGTTTGCGTTTTCGAGCCATGTTGTTGTAAATAAGTTAACAAGGCAAATTCTGAGCCATCGGGTGCTAAAGCGGGCAAAGTTTCTCGGATAGCATTCGGATAAGCGGCATGCAGCAAACCCGCCGTCTGTTGAGCGCGGATTAACGGACTATCCGCAATACGATCTATTTGCGGCACAATAGCTTGTAATCCTTGCACATTTTGACGCATTTTCGCTTTACCCTTATTAGTTAAAGGGCGCAACTCATCCGATTGAGCACTCTCGCGATCTTCCGCAGGGGCATGACGTATAATCAACACTCGCATAACAACTATTCCTTATTTATTATTTAACACCGATTCTAAACGCTCACACACCGTTTTAAGGACTTGTAGGCGAGCAAAACGTTTATCATCACCCGCGACCAAAGTCCACGGCGCAAAATCCGTACTTGTCCGAGCAACCATCTCATTAACGGCTATCGTATAATCATCCCATTTTTCACGATTGCGCCAATCTTCATCAGTAATTTTATGTTTTTTATACGGAATTTTTTCACGCTCTTGAAAGCGGCGCAATTGTTCATCCTGGCTAACATGTATCCAAAACTTGATGACCACGTTGTTGTGTTTAGCAAGTTGCTCTTCAAAATCATTGATTTCCAAAAAAGCCCGCTGCCACTCTTTCTCCTTAGCAAAACCTTCAACGCGCTCCACCAATACCCGCCCATACCAAGATCGATCATAAATCGTCACCCGCCCCGCACGGGGGATATGTCGCCAAAATCGCCAGAGATAATGATGGGCACGTTCTTCATCTGTCGGCGCAGCGCTGGAAATCACACGATACAATCGGGCATCCATAGCTTGCGTCATGCGCCGAATCGCCCCCCCCTTGCCGGCTGCATCCCAGCCTTCAAAAACAATAATAGTCGAACATTTTTGTTCATAAGCCGCCCAAGCCAAGCGATGCAATTGACCTTGATAAGTTTCCAAGGCTTGACTATATTCCTGACCACGCAAAGATTGACTTAAATCGACTGTATCCAAAATAGTCAAAGTTGACGATGACGGCAAAGTGCTACTCGGTGTCAGGGGCTTGCTTTGAGTTGTTATTTCGCTCTGAGCAGTTTCAAGCGATAGATGCTTAGCTAAGCTTTCCAGCACAGTACGCGCTACCGTTAAATCACGATAATGCCAATCCGTCGCTTCTACTAATAACCAAGGCGCCTCACCCGAATCCGTCTGCCGGATAGCCTGTTCTGCCGCTTTAACAAATTGATCATACAACTTAGCATGTTTCCAATCTCGTTTGGAGACAGAGCGCCGGGTATGCGGATTTTTTTCCAGTTTTTTGAGGCGTTTGCGTTGCTCTTCTTTAGATAAATGCAGCCAAAATTTTAAAATTAAGGCACCATCTTCTACCAACATGGTTTCAAAACGGCGTATATGCGCTAAGGCTTCATTAAATGTATCCATCTTTTGATAGGCAGATTGTAGAATGGGATCCACATACCAGCCGCCAAAAAAAATGCCAATACGTCCCCGTGCTGGCAATTGTCGCCAAAATCGCCAATAATAGGGACGCTCACCCTCTTCATCAGTGAGCGAATCCAGGGCAATGGTCTCCAAACCGCGTGTATCCAGCCATTCATTCAAAGCATTAACCACATCACCCCGCCCTGCCCCATCAATCCCAGACACAATGATGATCACAGGTATATTGGTTTTGCTCAAGGCAAATTGGGCTTGTAACAATGCAGCCCTTAATTCAGGTAACTGTTTTTTATATTCATTTTTATCAATATGACGGCCTAATTCGGCGGTTTCAAACATGGCTTTTTTTCCTCTGCATTTGACTTTATTTTTAGCTCAAGTACAATACTTATTTCTCGTTCCCTTAGCGAAGCGCACTCTCTTATACACAAGTCCATTTTCGACAATTGTAGGGTGGGTAGAGCGGTAGCGATACCCACCCTACATAATATATTTTTTTTCAAGTACTTAGATACTTATGTATAAGAGAGTGCGCTTTGCTGCGGAATGCCTGCTGCGACGCTCCGCGTCCTTGAATAAAAACCCTCTAAACAATGACCAAAAGCCATCCATTACCCTTTGAAGACAGCTTTCGTTTTATCGAAATCAATGTGCGGATTCGCTCCGACTCTCAGGATTTGCTGCGCTTTTTTAAAGGCTCATACGCGCGTTTTCATACCAATATTCCCCGTACTGAGCATGACTTTCGAGTAATAATGAAGCCAAAGGACTCCCCCTATCGAATCGCCATTTACTCTCCTCATCACCAATATAAAGTCTTTAAAACAACTCAAGGCTTTGTATTCAATGAAAAAAATATTGACTCCGGCGCAGAAGAAATGGTCATGTTCAACGGCGGGCAACTTTACCCAATATCGCTGACTGAAACCCTCAGCCTCCTTGATAATTCTGAGGGCGACCCTAAACCGTTCTTTAGCTTTGTCCAAATAGCCCTACTCAGAAGCCTCGCCATCCTGATGCCTCAACACTATCTACTGCATGGGGCAGCCGTCAGTTGGCACAATAAGGTGCTCATTTTTGCCGGCGCATCTGGTCGAGGAAAAAGCTCACTCAGTCTCGCACTAGTCAAACATGGCTTCAAATTCCTATCGGACGATGTTAGCTGTGTCAACCTCAGCAATCTGATGATTGAACCTTTTCCACGTTGCCTAAACCTACGTCAGCATGGCTTACCCCTTTTGCAAAATCTATTCAAGGCAGAAAAAATAAATCTCACACAAGGGGCTATCGACATTGAAACCATTTTTCCCAATAGTATAGGCAAGACTTGTCCACTGCGCTACCTGTTCCTACTCAAGGGCTTTCAAAAAAAACCAGAAATCAAGCCAATCCCCAAACGCCAAAGCCTGTGGCAAACCTTACCATTATCGCACACACCTGTTAGCCATCCAGCTAAGGCACTTTTGCGACTGGCACCTTTATTCAACCAAATACAATGCTATAATATCCTTGTCGGAGAATTGGACGCGACAGTGGCATTGATACAACAGTTTCTTGAAGAAAAGCAATATGAATCCAGTCAGAGAAACGCCTGAACCCGTGCTTGAAGCTATCTGGACTCTGTGGAGCCGAATGGGGCGGCAACCACGAATGCGGATGGTAACAGGAAGTATGCAGCCCCTTATTCAAATAGGCGACCAATTGCTGATTGAGCCCCTGCCCAAAAATATTCACCGGGGTGATGTCGTGATTTATCGGCGTCGCGAGCAACTCATCGCACATCGCTTGGTTAGCATAGAGGGAGAACGCTTTATTCTGAAAGGTGACAATGTTCACCATTTCGATCCGCCCCTACCGAGAGAGAGAATCATTGGACGGGTGCTCGGCATTGAAGGGGGGGCCGATTATACGGCTATGCGGTGGCGACTGCTCAACAGCTTGATAGCTCTGTTTTCCAAGTGTCGAGCACTTTATCAAACTTTTCCGCGATTTAAAAAATCCGATTTCTTTAAGAAATCGGATTTTTAGATATATATATAATAAATAATGAAGACCAATAAACCATCCCGAAAAAGCGACATTCTCCTACAAGAAATAGGAAATGAAGTATTCCTCTATGATCCCAGTAAAGGAAACCTTCATGTGCTAAATCCCACCGCCATTTTGGTATGGAACCAATGTGATGGTGAGCATACTCTGACAGAAATAGAAGAAAATCTGCGTGAAAATTTCCAAGTCGCCGATGAAATCGAACTACACAGCGACGTGATAGAAATAGTGCAAAATTTCACTGAATTAGGGGTTTTATCAAACAACGAGGTTATTAATGGATAAAGAAACGATGGGCCAACTTTTATGGGATTGTCTTTCTGGAAAGGCTGTCAACTCAACGGCTGATTGGGACACCATTTATCAAGTCTCAGAAAAATATCGTGTGACACCTTTGCTTTACCATCGCCTAAAACATCGAGGTGTGCCCGCCCCACTCTTGAAGAAATTAAAAACCGCTTATGTCGCCAATCTTTGGATCAATACTGCTCTTTACAGCGAACTTTCAAAAATACTCTCAACCTTACAGCAAGCCGGTATTCCCGTTATCGTCTTGAAGGGGGCACATCTAGCGGAAAAAGTTTACGGCAACATAGCCCTCCGACCGATGAATGACTTGGATATTCTCATCAAAAAAGCTGACTTATTCGCAGCAGAACAAAAATTGCTAGAAATGGGCTACAGTTCATCCAGAGAAACTGACATTGAAGAAATCTGTGCAGAGTACCACCAACTGCCCGCATTTATCAAACCAAACGCTGCGGTTGAAATTCACTGGACCATTGAATACCCAACCAGTCCCTTTACAATAGACGTTGATGGACTATGGAAAAGAGCCCAACCTGCGACGATTGCAGGCATCGAAACCTTGGTTTTATCCCCAGAGGACTTATTATTGCATTTATGTTTGCACACGGCATATCACCATATCTTTCAATTCGGGCTCAGACCATTTTATGATATTTGGGAAACTATCAGACACTACGACATAGACTGGGAACAAGTACAGCTTCGTACCCACGAATGGGATGCGAACAATTCTATCTATCTCGCACTTTATTTAGCCAAAACGAGTTTTGATGCCAATGTACCGATATTAGAAAAACTCAAACCCGCCAAATTCGATCCGCGAGTGGAATCTTGGGCTAGGGAAGAAGTCCTTGGTCAGTTTGAAGACCTTCTCTCGCCACCCTCTAGTGTTATCATAGAATTTTGGAAATCCAAACACCTTTCGGAGAAAGCCAGTATTGTTTTGAACAGGCTTTTTCCTGAGCGAGAAGAAATGGCGGAACTGTACCTCGTTCCCCCAAATTCTCCAAGAATTTATCTTTATTACCCGGTACGCCTAATAAATATGTTTCGTCGGCATAGTCGTGTCTTATGGCGGCTTTTGCGCCACGATAAAGAAACCGTCAATTTTAGCGAACAACAATTTGGCCTCAGAAAGTGGCTGTCACATTAACCATCTCGCACCAGCCACAGATAGCGCGTGAAAGTTTTGGGGGCGTTGAATATTTTACCGTGAAAGAGAGCCACATACCATGCGTAGGATTCGGCGAAAGCGAGCGTCGTAGCCGACCAGTACCCGCTCGACTGCACACCCACAAACGGCTCACCTTCCGTCCAATGAGCCGTACCCGCAGCATTGGAAAGTGCAGGCCATTTATATCTCATATCTAGCATAGTCTGCCATTCATTTTTTGTGGGCAAACGCCATACGCCGGGTTCCGAGCCGTCACAGAGATAATATTGTCCATCAGCCATCTGGCTGGCAAACTTTTGGGCAGAGTACCAATCCTGTCGGCCAAAAGCATTTGCATTTTTCAGCCAGATCAGGCCCGTTTTCTTGTCTGTGACAGTCCCATCACCATTATCGGTGTAGCGATTCTTTGAATCGACTCGGGCAGGCGGTAGCATATATTTTGGCTTTTCACGACAAGCTTTTTGCACCATGATATTCAAATTATTTATAGGATTGTTTTTACTCGACATTATTGTTGGAGTCCAAAGCTTTAGCTTTGGACGATATAAGTAACGCTTGCAGTTAGCATTAAACACCCAAACCACGCAATAATAAAGTCAGTCAAAAAATTAAATCTTGACAGACAATAATTATTTGTAGTAGTATTTTTATGAAACTTATATAAGATTAGCCTCAAAATCTGTTTAAGTTTAATTATATATATATAGTTACAAACATTACCGATATCCAAGGTAATAACAAAGGTGATAGATGGTTTATCACCCCAGGGTGCTTACTCCTTAAACATAACCAAAGCCGGTTTTTGTGGTTTTGGCGTTTTAAAGTAAGAGTCTCAGGCAGTTTTCAGTAAAATTCAAAATTCTTTTTTTAGGGATTAACACTCCGAGATTTAAAATATCAATTATGAAAGCTAAGATTCATCCAACCTACAACGAAGTCTCCGTTACTTGTAGTTGTGGCAATACCTTTACAACCCGTTCAACGATTGGCAAAGATTTACATATTGAAGTTTGCTCCGCTTGCCATCCTTTTTATACGGGACAACAGAAAATCCTTGATAGTGCAGGGCGTATGGATAAATTCCGCCGTCGCTACGGTGCTAGAAAACCTAGTCTCGCTGCATAACCCCCCTGTCTATTCGGAGTCCAAGATTTATCTTGGACTTTTTGAAGACGGCAAATCGTCATTATCCATTAAAATTTCATGGGCAGGACCCTCTAAATCGTCAAATTGACCCGATTTGATCGCCCACAAAAAGCCCCAGATAATCAGCCCTATCAGTACCAATGAGATGGGAATTAATAAATACAGTATATCCATTTTAGTTATCAGTTATCAGTTATCAGTGATTAGTTATCAGTTTTTTTTTGACTCCGCCGAACTAAACGTAGTGCATTAGCAACCACTAACAAGGAGCTAAAAGACATCCCAATCGCTGCCATCCAAGGCGCCACCCAACCTACCGCTGCTGCCGGTAAAGCCAATAAATTATAACCAATTGCCCAAGCCACATTTTGACGAATAATTTTCAATGTTTGACGGGCAGTATTAATACCTATCAATAAATTGGGCAATTGTTCCGTCAATAAAATCATATCCGCACTCGCACGGGCGACTTGTGTGCCCCCGCCCATTGCAATCGACACTTGCGCTTGTGCCAGCACCGGCGCATCATTAACACCATCGCCTATCATAGCCACTATTTCACCTTTTTCTTGTAATGACTTGACAGCTTGCAATTTATCTGTAGGGCTCAGAGCATAGCCGACATTTTCAATCCCCACCGCCTTTGCCACGCGCTGTGCAGCCAGCGCATGATCGCCGCTCAATAGGCTAACAGATTTACCTTGTTCTTGTAAGGATTCGACTAATTCTCGTGCCCCTGCGCGAATTTCATCAGCAAAGAGAAATGCAGCGTAGATCGTCTGAGCATCAGCGAATAAAACCAGCGTATTGCCTTCATGTTCTACATTAACTTTTAGCCCCGTTTGTGTACTAATAAAAGCGGGCGTACCAACAAAATAGCGTTTACCCGCGATCTCACCTTGCATCCCCGCCCCCGGATAATTAGTCACCTTGCTGGCACTCATCCCCGCCTTTGAACAAGCCTCTACCAAAGCGCGAGCAATCGGATGTTCAGATTGCCGCTCTAAAGCAACAGCATACTGTAAACAATCTGCTGGACTCAAATCTGCAAAAGTGTGCGTATCCAACAAGCGTAAACGTCCATCCGTCAACGTCCCCGTTTTATCAAAAACAAAATGGGTAGCGCGTGCTAAACTTTCTAAAGCATGTCCCCGTGTTGTCAATAAGCCGGCACGAGTCAGAGTACTCGTAGCGGCAGTAATAGCAGTAGGCGTTGCCAATGATAGCGCACAAGGACAAGTCACGACTAAGACGGAAAGCGTAATCGCCAGCCAAGCCTCTGGATTGACATGCCACCAATACACTGCTACGCCCAAAGCTAACAATAGCACTCCGAATACAAACCATGAAGCCACGCGATCCGCTAATTGCGTGAGCGCCGGTTTTTCCGTTTGGGCGCGTTCCAGTAAACGTAAAATGTGTGAGAGCACCGTATCCACACCGATCTTATCGACTTGCATTTTTAAAGGATTATCAATATTCACGGTGCCAGCAATCACAACCTGCCCCGGCTTTTTAGTCAGCGGATAACTTTCGCCCGTGAGCAAAGATTCATCAACACTAGAATGTCCCTCTAAAATAGTGCCATCGGCAGGAATATTTTCACCCGGGCGGATGAGTACCCTATCTCCGACAAGCAAATCAGCCACTAAGACTAATTCTTCACCCGCTGCACCTAAACGAGTCGCCATACTTGGCACCAGATGCACAAGACTTTCAGCCGCTTGTGCGCTGCGTTGCCGAGCGACGAGTTCAAAATAGCGCCCCGTCAGCAGAAAAAACACAAACATAGCAATTGAATCATAATAAACATGTCCATGATTGCCACTGAGCGTCGTCCAAAGGCTGCCCACAAAAGCGAGACTAATACCTAATGCAACGGGCACATCCATGCCGGCTTGCCCATGCCTCACATCGCGCCATGCACTTTTGAAAAAGGGTTGAGCGGCGTATAACAAAATAGGCGTGGTCAGTATAAAATTAATCAAGTAAAACAACAACTTAAATTCAGAATCCCCCGCTCCCGCATACAAGGCGATTGAAAACATCATCACTTGCATACCTAGCACACCGGCAACGCCAATACGGCGTAAATGTTGTTTGCGCTCACGATCAAGGACTTCTTGTTGACGGGCGGGATCATAAGGATGAGCGACATAACCGATACGGCTCACCGCCTGTAAAATATCACTTAAAAGAATACGCGACTCATCCCAACGAACGCGGGCGCGATGTGTAGAATAATTGACTTGGACATCAATGACACCGGGCAGAGTACGCAAATGACGCTCATTTAACCAAACACAAGCAGCGCAAGTGATGCCTTCTAAAATTAAAGCCGCTTCGCGGATATGTTCATCTTCATAACGCACAAAGCGTTTTTGAATAGCAGGATTATCATAAACAGTGGTTTGTTGGATAAAATCAGGGACTAATTCTTGTCCCGTAGGCGCATGACTGGTACGGTGTTTATAAAAATCTGGCAAACCAGCATCAACAATCGCTTGAGCGACTGCCTGACAACCGTGACAACACATTGGTTGAGCTTTGCCCTCAATTGTGACGCATAAATTGAGATTATCGGGGACTGGTAAGTCGCAATGATAACAGTGGGTTTGTGACATAATATTTAAGGTAACGAACAAAACGTCGTGTAAAAATTCATAAGTTTAGTTTAGAATAGACATTTTACACTCATCCCATAGGAACATATTTATGTCAGCAGTAAAAATGCAAACCAATCATGGCACCATTGTCATACAACTCAATCCTGAAAAGGCCCCCAAAACGGTTGAAAATTTCTTGAATTATGTCAATTCAGGATTTTACAATGACACCTTATTTCATCGCGTTATTAGCAACTTTATGATACAAGGCGGTGGCATGACGACGGGGATGGCTGAAAAAATGACCAATCCACCGATAGAAAACGAAGCCACCAACGGATTGACTAATACAGTCGGCACAATTGCGATGGCACGGACATCTGATCCACATTCAGCCAGTTCGCAATTTTTCATCAATGTTGGCGACAATCACTTCCTGAATCATTCAGGGAAAACGGCGCAAGGTTGGGGCTATTGCGTGTTTGGCGAAGTCAGTGAAGGGATGGATGTTGTGAATAAAATCAAAGAAGTAGCGACAACGAATCGTGCCGGTCATCAGGATGTGCCCGTTGATGATGTCCTTATTGAAAGTGCTGAAGTTGTGTAAAGCTTAAATTAAGGTAAGGCGCGTACTAATTGCAGTAGCGACTTGGTAGGCGATAAATCGCCTACTACGAACTTACAATTTTCTGGCAGATTTTAGGAGTTCCTTATGTCTATTCAAAAAAATATATAAAAAATTAATCGTATTTATTTAGATGCTGCACCTATCATCTACTACATCGAAGATAAAGAGGAGTACCAGCAATCCACCCAATATATTTTCTATAGGATAGATGATGGCAAATTAACCGTAGTCACTTCATCTATCCTCTTATCTGAAGTTTTAGTGATGCCATTTCGTCAAGAATTGATTCAACAAGTTGAGGACTATCGTCAAATATTGACTACTGCTGAAAACACTGAGTATGTGCCAATCTTAGATGAAGAAGCAGCAACAAATGCGGCAAAATTGAGAGCTATTAATCAATCCTTAAAGATGCTTGATGCCCAGCATCTTGCCATTGCAATACAATCTAATTGTGACTCATTTCTAACTAACGATGTCAAACTTAAAAAAGTAACGGGATTACCAGACAAGTTCAAGATAATATTACTTGGTGAACTTGAAAAAGAACTAAGTACCTGAGCCATATTTCCCCTTAAAAGTAAGACTACCGATAGTTATTTATTATTTATTATTAATAATAAGGAGTGATTATGTCTCATATTAAAACGTTGTTGAAACAAGTTGATTGTTTGAGTGTTGATGAACAGAAAGAATTATTGACCATTTTAAATAAAAATATAACCAAACAGGAACCGCCCAAAATACGTCGTAAGTGGCGTAGTATTCGTGGAACGGCACCTAATCTCTTAAAGGGAGAAGATGCTCAAGCATGGATATTGCGTCTAAGAAGTGGTGATGCCACTTAGAGTCTCAATGCCATATCGTGCAGGACAACGATATACCTGCTCGGTTCGGAGGGATTACGGTTGAAGTCGATTTGGACAGCGTAAAGCCCCGTTAGGTTGGTAGAACTCACTCTCTTAGGTTCAATATGTCAGTACAACTGACAATAGATTTACCCTAAGAGGCTTTTTCCATCCTGCGTACTCATCCTGACAACTTTGTTAAAGAAATGCGTCTTGCGGCAGCAGTCAAATGGTTTGAAATGGGTCAAATTTCACAAGCGGTTGCGGCAGAATCTGGGTGCGTGGGACACACCCTACACATTTAGGATTGCAAAAACCAAATCAAAACCCCTTGTGCCAAGACAATTAACCAGTACACTAACTGAAAAGAGCCTTTGACGGTTTTGTGCCGAAAAAACTTTTGTGCAACTAATCCAGCAGGCGAACCTCCAAGGATAGCTAATCCATGAAGTATCCATTCTGGCACTCTTAATCTCTTTCCTCCTGCAATCATTTTGTCATATCCATACATCAAAAAAGTGCTAATGTTTATTGCCACAAAATAAGCAATAATAATTTGCAGATGTTGCGATAAGTACCAAAAAATCCCCAGCATTAAAAATGCTGAAATAATACCAAAGATGAAATAAGGAGAACGTTGTTTCCTACCTGCTATAACCGAAGCGGCTGACAGCCCTTTGGTGCTCTCTTCGACTTCAAAGTCAACGCTTTGTCCTTGAAAAAGCGCGTTAGCATTGCTGACATTGGAGATGTGTACAAAGATGTTTTCTTGGTACGCATCACTACGGATAAATCCGCAGCCTTTGCTTGGGTTGTAATTGATGATTATACCTTGCATTTTTTATGCCGAAAATTAGTGAGGTGAATTGATTGTGTCTTCCTAAATTCACTATGGGGGCTTCCTCGTTCTCAAACAATAGTTCGTTCATAAACCGGCACCATCATGGGTCCGTTGAGTGGTGAGCAAGCGTAGGGTGCGTCCCACGCACATTCTTGATGTCGCTGTAGGGCGTTCCATAACGAGGTTTAGCTTCGCTGTTTCGTAGTTTATTTGTGCGTAGGACGCACCCTACGCTCACTGAGAAATCGGTCGTGATCACATTTTTTCATTGATGTAACCAGATAAAATGACAACGATGAAAAGCGACAATTATAATCCCACTACATTGATGATAAAGGCCATAAAAAAGCCTACCGTGCCGAAATTATCGTTTAGGAGTCCAAGATTTATCTTGGACGAGCCGTTCAATTCGCAACCTCGTTCAACCCCTTAACAAAGGCTGATAAACTGGAATGGGGCATCATCACCAATTGTTTGGTGTTGTGCTCACAATGGCGTTTGATCCAGTTCATTGCGTCATGGCTGATAGCATCCAGCGGACAGAATATCGCATCGGCTTGTGAAAGATTGGCACCCAGTTTTGAGTGACCATCCTCCCGCACGCCATCATGATGGATAAAACGACCATTGTATTGTTCAACCAAGTGACGAAAATGGCTGCACTGGCTGGGGCGACCTCCAACGAAGAGGATACAGCGTCCACAGAGGTTTGGACAGTTTGGGTCACATGATTCAGGACAAGTTAGAGTGGATAAGTGCTGTTCTAAACTATCACGCTCTTGCTGGGTTTGAGCCAGTCTCTGTTCAAAATTCAAATAACGTTCTTCTGTGCGTAGAGCAACCGATTTCCAATTTTTAGCCTCCTTTTCCATACGCTCTCCCCGTTCCTGTTCAAGGCTCACTTGCTTGCACAATTCTTTTGTTTGTTTTTTGAGTTGCCTTATTAGAGGCTCTTTTTCCAAAGTCTCTCGTTGCTTTTGAATTTTATCCAATTCACTTTCCACTTTTTCGGCGCGAGTCAAACTGTTTTTTAAACTATGAATCAGCTTGTCTTTTTCTTTCAAACGTTTTTGAGTCTCGACAAAGGCATCGGCAAGTTGTTTTTCTAGGTCTTTTGTGCGCCGCCGTAATATGCTCAGTTCTTCCAGGTCAACACGGATCGATGCCCCTGACAAGTGTGAGAGCATGTGTATTTCTCCGTAAATTTTGTCAAGTAGATCATCGGGAACCAATGGGTGTGTCACTAAAGCCCAATAGGCACCGGCGACTTCTCCACTGTCGATGGCATTTTGCCACATTGTTTTTAAGTCGGATGCTGACTGTATTTTGGCACATTGCTTGATTATACGTTGGTACTTTTGGTCAAGGTGCTTTTGCAGCTTCCGATTGGCATAATCGGATTCTCCCGCGATTCCAACAAAAATTCGATGCAGTTCATGATCGCTCATGTTTGATTTGGGGAGAAATTTTACCTTGCGGTAAATTTGTCGTAGCTCTTTCAATGTGAGACAGGTTCCAATGATGCTACAATGAAATTGTGTATCAAGTTCGCATAGTTTTGTACGTTGCATAGCTTTCTCCATTCCAAAGCTGAAGCTTTGGACTCCAACAACATTTTCCAAAGCTGAAGCTTTGGACTCCAACAACATTTTCCAAAGCTGAAGCTTTGGACTCCAACTGACATTATTGTTGGAGTCCAAAGCTTTAGCTTTGGCTTTTATTTTCAGTTGGAGTCCAAAGCTTTAGCTTTGGCTTTTATTTTCAGTTGGAGTCCAAAGCTTTAGCTTTGGCTTTTATTTTCAGTTGGAGTCCAAAGCTTTAGCTTTGGCTTTTATTTTCAGTTGGAGTCCAAAGCTTTAGCTTTGGCTTTTATTTTCAGTTGGAGTCCAAAGCTTTAGCTTTGGCTTTTATTTTCAGTTGGAGTCCAAAGCTTTAGCTTTGACATTATTGTTGGAGTCCAAAGCTTTAGCTTTGGCTTTTATTTTCAGTTGGAGTCCAAAGCTTTAGCTTTGGCTTTTATTTTCAGTTGGAGTCCAAAGCTTTAGCTTTGACATTATTGTTGGAGTCCAAAGCTTTAGCTTTGGCTTTTATTTTCAGTTGGAGTCCAAAGCTTTAGCTTTGGCTTTTATTTTGAGTGGATGAACATCTTGGGCAATTTTGACATTGTTTTGAACATTTGTGTTTGCCATTGGATTTCGGTTGTTTTTTGACAACAATAAACGTAGCACGATCAGACATAATAAAATTCCTTATTGTAGGAGTCCAAGATTTATCTTGGACGTTTATTTAAAAGCACTGGCGACTATCAGTCCAACTGCCAACAATGCCATTAGGGCGATGTAAAAATTCAGCATTTTGTCTATGTTCATAGTAAGCCTCCTCTATGCAAATCCACATTTATCCAAAGAACGGGCTAAGTCGCTGAGATTGCGTCTACAGGCAATAAAGGGAATTTGTTGCGCTTTCGCTTGTTTTCTGAAATTGGACATCACGTTATGACCTACAAAATCAGTAAATAAAATCATCACTTTTGCATCGGACATACTGACAATTAGTCCACCTTGGGCTCTGGGACGACGTCCCGTAATATGTTTTAACACGGATAATCCACGCTCTTTCAGTAATTTTTCGATATTACCCAAACGATCTGCACCGATAATAATAGCCATTTGTTATTTCATTTTTTGTGTTAATGATAATTATTCGCATATATAAATTAACAGTGTCACTCACAGTGAGTGATTTTGTGGTTGGGTATCTTAATGCAAATGAGAATTAATATCAACTATTTTTTTTGATATAAAAATTATAAAGACCTCAGAGGTTTTGAAAACCTCTGAGGTCTGGGCAAGTTTAAAAAAAAAACCTTGAAACTTCGTTTCAAGGTTTTATTTCTCGTTCCGTTGCTCCGCAAAGGAATGCCTGCTAGGACGCGAGGCAAACTGCAAGCCAAAAATAATGCGAATTGCAGGACGCGGGAGCGTCCGGGCCAATGCCATTAAGTTAAGCAAAATCCCATACATGTAGGGTGGCTATTGCTCCGCGTATCCACCTGATTAATCTATAAATTCAGGGGGAGGAGCGGAGCGATATCCACCCTACATGAGCTTAACTTAATGGCATTGAGCGTCCGGGCAGGCATTCCTTTGCTCCGCAACGGAACGAGAGCTAAAGGGCACATACGAGAAATAGAAGTTTACCCCGGCGGCACAGCACCATCCAGGACTCTAGTTGCACCCACGGGGGTATCAACAGAGAGTGAAATCGGTCAATGAGGCATTAAGAGCTTTGTCAAAAATTATTCAACAACACCAGAAAATTGCCTAACAAAGTCATTTTTTCTCGTTCCCACGCTCCGCGTGGAAACAAGAAAAAAATTCTCATTTGCCAGCAATGCAATTTTTAACATCTTTCAAAGAAATCCGATTTTTTTAAAAAATCGGATTTCTCGAATCCACCCCAAAATTATGGGGAAATCTGGAGCAAAAAAGTACTTGACAACACATAAGAGTGTGCTAATCTTTGTGGCCGCCACCACAATGTAAATGAAAATAGCGTAAGGAGTCCAAACTTGAGTTTGGAAAAAAAAATCAAAAAAGTACTTGACAACACATAAGAGTGTGCTATTCAGTTTTTGAACTGCGCCATTGTTAACGATTATTATTAACAATGTGAGGAAGTATTCATGGATGACCAGGCGGTGGTCAATGCCATTAAGTTAAGCATAAATACGTTTTTTTTGTAGGGTGGGTAGAGCGGAACGAAACCCACCAAATCGTTGAAATTTATAACAATGGTGGGTTGGGCGTCCCATAACGATGTTGCGCGGGCAACCACAAGGGATTGCCCCTACCCACCCTACAAAAAACCTTAACTTAATGGCATTGAGGCGGTGGTGGTAAAGGCTGATGGTAAATTATTATTTTTTGATTTTCCTGATGCCATTTAGTTAAATTAAACGGATAGATATCAAAGACATAATATTACAGCCAGAGCCACAACAACAAACAACCACGGAGAAAAAACAACCCGAAATCCTAGCCGAAAAGATTGCTGGACAAGCACAACCGATTAACCCAGAAAAAACAGAAGAAAAAGGATCAAATTTTCAAGAATTGTTCAACAGGTGGACTAATAGCTTAGAAAAATGGGTACTAAACTATAATCCAAACAGACAAATAGAACTATTCTCAGGTGCCGGCATGAAAAAAGTGAATTGGGTAGGATTAATGGGTTGGACAATCGGCTTACTGATACTGCTCATGCTGACTTATATTGGCATAACCCAATGGCGATTTATCCAAAAGCCAAAACCAATCAACAAGGCATGGCAAACGTTTACCCGACATTTAGCCAAATTAGGGCAATCGACATCAGAGACAGAATGCCCGTCAAACTTTCAACAACGTATTAGTCAACAAAATCCTGACATAGCGACTGGAACAGGCAGCATTATAAAATACTATTTGGATTTGCGCTATGGCAAAAAAGTTGGAAAAGTTAAAGAATTTGAAGGATTGGTTAAACGGTTTATAGCGATGACATAACGCAGGCTCATCGTTAGACACAAGCCCATTGACGCTCGTGCGTTGGACGCACCCTACAAATATACTTTTATTTGGCTCTCTCAAGTTTGCCTCTCGTTCCGCCGCGAAGCAAAAATGCCATATCGTGTCGCGACAAAACCATACATGTAGGGTGGATATCGTTGCGCGTATCCACCTGATTAATATATAAATATCGGTGGATACGCCCTCTATTTATCCACACGACATAGTCGGCACGATATGGCATTTTTGCTTCGCGGCGGAACGAGGATATACCCAAGTCACTAATTTACTCGTTTTATATTTTTTCTTCATGGGAATATTAATCTCTTCTCATTAACGGCATTATTTCTATTCATAATGGCCTTTATATTCATAGGAAAAGGCATATTAGAACTCCAAATCAGTGGCTGGCTCAGTTCAACGCCACTAGAACAGATACCGCAAATTACATGGCTAGGTATTTTTTCCACCTTAGAATCCATCGGCGCACAAATGCTAGTAGTGGGCTTAGGGATATTTGCAATCTTAATGTTGCGTAAAAATAACGCATAAACTCGGAGTCCAAAATTTATTTTGGACATTCGGAGTCCAAAATTTATTTTGGATTATTCTTTTAGTCTTACTATTAATACCTATTCAAACCCAAGCAGACTTATATGGATACAAAGATCAACAGGGCAATATAGTGATAAGCTACAAACGCCTCAAAGGCTATAAACAGATCAAACACATTCAGAGCAGCAAACCCTCAAAAAAATCGAACTTATATCTTTCCAAATACCGAAAGATTATTGAAAAAGCTGCCAAAAACTATGGCATTGAGACATCCCTGATACGAGCCATTATCCATGTAGAAAGTCACTTCAACCCAAAAGCCGTTTCCCCAAAAGGCGCCGCTGGATTAATGCAACTGATGCCAGCAACCGCAAAACACTATGGCGTGACAAATGTATTTGATCCAAGCCAAAATATCAATGCTGGCGTAAAGTACTTGCAAAAACTGATGAGACGGTACAAAAAATCTCAATTACAGTTGGTATTAGCCGCCTATAATGCGGGAGAAAAGGCGGTAGCAAAATATCAAGGGGTACCGCCTTATCGTGAAACTTTGAATTATATAAGCAAAGTGCAGAAATTACAGCATCGTTATAGCCTCGAACCTTAATCATGCCAATAGCGCCGCATTTCTTCACGGGCTAAAGAGGGCACTGAAATGCCCGCCGCCGATAAACGAAAACTAATAGCCCCCGCCGACACCGTATCCCATACCGATATGTTACGACGACGATAACGCTGCACTATCTCTTTTTTGGGATGCCCAAAACGGTTCAAATAACCCGTTGAAAATAAAGCAATACTCGGATTTACCGCGTCAATAAATGACTCTGTAGAAGAAGTCTGGCTACCATGATGGGGAACCACGAGAATGTCAGCCGCTAAATCGCTTCGATGGTGCCCCACCAAATAATATTCTGAAGTTTTTTCAATATCTCCCGTTAATAGCAGCGTACCTCCAGCACTAGTCACTTTTAATACGCAACTACGATCATTTCTTTTTTTAGTGACATAATTGGCGGGCGGATGTAAAATTTGAAAATCTACCCCATCCCATCGCCAATATTGACCCGATTGGCACGATAACACTTCATCCACCACCAAATTTTCCAATACACTTTGCGCTCCGCCAATATGATCATTATCACCATGACTAATCAAAAGTTTATCAAGCTGTTGAATCCCCCGCAAAAAAGGTACAACAACTGCCTTGCCGGTATTAAAACCGCTGCAAAACTTTGGTCCAGTGTCATACACCAAGACATAATTTTCGGTGCGTATTACCGCCGCTAAACCTTGCCCCACATCTAATAAGGTAAACCAAACTTCGCCACGCTGAGGATGGGCGGGTGGTATGAAAAAAATAGGCAATATCCATAAAATACCTAACCAACGCGCTGGAAATCCACGCGGCAATAATAAAATAGCCACGCCCACCATAGCTGTGAAAACTGTCCACAGGGGCGGAGTGTGTTGTTGCCATACGCCCCATTCAAAACGGGCTAACCAATCTATAAAAACCCACAAAGCATCAAAAACGCTTGCAGCGAACTGCAATAAGGTGCTGCCCAAGGTGGGCAAAACTAAAATCAAAGCTGTACCTAACAAAGTCAGCGGGGCAATGACAAAACTAACCCAAGCAATGGCAACTATATTAGCTAAGAAGGAAGTCAAAGGAATATAACCAAAAATAGCCAAAACAATGGGAAACAGACCTAATGTGACTGCCCATTGCATTCGGAAAGTGCCTACCCCCCACTTATTTAAAGGAGAAAGTCCCGTCTTACGTTGACTGGCATATAAAATTGCAGCAACGGCACCAAAAGTCAGCCAAAATCCCGCTGACAAAACGGATAATGGATTCCATAATAATACGAACAATAAGGCTAAAGCTAAAAGATGTGAAACCGCCATTCGGCGGGCAAAGATAATCCCAGACACTGCCACTGTTACCATAATAAAGGCGCGTTGTGTGGGCAAAGAAAATCCAGCCATTAATGCATAATAAAAAGCAGCTAATAAACTCAATAAAGCGGCAAACTGGGGTGCTGGCAACCAATACATTATTTTATTTAGGCGTAGCCCACGACGGATTACCCAAAAAAACGCCATAGCAAATAAGGCAATCAATCCAATATGTAATCCCGAAATCGCTATCAAATGGGCAGTGCCAGTCCGTTCTAAAACGGTTCTCTGCTCTTGAGATACCCATTGTCGCTCGCCCACTGCCAAGGCAATGAGGATACCCGTACTTGGCAACTCGCCTAAGCTATGCTGTATCGCTTTTGCTAAACGATAACGCCAATTATCTATGTTAAACTCCAAAGGCTGACTTAACAGGCTGGCATTATCTTGCACTGTTCCCGTTGTTATAATTCCATTATGAAACAACCATTTAGAGTAGTCAAATAGGCCATGATTGAGCATCCCATGCGCTCGTTTTAAGCGTACCGTTAATTGCCACTGTTGTCCCGGGCGTAAGGATTGTTCGCTAAGCCAAAACAAACGTAAATGACCGGGATTAGGCAATTTTTCAGAAGGCAGAGGCGCAAAATTAAACCGCCAACCGCATGAATTATCCTGATATTGCACTTGCCTTGGCAATCCAATAATGGTACCCGTAATGGTAATTGACTGACCTTCAATATCTTTGGGTAACTTTTGTGCCAATATGATATCGGCACGCCACACCGCCCACAAGAATCCCAATAATAAGAAAAATAACAAACGAAAACGTGGTAATACCCAAACGAGGATAATTAAGGGAAAAATTAGGACAGTCCAACGAGTATCAGGTAAAAACTTCAAAGTTTGGCAAATGAGTATGCCAAGAAGAAAAGCAAGTGCAGCTAAACGCATGAATAGATGATAAGTAGCTCAAAAAAAGTATTTTAACATTCTTTCAAAGAAATCCTATTTCTTGAAGAAATAGGATTTCTATAACTCGATGTTCAAGCAAGTGTAGGGTGCGTCCCACGCACCAATATTTCTCGTTCCGCCGCGAAGCAAAAATGCCATTAAGTTAAGGAAAATCCATACAATGTCGGAGGGTGGATTAAGCTGTTAGCACTTGGTTAGTAGAAA
Organism: Candidatus Thiomargarita nelsonii; assembly: GCA_000785145.2. Classification (GTDB taxonomy): domain Bacteria; phylum Pseudomonadota; class Gammaproteobacteria; order Beggiatoales; family Beggiatoaceae; genus Thiomargarita; species Thiomargarita nelsonii_B. The sequence continues at coordinate 91,281 of JSZA02000009.1, forward strand.
CGCTAACTACCCCAGGCGCTTGGGATAATTGCTTGGCCACATTCTGTGTAATCGGTAGTATGTTAAAAACAGTCGGCTCTCCAATCTCAGAAACTTCATCGCGTAAACCTTGTTTACTGGACTGGAATTGGGGCATACAAACTTTGATTATCTGTGTTACGTTCCAGACTAGAAAAAATATCTACCCCATAACCTACTATATAAACCCTATAGCAACCATAGGGAATATATCAAGCGCATCTAGGGTAAAGGTAGCATTTTCTTCACGCAACGATGGTTGAGCAACCAAGTGCCGAAAGGACGGCATTAGTCTGTTCAGCCGCTGCTAACTGAATGGCTCGCTTTGGTTCGCTGGAGGTGTTGGTTATTATACCATTATAATGTTTTTTGCGTCGTGCTATGAATTCTGACATTTTATACAAAAACTTGTATGTAAATAGATAGACACACGCTGGACACACAAAAAAATACACATTTTGAAATACTTTTAGCTCTAGCAAAAATCATTCCAAATAGTTTTGATGTAGGGTGCGTCCTACGCAAACACCTTTTGAGCGAGCGTCAAGGTGCGTAGCCCTACAATTTATGGGCCTGTCGGAGTCCAAGATTTATCTTGGACTGTTTTCAGTATAGCACTTATTTTGCCGTAGTGGAGTCTATGTAGGAATAGGGAGTCGAGTTGCCTTGTGCTGGTCTATTTCCAGCCTTCGCCTCGCCATATATGGAAACCGGCATTGCGCTAGAGCAAGCGCAACCCCAATGCCCTCACAATAACAAAAATAATCTATTAAGAACAGGAAGATAGAATAAAAAAAACGAGAATCATGTACCGCCAAATGAAAAAAAATTAGCTCTTTCTTTATTTAAATGGCATAATAGCCATCTAAGTCATCACTCCAAAGGATGTGCAATCAGTGAGCGAAAAGAATACCTAGACAACCCCGATTTCATGCGAAAGCATTCAGAATTTTTACATTTTTCGGAAAATACCAGAGCCGTTTTTTTACAAGCCTTAGAATTCCACGAACTTTCCAAGGCACAAGAACTCTATAAAAAAGCCGTAGAAATCTCCATGATCCGCTGTGAAGGTCAATGCCATTAAGTTAAGGATTTTTTGTAGGGTGGGTAGGGGCAATCCCTTGTGGTTGCCCGCGCAACATCGTTATGGGACGCCCAACCCACCATTGTTATAAATTTCAACGAGTTGGTGGGTTTCGAACCGCTCTACCCACCCTACAAAAAAAAGTAGTCAGATTGATAAGAATTGCACAAAAAAGAAAACCAATCCAATACGATAAAAATGATACCTCTAGTACATATCAAGAGCAGAATGGCACCTACAATGCCGACAAAAAACAAAAACGACTACATCCAGAAACCAAAGAAGAAACATACATGACACGCAAAAATTTTTGAAGGGGAAAGAAAAACCATCATCTGGAGTCATCGTCTTTCTCGCTACCGGCGGACTCCCCTGCGCCGGAAAAGGGACTGCCCTACAAGATGCCATAAAAGAAATGATAGAAATACCACCCCAAGAAAAGAATCCAGAAAAACACTACGTTACCGTTGATCCTGATGCCGTCAAACCCTATTTACCAGAATACTACAATGAAGACGGTACAGTAAACGGCAACCGCGTTCATCGGGAAAGCGGTGATATAGCTGATCTGATTCGACAAAGAGCCTTAAAAGAAGGATATTCTATACTGTACGATGCCTCCATGCGAGACTCAATGCCATTAAGTTAAGAGATATTGTAGGGTGGGTAGGGGCAATCCCTTGTGGTTGCCCGCGCAACATCGTTATGGGACGCCCAACCCACCTTTGTTATAAATTTACGCCCGGATCTTCGTTTCAAAGGTTTGGTGGGTTTCGATCCGCTCTACCCTAGATCCCTCCTAACGTCGGGACAGGCTTAATGGCATTGATGCGAGACTACCCTGATTATCGTTGGTATAATCAAATATTCTGGACACGAACCAAAAGTGGCTTTTGTGTATGATGGCGGCGTATCGAAATTCTATTATTCGAGATAGAGCCTTACCAGCAGCCAATTATTTATATTTTATGCAGGCATACGATACTTTCTATCATTTAGCTGAGAAGCAAAAAGTGTACGCTACCATGTATGACAATAGTAAACCAGCAGAAAAAACTTCTGAAAAGATTGTTATATACAAAGATGGAAAAGCAACTCACATAAATAATAAATCTATTAGGAAATTAACCCTGAAGCAAGGGATAAATATTTAGCTCAACCGGAAGTGCGAGAGCAAGAAATGCAAAATATACAAAAATCTATGGATTTTAAAATTAAATCCTATAGAGAATATTTAGCGAATCAGGGATTACCATCCGATCAAATCAGGAAAGAACTCTTTGACATATTTGGCGACGAATTAATTCCTATTATGAGCTTCGTCAAAAAAGAACTCGGTATTAAAACAGATGCCTCAAAAACTGAGGTGGAAAAACAGATTCAAAAAGTATTAGGAAAAAATTTTCATTTTCCAGCTACTTCATAAAATGATAAGCTGGTTTTAGCGTAGAGCAATATCAATAAAAGTAAACCAAGGCTTATTTGAACAATGGTATAAATCCTGCCTTGCGTATTTTGAGGTGAAAATAACAGGATAAGTCAAAATATTGCCGTGAGCAAAATAGGGCGCGTATCGGTTTTGACTTATCCCTGCTAACCTTAAAAATACTCAACAAAAAATAGGGTTCGAGCCTTTTTAAGGTGATTTACTTCGTATCAAAAATGAGGGTAAAAAATAAAATGGATTGTCCAAGCTGATTTATGAATTGGGCAATTGGCTCACTTTGACATCCGGCAATCTTTGCTCATCCATACTTTCAACGCGAACATGGCTCGTAAGCCATCTTAGTTGTTGCTTGAAAACATTTGCTTTGAGGAAAGCCCTTGTTTTTTTTATCAAGGAAGGATGACTTGGTAAATCGCGCTCTAACCACAAAATGACTTTGATTTGCTTATCTTTATGACACAACAACTTTGCATAAGGTGCCCAATGTGCAGGAAAGCTTGAACTATGATATGCACCAATGATACAGGCTACAGAATCGCGCACTTTTTGAGCCAGTTCTATAGGTAATGGTAATTCGCCTTTGATTAATTGACATTCGGGCAATTTACCTTTTAAAAGCCTATCCTTGTTTGCAATTCTGTGGCTTCTAAAATCTTTTACTTCAATAAAGTACAACGTCTTGTCATCCAATATGCCTATAAAATCAACCGCCTTGGTTTCAGAAAGTTTTCCTATACGTCCTCGATAATCCCGATGTTCGTCAAGTTTAAAAACACACCACCTTTCGCCAAACTCAAAGGCTAAGCTGCCTTCCTCAATGCGTGTCATTTACATTACCCTTATAAAAAAGCTCACCTTCACGATCATATTGGGCGGCAAATTCTTCTAAAATCGGATTATGTTCTATATCGGCTAAAATTTTCCCTTCTTCAACGATAATACCTGTTTGTCGATCGGGTTTGTGTAATGAAAAAAACTTGATGTCTACAGACTGAGCAGACGGATATTCTGCTAATAAAGACAGTTCGTGACTGAGCAGATAATCATGGGTGGCAATAAATATTTGCATACCAGTGGCAGCCAATTTTTGTAATACTTTTGCCACTTCTACAATTAATTTAGGATTGAGATTCGCCTCTGGTTCATCCCAAAATAAAATACTGTCTTTAGTTAAAGAACCATTTCTTAATAGATATAGTAAAGTACCTATTTTACGATACCCATCAGCAACAAGATGTATATCTAAGTCACCTTCTGGTAAATCAAAATAAAATCGACCATTTTCTTGTCTGATAAGCTCATTGTCTTTACTATTGTTACCTGCAATTATTTTTTGCAGAATTGCAATCAAGTTTTGAACATCAGCCAGTTTTTCTCGACGCAACGGTAAAGCATTTAAAGCTAAACTTAAATCATAATAAGTTTCATCATAAGCTAACTCACGGTTTTCGTAAGCCGCGATGAATCCTTCATTTTTTGATAAAAACTCTTGTGCAGGTAAATAAATAGAGGGAGAAGGGTTGGGTAAATGCTCATATTGCATAAATAAACCGTCTGCACTTATTTGAAAATTAAAAGCTTTACGGGCATATTCCAAATTGACTTCCGCGATTCCAACCATTGAACGAACCAATTTTTTATCATTGTTGACTTGAAAAACGTCATGCAATTTCAAATGAAGTCGTTCTTCATTTCTTTTGAGAGAGATTTTACGCTGATGAGCATTTTCACAGACTTTAAGCATGGTATAGAGTATTTTCATCAGATGCGACTTGCCAGTTGCATTTTCTCCGATGAGAACATTGATATTCTGCGAAAAATAGAATTTTGCTTTTTCAAATGCAGTAAACTGCTTGAGAGAAAGGCTTTGGACTTTTATTTCATGGTTTGACATGAGTTGCTATTTCGTGTAGTTTAACTAAGCAGGGCTACCAACTTGTCCAAGCGACTGACAATCGGCTCGCCTTAGTCATTGGAAATTCAAATTTTTGCATCAAAAAAAACCAGTGTAATACTTTCCTTTGGTGTAGATATGTCAGTTTTTCAATTATTCATTCTGGTCTAAAAATTTTTTAATGTCAAGAAAAAATTTAACCTCTCGAAAAAATAACAGTTTGTTAAGTTCCCTACGGGACGAATGGAGCGGATTTCCTCCCGTAGGGAACTTGCCGTCAAGAGCAAGTGTAGGGTGCGTCCTACGCACCCAAAGGCTCAAGTAAGTCCTACACTACCCGTTGCTTATTTGAACAATGGTATAAATCCTGCCAAGCGTAATTTGAGGTAAAAATAAACGACAGCCAATTTAACAGGAAAAGTCAAAATCATCGCAAAATAGTGGTTTTGACAAATCACTTCTTAAATGCAATTCCTGTAGTTATTGGTTTTGACTTTATCCCTAAAATAGTTGTACTATAATATAACAAAACGCTCAAGATAGATAAATCATGGGCTCCTATTTTCAAACGACAGATATGCAAATGCAATACATTCAACAAACTAAATGGATAATTGCCCTCATTTTGCTAGGGAGTACAATCGCACACGCCCAACAGCCGGAAGTCTTTGTTCAGTTGGGACATTCCGGCTCAGTAAAAGCCGTGGCGTTCTCCCCCGATGGCAAACTCGCCTTGTCGGGCAGTCGGGATGGCAGCACACGCTTATGGAATATCAAAACGGGCAAAGAAATTGCCCAGATGGTGAGCTTTAAAGATGGCGAATGGATAACCATCACACCCCAAGGCTATTATGTGGCTTCGGCGGGCGGTGAAAAACATATTAATGTGCGTGTTGGAAACAAAGTCAGCGGAGTTGAGCCATATCGCGCCCAATTCAATCGCCCAAACTTAGTGAAAGCCGCTTTGCAACTGGAAAGCACCCCACCCCGTCTTGTTTTGCACAAGCCCCAAACAACCACCCAACGACATTGGCGGGAAAATCCACATCATTCTGCCACACTACCCATGGGAAGCTACACCTTTCGCGGACAAGCCGTTGATGACAGCGCAATGGCTTCTGTCACAATCAACAACAAACAAATAAGCTTCGACGAAAACGGATATTTTTCATCACAAATCCAAATCCAAAGAGGCGAAAACCCCATTCAGATGACGGCGACAGATATTTTCGACAACCGCGCCACTACACACCTCACTATCACAGGAAAAGAAACCACCCCGCCACGTATTATTGGCATTACAAATAATATTTTCGTAGAAAACACAAGCACATACACACTGCGGGGGCAAATTATTGACGATACGGACATAGCCACCCTCAACGGGCAAACTGTGCGCCTAGACAAACAAGGGCATTTTTCTTATGACATCCCACTGCAAATCTGAAAAAACCCCGTTCAAATCATAGCCAAAGATGTATTCAATAACCGTGCCCGTCAAAGCATCACACTTATTAATAAAGATACCCAACCGCCGCAGATAGTCTTGCCAGACGTGATAGCTAAACAAAAAAATGCCACCGCCTACACATTGCGTGGGCAAATTATTGATCAAAGCGACATAGCCACCGTCACCGTCAACGGACAAAGAGTGCGCCTAGACAAACAAGGGCATTTTTCTTATGACATCCCACTGAAAATCGGAAAAAACCCCGTTCAAATCATAGCCAAAGATGTATTCAATAACCGTGCCCGTCAAAGCATCACACTTATTAATAAAGATACCCAACCGCCGCAGATAGTCTTGCCGACTGCAAAACAAGAAAATGCCACCGCCTACACATTGCGTCAATGCCACCTTCGTTAAGCATAAATGCGTTTTTTTTGTAGGGTGGGTAGCGAAACCCACCAAACATTTGAAATTTATAACAAAGGTGGGTTGGGCGTCCCGCCACTTCGTTGCGCTCTCGCTCTACCCACCCTACAATATCTACAATATCTCTTAACTTAATGGCATTGACACATTGCGTGGGCAAATTATTGATCAAAGCGACATAGCCACCGTCACCGTCAACGGACAAAGAGTGAGCCTAGACAAACAAGGGTATTTTTCTTATGACATCGCACTGCAAATCGGAAAAAACCCCGTTCAAATCATAGCCAAAGATATATTCAATAACCGTGCCCGTCAAAGCATCACACTTATTAATAAAGAAACCAAACCGCCGCAGATTCTTTTGCCTGACGTGATAGCTAAACAAGAAAATGCCACGGCATACACATTGCGTGAGCAAATTATTGACGATACGGACATAGCCACCGTCACCGTCAACGGACAAAGAGTGCGCCTAAACAAACAAGGGTATAATCCGCCGCAAATTTTATTGCCTAAAAATAAGATAATCGTAAAAGACACAACCACATACACACTGCGTGGACAAATCACAGACGACACCGGCGTAGCCAGCGTCAGCATCGACGGACAAACGCTGCCCCTAGACAAACAAGGGCATTTTTCCTATCAAGTCACCCTGCCAATAGGCAGAAAAAAACACATTCAGATTAGTGCCACGGATATAGAAAATAACAGCACCGAACAAAAAATCAGCATAAAACATCGCTGCACGACAAATGATGCAAAGGAGCAACGACTCAACCCCCAAGACATTGCCACCATGCACCGTTACAAAATCAAAGTAGCCTTTAAAGGAGAAGATCAAAGCGGCAGCATAATCCCCAAAGACATCAACCCGTCATGTTTGCAACAAGCCGAATCTTTAGACTTGAGCCACTTAGAAATGGTTTACTTACCCAACTGGTTAGCAAAATTTACGCAACTACGCAAACTGGATATTTCCCATAATCAACTCAGCCCAAAAGAATTATCAGCACCACTACGCAACATGAGGGTTTTGGAAAACTTAGATATTTCTCACAATCCCTTATTTAAAGAAACATGCTGGTTCCGTTGGTGTAGCATAAAACCCACAATGCCACGGATTTGGCAACACATAAGAGGGTTGCGAGTATTAAAACTATCTCACACCGGCGGCGATGCTAAAAACTACGGCGATTTATCCCACATCAAAAACCTATATCAACTAGAACTGAATCATAATCGCCTAAGGAATATAGGCAGGCTGAAATTATGAAACCAGAAGCGGGAATGTTTACCCGTAGGCAAATACTCACCACAGTAGGAACAGCGGTCATAGGATCAGTGACAACTTGGGGACTTTACCATTGCACACCAGAAAATCCCCCCCGTCAGGCGGAATAAAGGCAATGCATATAGTTCGATTTATGGGTCAATGCCATTAAGTTAAGCTTTTTTGTAGGGTGGGTAGAGCTTCGCTGCACCCACCAAATCGTTGAAATTTATAACAATGGTGGGTTTCGCTCTCGCTCTACCCACCCTACAAGATTTCTTAACTTAATGGCATTGATTTATGGGTGGCGTAGTGCTTGATGCAGTCGAAGCGGTTTTGGTTGACATAACGCAAGACTGGATGAAGAACTGTATCAAAGGCAACTGTGAGATAGCACTCTACGACAAACCGCCAATTGAAGAAACCCAATTCAAGCATCCCGCCTACAAGCGTCAATGCCATTAAGTTAAGGGCAAACCCGATAGGGTAGCCCCTACATGGACCGTGATTTCTCGTAGGGGCGGGCAACCACAAGGGATTGCCCCTACGCCAATGGCATTGCTACAAGCGTGCGATTTCACAAAGCGGATTATGCGATAGCGTTACCCATCCAAAACGTCAATTAGCGGTGCAATTGAAAAATGATCAACAACACCAGCGTTTTGAAGCCTTACATAAATATCTAATAGACAATAAGATTCGTATCAAACTGGCGACAGATGAGTACTCACATATAGTCACGCCCCAAATGCCGGTTGATGACTTATTCACCTTGGACTATCTGATGATAGAAGAAGAAGATAAAGCACGCCATTATCATAATATGATAGCCATCACTGGAGTCTATTTATTTGAACAATGGTATGGGTGATAAGATTCGGCGGTGCAATCCTCATTTTTTTTAGCGTCTAAGATAAATCTTGGACTCCTATTTTATGAAATGTTGTATAATTTAAAAGTCCAAAGCTAAAGCTTTGGACTCCAACAGGAGGAGCAAAAAAAATGAAACCGATAAAACCGATACTGACATCGCACGGGCGGATGAAATTGAGGCCCTTTTTGCCAGTACCTATATTTATGAACATCCTACACAGGGAAAAAATGCCTATCTCATTTTGAAATTCGACTTTTCTCAAGTCGATTCTGACCTTGATAAGGTTGAAGCCTCATTTAATGCCCATCTTCGTAATTGCTTTTTCTTTTTCGGAAAAAAGTATCGTTCATTCTTAGATGATGATTATTTCGAGATGATGGACCGTTTTCAAAATCCCTATCATCAACTTGAATTTGCCTCAAAGTACATTGGTTACAAAGAACTCAACTTTAATGACCTTTTGGGACTAACAGATCATGATGTGATTGAAATGTTTGAATATTATCGTGGTGGCTTACCGAATGAAACGCTTGCCTTGATGAAAGTCTGGTATGGTAATTACAAGTTTTCAAAACGTGCCAAAAATCATCTATTCAATACCGAGATGGTACTTTATTTTCTGAAAAACCTCATGAGGTTGGGAACGGTTCCCGATGAGATGATTGATCCTAATGTTAAAGTGGATTATGGCAAATTGCGTCATTTGATCGTGCTTGATAAGCGACTCAATGGTAATTTTAGTCACCTCAAAGCGATTATCGAAAATGGGGGAGACATTGGCGATATTGCCCAAAGTTTTCCGCTAGAAGATTTAATCAAGCCCAAAAATTTTATTTCGTTGTTGTACTACTTTGGTTTGTTGAGCCGCAGAGAAGATAAAGAACTCATTATCCCTAATCGTACTGTGCTAGAGTTGATGTATGGTTATTTTCGTGATGCTTATGAGGATGTGGACGTTTTCACTATTGATTTGTGGCACTTTGCTAATCTGATTCGCAATATGGCATACCAAGGTGATTGGCAACCGGTTTTTCAATTTTTGGCCGATGAAGTGGACAAACAAACCGCTATTCTGGATTTTTTGAGCGGAGAAAAGGTGGTCCAAACTTTCCTTTTAGCTTATCTGAATGTGGCTGACTATTATATCTCTCGCACGGAGGTGGAAATGGGAAAAGGCTTTGTTGATTTATATCTCGAACCGTTTTTCCTCAAATATGAGGATATCAAATATGCTTATTTGATTGAACTCAAATATATCACGCAAAACAAGTTTACATCGAAGGTGTTACAGGAACAGGTTAATAGGAGCCGGAATGGACAATTGCGGCAATATGCTAACGATCCGCGAGTGATTAAGCAGGGAGTTGGTTCATTGTGAAGAAGTGAAATAATAAAAGAAGTCCAAAGCTAAAGCTTTGGACTCCAAATTTGAACATCGACTCCTTTTATTTAATCTTAAACGTTACCTGCCCCGCTACCCATTCATAAGGTGATATCCGCGTTAATCCCCGTTCTGAATGCACCGCATTCACCAAGAGCCGTTCTAAAGGATTCAAGTCGCCGCGTTCCCTAAACTCTTCTTGTTCAAACAACGACACATCAATCGGCTGACTGCTGAGGATAATCTTAATCGTCTCCTCTCCGATATTTTCCATCATCAACAGGGCTTCTTCAGTCAGATTCCGCTTTTCGTCCGCCTTAATAAGGGCATACTCCATCCCTTCAGATGGATGGGGAAAAATCGCGTTGATGGCGCCGTTAGATGTGATATTGATCAGATAACAATAATAATCCTGTTCGGAGTCATTGTGCAATGTGAATGTCAGAATATCGCCTTTTCTCAGTTCGCGCTTCGCTTGCAAATCATAAGGCCCCATTTTGCGATGTAAACCCAACTTAAACGATGACAGAGACACACAATTCTCCCATCTCGGACATGATTTGACTGGACGCAAAATATAGGTTTGTACTGTCACTGGTAAAATATTGCCACGACTGTTCTGGAGTGCCTTAAATTCACGGATACGGGCGAATTTTTTCAAATTGTCTTGTAGCAGCTTAACGCCTTTTTTGGTGTTCTTAAATTTAATTTGCAGCTTATTATTTAATAAGCGTTGATCAGCGGTGAGTACCCATAATTCCGGTGGTTGATTATAAAATGATTTCGGTAAATTCTCGTTAGGCTCGACGATGAGCTGCCCGTTTTTCCGTTTGGGGCGCAACAGGTGCAAACGCAGATCAGTATTATACGGATTATTGGTGAGCACATAGCCCGATAGTCTGCGGTCCTGAAAGGCGGCTCGTATCGTTCGTAATAATGCCTTATCCTTGGCATAATCGGCTGAAAGGTACACTTTGATGGGATCAAAATGATAGGCATGGCTTTCTTCTACCACTAAATCTCCACGCTTAAACAATCCCCTTTGGGTGGTTTTGCCGATACTCTCAAAAGCCTTAACTTGAGTGATTTGAAAGCTTTGCAATGGATTAGGATGTTGGGGGTGATACAAGCGATAGATTGAGCCGACTGTCACGCCAGCAACGTGTCCAGCTTGAATTTTGACGGTTTTTCCATTAACTTGAGTCACAGAAATCGTCTGTGCTTGTGAAGTAAAATTGCCGCCAAAAACTTCTCGGTTGTGCTCACCTTCTATCTGTGGAGTTTGCGCCTGCCCGCGCTTTCCGACGACTGGCGTATAAGCCCGTTTAAATATGTCATACCAAGTCTCCCCGACTTGCGCCTGTCGCAATGCTTTGGTCCAATACCAAGTGAATAGTCCATAATGTTTGCCATCTTTTCCAATCCCCTCGGCTGCCAATTCATCATTTTGTGCCGCGCCAATATGGATTCCATGGTGTTTGTCAAGTTGGGTATAAGTCATTTTGCCCAAGGGATGATAGCGATCATCTCTTTTTAAGCCACGACTAATGGGCGCCTCTCCTCGGGCAACGGTGGCAGAGTGACAAGAATCTGAGACAAATATCACTTGGTCCGTTTTGGCATAAATCGCGGCCAACCAAGTATTGATTTCATCATCTAACACGTCATAGTTATCTTTGTGCGTCTGCCGATTGCGACGAGTCCCGTAAGAGACCCAAGTTTGATCTTTGCCGCTGGGCTCATCACCGTTTAAATCGGTCGTTTGAGAGCCATGACCAGAATAATGGATATAGACAAAGTCGCCGGGTTTAACCCGTTTAATCAGCCTCTTGAATGCATTTTCAATGCCCGTGTGCGTGGCCTTATTATCTAAGAGGATAATAAAGTCCTTTTCACTAAAACCAAAGCGTTTACGCAATACGCCTTGGACCAATTTTATATCATTGATCGTGCCTTTGAGGGGAGCGACGGGATAACGGTAATTTTCGATACCAATGAGCAAGGCGTGTTTGCCAACCGTCTTTGTTTGCAACGTTGCCTTGAACGCCGCCACCTTGTCTAAACTCGCCTGATACCGCTTAACTTTATTTGGCCGCCCCCTATCCAAGGCTTTGTTTATCAAAGACTCATAACGTGCCTCAATTTTTTCTAGGCCGTCTAACGCTTGACTATTAGTGGGGTCTTTTTTCAACACCGAGCCGTAACACGCCAAAGCGTTACCGCTTCTGCCCGTCGTCAAGCGATAAGCTTTCAAATGCGCTTTGCAAGTTAGCAATATAGGGGATACATCAGAGGCAGGGGCAGGGGTTCGTAACCTAGCCTTGAACGCTGCCACTTTGTCTAAACGCGCCTGATAGCGCTTAGCTTTTTTTCGCTGCCTTTTATTCAACGCTTTGTTTTTCCAAAACTTATAGCGAGCTTCAATTTTTGCTAGGCCCTTCAAAGCATCGGCATTAGTGGGGTCTTTTTTCAAGACCTTTTTGTAACAGCTAAAGGCGGTACCGCCTTTGCCCGTCGTCAAGCGATTGGCCTCAAAATGTTTTTGGCACACACGTAGTTGTTTGGCAACCTTAGAATTGGACGGCTGCCACTGTCCAGCATGGGCGCTGATTAAAAAAAATAAACTAAAAAAGGAAATGAGATAACGGTGCATAGTGAATTCCTCAAAAGGTCCAAGATTAATTAAAACATTAAATATGGTATAAAGTGAAGTCCAGACAGTGAATTGTATTTTGACAATTTGGTTTATTCAGAAAAAGATGTCCCAACGCCATTATGTTATTATGGCAAAACTAAGTTGCCATCTTATTAGAACTAACTTATATGAGGCAAAAATGATGAAAAAAATTTTTTGGGTAAGGCTTGCTATTATGATGTTGTCTTTAATGATACCCAATGCTATCGCTGCCCAAAATCAGTGTAGCAAATCGGAAATTATGACACTGATTAAGAAAGGCTTCGATAAATCGGAAATTGATGAGATTTGCCATCAAGAATCCTATTGCTGTTGCCAGATTAAGACTTACAAATGGACTCGGGAGTGCTTTTTGTGCGACTATTCTCACGAATATGCTGGAAAAATTTACCGATGGCTTCCCATCCGTCGATGTTCTAACCCAACTCGTAAAAGAGATTTTAGGCATAGAAAGAAAATTGTGAAGCGATGTACTCAAGCAAGCCTGTGTGGTAGGGAATAAAATGTGCAGGACGCGGAGCGTCCATCCAGGCATTCCCACGCAGAGCGTGGGAACGAGAAAAAAGTAGGAGTCCAAGATTTATCTTGGAAAATTAGGAGTCCAAGATTTATCTTGGAAAAGATTATGTACAAAACAGTCACTTTTGAAATTGCTGGCATTTGTAATGCCAAATGTCCCTGGTGTGTAACAGGAAACCGTTCTTTATTAGAATCTGGTTATCCATCATCTTTTATAAATATAGAAGACTTTGAAAAGGCAATAGATAGATTAATTGAGTTTAAGCTTATCGGGGACAAAACGGTCATTATTTTATATAACTGGGGAGAGCCTTTGATTCACCCTCAGTTTAACGCAATCTTGAAAATACTCAATTCAAGAAATATTGCTTTTTCAATCTCCACAAATGCCTCAAAACCTGTCAAGGTAGAGCGTGGTTTATTAAGTCAATTGCGGGAAGTCAGCATATCAATGCCAGGCTTTAGCCAAAAATCCTATGATAGGATACATCGCTTCAAATTCAAAAAGATATTACGCAATATTGATGTCATTCTTGAGAATTTCAGAAAAGCGGGATTTATTGGCGATGTCCGTGTAAGCTACCACCTTTATCAATTTAATTTAGGAGAAATGCAAGCGGCAAAGGATTTTTGTGATCAAAGACAGATTGAATTTTATCCATACGTGGCTTACTTAAACGATTTTAATTTGACAAGTTCATATTTTAATGACTCTCTCCCTTATGAAACTCTGAAGAAATTGTCAAAAGATTTGTTGCTTTATTATATTGAGGAGACGATTGCATTGGCGCCGAAAAACTATGTTTGTCCACAATATGATATGTTAACAATTGATGAAGGATGTAATGTTTTAACCTGTTGTGTCGTTCCAAAGGATCACGCTGAATATTCGATTGGCTCACTTTTCGATTTATCTCCTGAAGAAATCAAAAAACTTAAAGTTTCTCAGAAGATATGTAAGGAGTGCCTCAGTTCTGGGCAAGCCTATTTGGCACATAATGCGCCTTGTCCAAATTTTATTCTTGAGCAGAAACGCTCAAAGATTCCAAATTTTATTAAGAGAAATATTCCGGAACCATTAAAGTTATTTATAAAAAAACTACTTGGACAAGATTAGGCGTCCAAGATTTATCTTGGACGTGACTAATGTATTGGATATACGCCATTTTCAATTTTGACCTATGCTATCCCTTGAAGAGATAGCATATGTTGCGTTTTTTGCATAGCATAAGTTATTTATTGCTACGTCCCTTATTTGCAGATATAAAATTTTTTATTATCACAATAGCTTCCTGAGCATTTTACAGCTACGGCATATTTACCACTACTAAAAACAAGTTTTCCACCATTCTCCTCTGAAATCCAATTAGTCCATCCACAAGATTTGGGGGTTTTGTTCCGAAAGCTCTTGCAATATAATTTAATATTGTCACAGTAGCTTCCCTTACAAGACATACCAACAACATATCCTTTGCCACCACAAGGTTGGTAGCCGCCATTTTCTTCAGAGAAATAGCCTGTCCACCATTTGTCATCCAGAACTCCCAAAGAACCACCACACCTTAAAGAAATATTATCACAATATCCCCCTGTGCATTGTATTCCACTTACAGCAGATGTCGATGAACAAGTTGCTTGATGTGAGCCTTCTTCCGAGAATGAAGAGGTCCAACTATCAGCAATGGCAGGATTTGTCATAACCAGAAATGATAAAACGAATAACAGTTTCTTCATAAATAAATTGCTACCTTTCCTAGCCTGGGTTAAATGTAAATATTGTGGGGGGAACGCCCAATCCACCATTTAGCATATAAGCTGGACACATAATATAGACTTTTTTGGTTTATTACAAATGTTTTTTTTCAAAAAAATTTAATTAAAAATTATATAATATTCTAATAAACAACGCCCGTCTAACCCTAAAACAAGCTTCCGTCATGTTAAAAAAATTATTGAATGGGAAAATCAGTAAAACCAGGTTTTATGAAATTAAATCGGACGAGAGTCTGGTAATCCGGGAGGCGAGCCACGATCATCAATTATTTTGACATCATGCCAAGCCTTTATGACTTCTTCATCAAACCATAAAGTTAGGCTACCTCGTTTAACAAGAGCTTCATTGTATTCTTTCCAGCAAGCGTTACCCCCCAATCTGCGGTTATTCGTCAAAATAAAGTTGGTTTACTACTACTTGGACGCCTACCAAAATATTTCAAAGAAATCCTATTTTTTTGAAAAATAGGATTTCTATAAATGTTAAAATATTTCAAGTACGTTCGGTATAAAAAATGAGGCTAAAAATACAGAAGCTAATAAAATCAAGGCTCGCGTGTTTTTAAGGTTTCGACGTTAGCAAGCGTAGGGTGCGTCCTACGCACCTTGGTCAGGTTTAGATCAGCAAGCGTAGGGTGCGTCCTACGCACCATCTCGTAACGAAATTAATCTACAGCGACATCAAGAATGTGCGTGGGACGCACCCTACGCTTGCTTTAAAAATATGATTTCTAGCGACTAGGATTTTGAGACTCCTCGCTTCATTCTTTTACGCTGTAAATCCCGCGCAAACGAAGCCACACCAGTTGCCGCCAATCGCTCATCTTTTCTTCAGAATACAGTCCATGTCTCTTGAATTCCCAAAAACTGAGTAGGAAGTGATGAAGTGCAGTAAAACCATTACTTTTATTTTGAGCATTAATTATCTTGTCCAGCAAAAGATTGCCAGCCCGATAGGCTCCGTGTTCAAAAGCCTTTTGATAAAAATGAGCTTCCACCGTTTCAACGAAGAAAATTCATCATCATCAATTCTGCGATAATAAGTACGCATCACATCAAGAAATGACACAACATTTTCTTCGTCACCAGCAAACAGCTTGAGAAGATATTGCCATACCCTTGCCAAAAGTAGCCAAATCACTAAATCGTCCTTTCCTTCTAGCTGCTTTAAATTCTGCAAAGAACTGAGTGCCGGCAGAGTTTTGCCCGTTTTCCAACGTTGCAACAGCAAACGACTAATGAAGACATCGTGCGGACAGTGATTGGTATTTTGAGCGGTTTACAGATAAACGCTTGATGTTAAAAACAAATCCCGGTAGTGGGCAGCGTTGTCACTTAACGACTACATTATACTCTTTATTTTTGGAATTTTATCAAAGATGAGTCTGATTCTATTGTTTGGCAATGTGGCTACTTTAGTATTAGCAATACTGATCATTTCACGTTTTTGCCACGCTTCCTCGACACTGAGGGGAAATAGATAGGGATTAGGAGTCCAACGCCAATGTAACTCTATAGGAATTTTGAGGTCTTTATATGTATAGACTAAATCAGGGAATTTTTTCATGTAAACCGATTTTTGCAGCGGATTAACAGCAAATCTAAATCACCAGCATGGCGTAATGCCAAATTGCCGTATGCTTGTATTGCCAGTGCCGGTCCCTTAAAAGACATGATCGGGATGCCTGCCTTTTCAAAAAGCCGATTTAGGGAAGTCGATAAAATAACTTACCGATTTACCTCAGTTGGAGTCCAAAGTGCGACCCAGCCAAAGCTAAAGCTTTGGACTCCAACTGCATAAAAACGGATTGAAATTTTACCGGTTTCATCCACAACATAAATTAGTAACAGTTTAGGTTCTCGCTTTGCGTAGTGATAACGTGTTCTTTCCTCTTTAGATAACATCAAACACCTTTTCAAATGACCGTGATAATGGGAATGCGCCCGGGACTCATTTTCTCAGAATTTATTTTTCTGAACTTCTATAGCTTTGTCGAAACCACTCCAGTGTATCTGCGAGTCCCTCTGATAAGGAATAATTCAAAGAAAAGCCCGTTCTACAGAGTTTTTTATTGCAGCCTATCCAGTGATTTGGATCGCCGCTTTTGCTGTGGCCAGTAAAAACGATGCGTTCGGGGTTTTGGTCTGCTAATGTGACGATCCGTTCTGCTAGCTCACGGATGGTAATTCCGCTGGCTGAGCACACATTGAATATCGGCGCACCAATTTCGGCTTGTTTGGCCAGTAACAATAACGCTTGTGCTGCATCATTGACATGGATGAAGTCGCGTACTTCATAGCCATCCCCAAATAGAGTAATCGGCTCGTCAGAGAGGAGCGTTTTCCGCAAGATGTCAAAAACGACTTGTTTTGTTTGTCTGGGGCCGTACAGAGAGAAAATACGTGCTATCACGGCACTAAAGCCATAGCATTGTGAGAAGACGCGAATATATTCTTCAGAAGCCAAGTTGCTTACGCCGTAAGGGGAAATCGGTCTGGTGGGGGTTTCTTCAGTGATGGGTAGTTGCTGTGGTTCACCATAGACGGCTGCCGTTGAGACATAGACAAACTGGCCTCTCCATGAGCATTGGCGGAGTTTGTCGAGCAACTTAAAGGTTGTGATCAGATTTTGTGCAAAGTCTTGAGCAGGTGCTTGAACAGAATGGGTCGTTGATGCCATACCCGCGAGATGGAAAATGATGTCGAAATTCTGAGGTGCTAGCTGTTGGGGGTTAGTGAGTTCAAGTTGGATAAAGTCCTGTGGCAATACCAGCGTGGTTAAGTTTGTTGGTGGATTTTTGTCGATTCCCGTGACACAAAACCCGTCCCAAAAAACCACTGATGCCGGTCAGCAGAACACGCTGACCATTAAACATAGCGTGTTCTGCCATTTTCTCTGTTGGTTGGATCATATAAGAGATTTCTGATAATTTCATCAAGTAAAAGTATGCCAAAGCACGTAAATATCAGTTGTTCCGGGACGGCACAAAAGCAGCACACTTAAGCGGCGCGTGTGATGTACTTTGTCTGTAGCGTAAGTATCCAAGTGGACTGCCAAATCGGTTATAGAGCCAGTACTTGTAGCGAGCACGATGAATAGTTCTTTTTAGTTTTCGATAAATTTTTGAAGCAATTGTCATGGGGCAATTTTTTTGTTATGGACAACGGTTGACAGAAAGGTTTCTAAGCCCTCAATACAAGCCATGTCACCATATACCTTATGTTTATTTTGTGCCATTCGTTTCCTCACCTTCTGTCGCCACGATACATCTCTGCCGAGGCGGTTGGCTATTTCAATATAATCATCTACTGAAGTAGCAATTGTTTCTGTGACACCTATCTGTTTTAGAATGCCGTGGCTAACTCGCCCGCGCATAAACTCGCCCTGCATGGTAACAATGGGCAGATTGTAGGTAATCGCCTCCAGCGTTGTAGTGGTGCCAGCCGTTCCTAGAGAGTCTAGGAAAATATCAGCAAGATCGTTTAAGCGGTGGTAAGCGGCATCGGTTAAAGCGGGCTGCATCACAACGTAATCTGCTATGTCGAGATCAACCGCAGAAAAAGCACGCTGCAATCGTTTTACAAAAATTTTGGTCAGTGTTTCCGAGGTTTTGTGCTTAAAGAAAACAAACTGACAGTCGCCCACCGCTTGCACAATGCGAGGAAAGATAAAATCGTATTGGGGAAGATACTTGAATAGCGATTGGACACAAAGGTAGATGACTGCTGATGATCTCAATCCTAAATCTTGGCGTTGTAGCGATGCTAACTCAATCTGAGGCGGCGTATAATAAATGGATAGATTAGGCAGTCGAACCAGCTTCTCAGTGTACTGTTGCTCCGCATCATCGGGTTCGATTAGGGTGCCACTCAGAAAATAATCTATGGTTGGCAAACCACTGGTCACGTAGGTGCCCCAAGTTGTACATTGAATCGGGGCGAGTCGCAATGCCGATAGCTGTATGGCGAGTTTCTTCATGCTGACTTCGGGATAAATCAGTATGTGAGGATGATCAGCATGGATGAGCTGACACCACTCTTCAATAGAATGTGGCCCTTCAACAAACTTGGTCAAATTATCACGGGCTATTTCGGTTTCTTGATCTTGCTTGTCCCCCAGCGAGTAGCCAAATAGTTTAAACCTATCTCTATTGAGTTGGCTTATCCACCCCTTGACAATAACTTTCCACACCGAATGTTGGTGAAAATGTCCAAAGACAATGCCGACATGTATTGGTTCGCTGGTTTTTGGTTGGGGAATTTGAGGAGCCCATTGCGGATAACAGGTTGCCATAATTTGGGTGATCAGTTTTCCATAGTGCCGCTGCAATTCGATGTCATTATATCCCTGATAGAGCAGATAAAAAGGGGTCACAGTGCCGATGGCTTCCACAAGTGAACTGATGGCTTGTGGCGTGGCACGCTTTATGGTGTCATGTAATTGAACAAGTGCTTGGTGATAGCTTTGACGGCTGGTTAGGCTTTCTTCCTGATGACGATAAACTATCGGAAGTTGTAACATGCAGCGATAGTAGCGTGCTTTTAGCGATTCTGGTTCTATTTCCAGTGCTTTATCACAGCTATTCAAGGCGTCCTCAGATTGACCGAGCTGGTGATAGGCTTTGGCTAAGGCGAGATAAGTCTCTGCACAGTTCGGTTGGACTGTCAGAGACTTTTGATACCATGCGATTGCCAATACACTGAGTCTTGGTTCAGGCGGATGCTGAAGATATGAAATCTGAGGATATTTCATTAAATATCCAATTAATAATATTAAAAAGTCGCTGTAAATCAGTCGGTGCCGATATGGATGTTGGATCTACGATAAAAATATTGTTTTTTAATTTCCCAAATTGCCAAACTGTACCTGTGGTCACCACTGCATAATAGGTTTTTACCTCAAGTAGAGAAGAAGCCACCATTTCTGCTAAAGCTTGGGTCCAGCCTTCATCAAAATTATCTTTTTTCGCCTCGATAACACACAGTGCGGGGCTTGCCATGCCACCATATTTGTTTTTTGGAGCGATTAAATAATCAGGCTCTCCTACGAGTCCTTTTTCTTTGTCCACATTATAAGGAATATGTGACCAGACTTTTAGAGGATAATTTTGTGCAACTATATCCAGAATAGGACGAATAATTGTTTCACAAATCGCATACTTAGAGACATAATTTATTTTATCTATTAAATTATTTTCTATGATAGAAAATAATAGTTCTGAAATTTCTAATGTTTTTTCACCAATAAATCTCGTTGTATCCGCAACTTCAATATCAAATTTTGTTGCCACTTCTTCAACTGATTTGAAAGTACCATAAGCCATTTTAATTTTCCTCGTATAAACATTTGCTGGTTGCTGTTCGTCTTTTTCTGGTTGATTCTGAATAGTATTATTCAGAATTTAATTCCTAGCTGTTGCTGTTTAATATATTGATGGTTGAATTTGTAAAGACATTGACACATGCCATGGTGTTCAAAAGCACTTCTACTTCTCTCTTTATTTCATTTGTTTGTTTAATCACCTCCTTTAATTTTTTCATATCGACACATCTAACCGCTGGATGGGTACACTTCTCAGTACCAAGCCTATCGAATAACTCTGGTAGTGCTTGCACCAGTACGCTGCCGATAACATCAAAGGCGGCAGGTTCTACTTTGGAACGATGCCATTGTATTGCTTCTGGCAACAAGCCCTTAACGGCTCTGCGTATAAGAGAACGTTTCCATCCATGTTGAACAAACTGGTCCGACGGGGTACCAAGACAAAACTCAAGAATACGTCGGTCCAGTAGGGGATAATGATACACGAGCTGCTGTCGAGCACCATTGATGGCCCAAGCTTCAATGCGTCTGGTCAGATGTCCATTATCGAGCCAGCGCCATTGCATTTTTTGAACATTGGAACGCTCGCGCAATGATGGGCCACACAAAGCCATCACAGCGTTTTGATGCTGGGTGGCAAAACTTTGCTTAATGCAAGTCATCGGGTAAACTCCTGGCCGACTATCGCGCCACCTCATCCAGATAAACTCAGGAATCAGAGGTAGCAACACTTTGCTGTATGTCATACCCGCATATCGCTTTAGTTTGCGTATTCCCGTCACATCACTTTGTTCGATAAGTGACAGAATTTCCTGATGTAACTTCCACCAGCGTCCACGCAGGAATAGAGCCGACCAGTAACCCCAGCCATGCCCAGTAATCGCTTCGTCTCCGCCCCATCCCGAAAGCATGATACGCACATTGTTCTGCGCGGCTTGTCTCTGGGTTAGCTCTTCCCGTAGCATCATTTCATAAGGCTGGCGTGTAAAGTCACGCATATAAGTCCGAACCACATCTTCAACCTTTAAGTCAATATAGTGGCATTGAATTGATTCACGGCTACAAAGTTCTTTGATCAACTTGCGCTCATCATCGGGTAATTCGCCTGTCGATGGTGGCGCCGGTGACCACGAATAGGCTGTTAGCGTCTGTCCTTTTTTTCGCAGTAATCGTGCCGCAATGGCTGTCAGGGTAGATGAATCCAATCCACCACTGAGGTGAGTACCTATTGGAAAAGTGGTACGCACCCGACACTTCACAGCCTGAAAAAGTAATTCACGTAGCTGCTCTGCATAATCGTCGTCTGAGGGCAGGCGGACTTCGCGCACGCTATCTAATGACCAATATTGTGTCAGTTGGCTCCTATCTGCTGTGATAACTAGTTGATGAGCAGGTGGTAGTTTAACAATATCCGCGAAAAAAGTGTAGCGTTTTTCTGCAAAAGCGCTATCTTCCTGTAAATAGATGGCCAACAAAGTCTCATTCAGGCGTTGAGGCACCCCAGAACATGCTAACACCCCTTCAATATCAGAAGCAAAGATAAAACGACGTGTATCATTATAATAAAAAAAGGGTTTACAACCCATAATATCGCGGCCACAAAAAAGCAACTGTTGCCGTTGATCCCAGATCACAAAAGCGAAATCCCCTATCAGCTTGTCAACACAGGCTTGCCCCCAGCGTTCATAAGCTAACAAAATCAGTGTACTGTCGGGCATGCGTTCAGCGGGGCTAATATTGAGCGCCGCCAAAATGTCATCCCGATTATCGATCCGGGCATCAGCCGTGATGATCAAATTTGGATGATGGGGATGAGTGGCGGGCAATCGCTCATCTAATGACTCCGGTGTCGTGTGCAGCATTAAATGGCCCAGCCCAACTGCTCCCTTGCACCACGTCCCCTGATCATCAGGCCCCCATTCGACCATAGCCGCTTTTAATGGTTCAAGCGTTTGTGAGGTCCCATCTTTATAAAAAATACCGTAGATCCCGCTCAAGGTGTTTTTGCTCCAAAGGAAGAAATCTTTGTAAATTCATGTTTTACCGCGCCACCCGTCACAATCTGTTCGCCAACTCGTAACCAAGCGTGCGCTTCCAGTCTATTTGTTGATCTTTTCAGCCCCAAATAGAGTGTACTACAAATGCCACGACGCCGGAGCATTATCTTACCCGCAAGAGCTTGAGCCAAGCAATTGCTGCGCCAAGGGGTATAGCGACTGGTCATCAAGATCACCCAAGCGATATGTTGTGCAATCGCCTGTTGTGAGACTGAACAAACTTGAGGCGTTTCATGGTTGAGTTTACCTAGATAGGGCGCAATAAACCGAAACGGCAATAGTAATACAGCAGCACGCGCTAAACCCAGCCAGAATACCGCCTCTACTATAGCCCGCTGTGTTTTCCAAGGACACTTGAAAAACAAAACAGCTTTACGCTTTAACAATACGAACCAGTTTTTCATCGACTAGCTGCTGTACAAAAGGCAATACATCTCGTTGGCAAGTTTCACTATCAACTTCAAACTTTTTTTGAAGTGTGCTACAGAGTTCTACAATTGTCAGGGGCTGCTCAAGTAACTCCCAAATATGGCTACCAACTCGCCCCATACCATAGTAGTTATTGCTCTCTAAATCCATCGCCATCGTCTCGTCGTCCACACTGGCGGCAAGAATTTCTGGTGTCTGAACAATCTTTGTCGTTAGTTCAATCATATTGTGTTCTCATCTAATGAAAGTCTTTTTCCAGCCGTTGGATGAGCTGCCCAATTGAGAAATGATCTCGTGGGCGGGTGACACGTTTAAACTGGCTATATTTAAGCACTTCTGAGATTTGTCTGAAAACCGCTTTTTGTACACCCAAACCCTTCACATATTCTGCTCTAAAGACATTTTCTAACAATGACTTAAATTTTTTACTTAGTCCCAAAGATTCAACTAAAACGTCTTGTGTATCAGCCGGGTTAAGCAAATAAATGGCATGAAGTGGTATAAAGTTAGCTGTCAACTCATTTGGCAAAATCAGCGTATATTTATCTTCTTTGTGCCAGACTCGCTGCATGGTGTGAATGTCATATCCTAAATGCTTAATGGCATCACTCCACAATCTAATCTGAGCAAAACCGGGGAATACTTGGGGTACCCGATCTCCAGAAAACCCAATTGTACACAAGTCATCTGCTAAAACCTGATAACCACGCTCTAAAAACCCTGCTACCAATGTTGACTTTCCAGAGCCAGAAGTGCCCATAAATAGAATAGCCCCTCGCTCAGTATAAACTGCACTGGCATGTAAAATCAATTGACCACGTTGATGTAGCAAAGTCCCAAACCCTTGCGAAAAAAGGTAAAGACGTATGATCTTCCTATTTTCAATTTACCACGCTGCCTTTTGTGTTTGCAACCCGTGGGAAACGTTTTCAGAGCCGAACGATACGGAGCAGGCTTCATTAAGTACTGAACCATGAATTATCGTATATTTTGGAGTCCAAAGCTTTAGCTTTGGGGCTTGTCCAAAGCTAAACCTTTGGACTCCAAAATACCTTAA
The DNA here is from genome assembly GCA_000785145.2 of Candidatus Thiomargarita nelsonii. Classification (GTDB taxonomy): domain Bacteria; phylum Pseudomonadota; class Gammaproteobacteria; order Beggiatoales; family Beggiatoaceae; genus Thiomargarita; species Thiomargarita nelsonii_B. The sequence continues at coordinate 114,981 of JSZA02000009.1, forward strand.
AATTCATGGTTCGGTACTTATTAAGTTATTTCCTTTAGCTTGTGTATGTCGGTGAAGTTTGCAACCCGTTTTCAGAGCCAATGCCATTAAGTTAAGAGATATTGTAGGGTGGGTAGGGGCAATCCCTTGTGGTTGCCCGCGCAACATCGTTATGGGACGCCCAACCCACCTTTGTTATAAATTTACGCCCGGATCTTCGTTTCAAAGGTTTGGTGGGTTTCGATCCGCTCTACCCACCCTACAAAAAAAGCTTAACTTAATGGCATTGGTTTTCAGAGCCGAACGATTACGTTACGGAGCAGGTAGTTAAGCTTAATGGCATTGGCTTAGCGAGTGCCCCAACAACAGTGTTAATGGCATAGTATTTCGGCTAAATCGGCTCAGCCTATTGCCGTTGCCTGTAATAAAGTGCGTAACCGCCCCCCTTCACAGGCTTCCAATTCTTCCCAACTTCCCATTTCCACGATTTGACCATTTTCCATCACAGCTATTTTATCCGCATGGCGCACTGTTGATAGCCGATGGGCAATCACCACGATAGTGAGTTCACCATGCAAGGAATCAATCGCCTGTTGAATACGTCGTTCATGCTCGGTATCTAGGGCACTGGTGGCTTCATCAAGAATTAATAATGATGGCTTGCATAACAGAGCTCGCGCTAGTGCAATGCGTTGGCGTTCTCCCCCAGACAGTCGCACTCCTCGATCACCAACCACTGTCTCAAGGCTGTCTGGCAGTTCGGCTACAAATTGATCGGCTGCTGCCAGCCGTAAAATTTGCCATAATTCCTCATCACTGGCTTGCGGGCGTGTCCACAGCAGATTGGCTCGCACTGTGTCATGGAATAAAAAAGTTTCTTGTGGCACGTAGGCAACACTTTGTCGCCAGCTACGTGTTAGTTGTGCCTGAAGTGGCTGTCCATCAATTAAAATTTCACCCGCATCAGGCATTAATAAACCCATTAATAAATCAGCCAGCGTACTTTTACCCGCCCCCGATGAGCCAACGATAGCCGTTGTTTGTTGAGCCGAAATAACTAAATTGAAATCAGATAGAATTTTTTTCTCTTTCTGTTTATCATAGCGGAAATGTACATTTTGTAGCCTAATTTCCTGACGCAGAGTGGGTGTCCAATTTTTATCTATCAAAATAGGTTCAGCCTCTGCCTCGCAACGCGCCTGCATTTCCATCGCCGAGGCAAAGGCAGGTAGCGTATGGACAAGGTGTTGATAGCTCCGCTGCAAGTTGGATAACATCGGTAATAAACGGGCGAAAACTAATATTAAAACCAGCAGTTCTGCTACGGGGAGACGCAGTATTACAGCCGCAATATAGAGCAAACCGCTGAGTGCGATAGCCGCGCCGATCTGATAAATCATACCAACCCAAGCATTGCTGCGGGTAAAGTCCAACATTTGCCGACGTAATAGTCAAGAAAAAGTAGGTACCTTGACCAACTCGATTGATGTCCTAAGTTAAGACATGGGTAATATCGGAGCTACGCTTCCTTAATAAAAATAACCAGTTGGCTTGTCCTATGGCGTTAGACAGTCGGATTCGCAAATGATCGACAAAACCGAGGCGTATCTCAGTGAGCAGTACTTCGCGCCAACGTACTAAAAAGGCTCGGAAAGAAATGAGCCCGATATAAAGGCATAAAACCGTTGGCAAAGTCAGAGATAAGTTAATTGTTGCAAATAGTTGATTTGCTATTGCGATAATGCCGGTGGGGGTACTAGCTTCTGGTACAAAACCAACCAAATGTAGAAAAGGCACTAACATCAAAAGCCCAATGCCTTCTGTTAGCCCTACCAAAATTAATAAACCCAGTGCCAGTGCCATTTGCCAACGGGCGTAGCCAATTAATACTTTGACATAGTTCAGCAACAGATTTTGACTGGTTTTGAGTTTTTTATTTATAGTTGTTATCGGATAAGCCATAGAATTTATTTAAACCTTTTGCCACACCACACGCTCAAAACCCACCGCCACCACGCTAATCAGTTGCAAGCGTAACAAAGAATCGCCATATTTAGACTCCAAACGAGTTTGATAATCAAGTAATTGTTTTTCAGATTCCGCCAATTTATCTTCTACGGCACTTAAAGCCATGAGTTCCTCAATACTTTTTTCGCGAACTTCCGCACCATTTAAGCCCACTTCAGATAATTTTAAATACTTAAATTCCAAAATAAAATCATAAAGCGGATATTTGCGCTGCTCTGGACGCATAATCATCGTCAAATCCGCATATCTCCGTTCTAGCGGAAATTCAGAGTCCATCACATAAAACACATCATCAAATAGCACCGTTAAAAAAGCCGTCTTAATCACTAACTCATTTGCCGAAGTATAATCACGATTATCAAATACCCTAAAATAACGCTGCTCCATAAAATTACACAAGGGTTGTAAATCGCCGGTTTGATAAAACTGCTTAGCGAATTGGCGAGCTTCTGAGCGTTCAGTGTCAATAGGGAGAAACCGTTCAAAAAGCTGTTCCACATAAAGCTTTCGTACTACCAAATTTGGAATTTTGAAACGCCAATCCCCAAACTCAGTTTCCCCATTAAAAGTCAAAATGCCTAAATAATAAAGCAAAGATACGATAAAAGTGGTATCTTTAGTAGCATTTAACATGTTATCAACACCAAAACGATTCGATAATTCTGAGATGCTCAAAGGTGGAGTCTCATTCAGAGCTTGAAAAATAATGGGTTCCCCATTGGGTAATCCGGTGATATAAGTGAGTTTACCCCGATCGATCGCCAAATTGTTATCCAGCATTTGACGCGGAAATTTACACTGACGTTGAAAACGTTTTATAAAATAAAGAACTAATGTCGGGTTATAAATCAATTCATTTTCTTGCTCGCTAAAACTGTAGCCATCATAAAACGGTTGCATCAGGGCTAAGGCATCTTCCCCTTTTTGAGGAGAAAGTTTACATTCTTCAACGATTTGAGTCACAACTGCTCTGATTTCTGATTCTCGAAAGCCACATAAATCATTAAATTCAGGCTCCAAATAAATGTCTTCTGCCACATTATAAGCACTGGTGATATCAG
>JSZA02000007.1 GCA_000785145.2 Candidatus Thiomargarita nelsonii
TTATAGTGTTGATTGGCTCCGTTTTCTTTGATGTGGATGTTATTCCAATCAAATTTGGAAGGCTCAAGTTTGAGAAATTGGAAAACACGCTCGTACTGTTGCAGAGAATCGCGTGACAGTTCTTCCAAAAATATAATCAAAAAAGCATCCTCTGGGAAGTATTGTTTATAGGCTTCCAGTTGATAAGAATAACAATAAGTCTTTACTATGCGCTCTATCGCTGGCTCATGTTCAAAAAAATAGTTAATACCGCGCATAGCGATAGGTTCACCTATCCGAGCCCTCATTCGCCAAGCGGAAATAAATGTTTCATACGGTTCTCTAACCATATATATTAATTTAATTTTTGGATTAAATTGATGAATACGTATAGCCGTTTCTGGAAATGCAATCTTGTCAGAATAATGTGGTGTACATTCGCCTACAACTAACTCATTATTGTAATGCGTAAAAGCCTCTTTATAGCATTCCCAACCTTTTGAGTACTTATTGTCGTCATGAAAAAATCGCACTTCTTTTGGACGACTAAAACAACAATCTGGATGTTCTGCCAAGACTCTTGACAGTGTGGTTGTTCCGCATTTGGCAGCGCCAATAATGATGAAATTTGGTTTTTTAATTTCCATTTTTATGAAAAAAAACTTTAAAATTGTTTAGAACGCAAAAAAATCCATTCCATAGCCGCTGGTCTATTTTCCGATAAAATATATTTCTTTGTGACTAAATTCAAATCGTGTAGCTCTTCATAGTCATAAATTTTGACCTTTTTTATATCATCAACACTTTCAATAAAGCTTTGCTCGTGTGTGGACTTAAATAAATCTGAAATATAAGTGGATATATTGATATCCACAAAATCATGTAATTCTATCAGCAAATCACAAGCTTTTAGATTTTCCATCACTTCAGGCTTAAATAATTCCATCTCACATCCTTCGCAGTCACATATTATTAATCCCCGTTCTTTGAACGGAAAAACGCGGAGTGTCTCAGTTGAACAATTCTCTTTTATATCACATCTAACACCATTTAAACTGGCCATTTTCTGGCATAAATCTCTCGCTTTCTGATTAATGTCAAAAGCATAAATCCTGGCTTCGGGTATCCTTAATGCCAGTCCAACTGCATAATAACCTTCTGCACACCCAATATCTATTATTTCAGTATACCCTGTTTGACAAATACGCTCTATAAGAGGCTGAAGTTCTTTTTCATAGCTACCTAATAATTTAGGTAAAAGTGTGCTGCCAACTGATGACAATTCAGGATACTTCATGCCTTTGAATGGCCCATGCCTGACCTCCATTTGATTGCTGATCAAATCACCTGCTTTAGTATCAACTTTATATAACTCAGCTTTATATAACTCAGGATTTGCAGTCTGTTTTCTTTCATCTTCAATTTGGTTTCTTTGCCACACTAGATAATTAACACTCCGAACAAGAGTGGATTCAAGTAACAGCCAACGACTGTCCCCTTTCAAAAAGGCAATTATAATATTCTTTATAAATTTCTTCATCATGGTTTGTAATATCTGCGTGCTAATGATAATTAATTGACAATAAGGTTTTTAAGATAGTTTCTTAAGTTTCTTAATTTTCGATAAAGGAGATAATAGTGAAAACCCGGCAAAAGTTTTTTTTCTGCACACCATTCTAAGAATGAATGCCTCTGTATTTTACATTCCTTGTTTTTTTTTAACAGGGAGCGATATTTTTTATTATAACAAGCTCGGCTTGTTTTAAAAGCACTCATGTTTTGCGATGAGGGCTCATAGTTTTCACGCAGCATACTGTCTGAGGTATATGTCCAACCGCTTTCTTTCTTCTGAAGTTCAAGCAAAAGTTGGGTGTGCGCCTTTGCCAATATAACATGGGCTGGCATATTAGGAAACGCTTTTTCCAGTGCGTCCATATAAATTGAGAACGGCACACGGAAAAGAAATGGGTTATGGGTAGATCGACAGGCGCGGTTGCCGTCTGAGCCGCTATATGTCAGGGCTCTTAGGCATCCTCCAAAATCGATAGCACGGATCCCAAGTTCACAGGCAAGTTCATAGCACAGAATTTTAGCGCCCCCCCCAAGGGAGAGAAACAGAGTATCAATACGATTTTTTTCTATGTCTTCGCTGAGTTCTTTTTTTATTAAGTCTAGGTCACGAACAAGGTTTTCGCCATTATTTCTAACTTGATGACATTTCAAGAAAACATTCTCAGGCCAATAGCCTTGAGCGATAGTGCGGTATTTTGCATTCTGTAATAGGTTATTTAATATAGCGGCTTCTGCTCCGGCGATAAGGATACGTTTACCGGAAATGAAACGGCTAAATTCGTATTCCATCCAAGTAAGAATGATTTGCGAGCTTCGTTCCCCATTGTTAGCGTAGCCTCCTACTTTACGCTGAAGTTTTAGTTTTGGCAGTAACATTGCGTTAAACCAATACATTTCGTGAAAATCTACATAATCCGCTTGCTCAAAAGCTCGCCACATTCGTCCAATATCTTGAGTACCAATGCCTGGTGTGCCAAATGAAAGAGTACCAGAGACAAGAGTCCCTCCTGTCTCACCGCTTTCTAAATTACCCTGATGGTTTTGATAGGCTAATAGATAACCTAAATCCATATCTCCAAGCCGCAAAAAAGAAAAACGCTTATTTTGTTCCATTATCTCGGTCAATTGTCTGCAAGCGGCACGTCTTTCAGCTTTCCAAGCAATCGGTTTTGCTTTAATGGACCGCTTGAGATCGGCTGGTACTGCTCGAATGAGATTGTGGTGGTATTCTAAGGGTGATATTAACATTGTCTATATTTACACTTAACTTTTTGATTTCTGCAAAGCTAATTCTCTGAAGGTGCTATTATCTCTGATCAATTCGTCATATTGACCTTCAGCAACCAAATGCCCCTGTTCCAAAACAAAAATGCGGTCACATTGCCTGATGGTTGAGAGCCGGTGTGCAACCATGATCACCGTCATATCTGAGGGTAGCTGTGCCACAGCATCCATCAGTGCTTTTTCTGTCGCTGAGTCCAAGGCACTTGTCGCTTCATCAAATACAAGCACCTGGGGTTTGCGGTACAGCGCACGGGCAAGGGCTATTCTTTGGCGTTGTCCACCACTGAGTCGTGCTCCGTGTTCACCTATTATGGTTTCATAGCCATTAGGAAGCTGGGTTTCAATAAATGAATGTATTTGTGCAATCTTCGCTGCCTGCCTCACCTCATCAATTTGAGCATCAGAAACACCTAATGCAATGTTCCGGCGTACTGTATCGTCAGTGAGAAAAATATCCTGGGGCACATAGCCAATCATTTTTCGCCAGCCTGAAATGTTGGCGTTTGTCAAAATCTCATCATCTATTGTGATTTTACCCGATGCCGGTTGGTGTAGTCCCAGGAGCAGATCAATGAGCGTGGTTTTGCCGGAACCCGATGAGCCCACGATACCAACATGGTTGCCTTTTGCGATTTTCAGAGAAACCGCATCTAAGGCAATTATCTCTCTCTGTGAATAAGAAAATGATACCTTTTCAAATGAAATTGTTGAACTCAATTTGAGCAATTCTGTCGAAGATTCCGCCGGCTGGCGACTAGAATGCAAGTCTTCACGCAAGCTGTCAATCGTAAACGCACGGCTTTGAATGCTTGTGATTTGTGAGTATATCAAGCTAAGCGAGGGCAAAATGCGGTAACCTGCCAGCGCAAATAATCCCAGCAGTGGCAGCACTTCTGTCAGATTACCTTCACTTGAATCCAAAAACAATACGATCCCCACCACCCCCGAAAATGCTAGAGATTCCAGCAAATAGCGTGGCAGATTATTGATCAAAACCAGGATAGAGTCCAATTTTGCATTTTTAAAGTAAGCCTGTTGAAAACGATTAATAAAAAATGCTTGGCACTCATGAACCATGATCTGTTTGATCCCCATCATAAGCTGTAATGCAGAATTGTAGCGTTCTTTTGTGATCTGATTTCTTTCTTGACTGGAGCGTGATAGGTAAACACGAAACACGCCTAGCAATATTGCCATCAGGGATGCGAAACCTAATACCGCGACTAAGGTTGGTCCAGGGGCGACAAAAAGCAATAGCAGCACGATTAAGAAAACATTGATAATACGAGACATCGTTTCCAAGCTGGGTAAGAGTACCCCAATCATAAACAGAGTGACATCGTTATGCAGTTTTTTCATCAACGTTGCTGAGTTTGTTAGCAAATGGAATTCGTAGGGAGAGTAAGCATAATTGCGTAACAATTGAACTGCAATGCGTTGAGCCGTAAAGTGAGCATAACGCGCCCTTTGGTAGTCGGCGAGCAAATTAACGACACCTGAGCCCAAAAGAAGAATTAATGTGGCAATTCCAGTATATAAAATAAGGTTTCCTTCGTTAAGAAAGGGCATCATTTCTTGAATTCGTTGCGCCAGTTGAGATTTCAATGCTTGTTCGGGATTAGCCGCCAGTGCCAGAAATGGCAGAATAGAGAAAATGCCCATCACTTGGATCACGCCTTGAACTAAGAGCAGTGCCCCAACAAACACTAAGTTACGCTTTCCAAAGGGTATGACAATCCCTAATATTTTTTTGAGGACCGTGATGCCTCGTTTAATTGTTTTCATTTCTGTGATATTGAGAGCCAATCTGGATGAGAGTCTGCAAAGTTGGCGATTTCAGTTAAAATTTCCTTTATAGGTGTTTTGGGTTGCCAATTCCAAGTCTTAGATGCCAGCGTGTGATCAAGGACCATCCATGGTATATCAAAAGGACGTTCTTCAGTGGTTTTATCAATCTTGTTTGGTCCAAAACGAGATTCACACCATTCTGATAGTTGCCGCAATGACATGCTATTTTCGCCGCTTAGATTGACAATTCTGGGTGGGCAATGCAAGGGTTCTGAAAATTGCTTTTGTAGAAGCGAGACGATATCCCTTGGGTGGAGGCAATCTCGTACTTGATAACCCTGTCCACCGAATCCGATGTATTTGAGCGGGCGTTTTTCTCGAAAACTATGAATCCAGTAGGCAAAAATCCCCTGAGTCGGATGACCAAACTGGCTCGCGCCTGCTAGGACGCCGCAGCGGTTAATCCATACAGGGAAATCAAAGGTGTATCCATACTCAAGCGCTAAGTGCTCAGAGGTTAGTTTGGTGCTGCCATACAGTGAGACTGGTGGCAGTGTTGAGTAGTTTTCGGTAACGCCTTTGGCTGTTATTCCAGTCGGGGTATTTTGGTCAATCAGGGGTTGAAAAGCCCCATTTTTTTTAATGACATTAAGATGACTCAAGCCTTTAATTGAGTAAACGCGGCTAGTGGATAAGAGGATAAATCCAGCCTGGTGCCGCTTGCAATATTCCAGAATGTTCACTGTACCTTGCAAATTGTGTTCAATCAATTGCCGACTGCTGGTTTTGCCATCTATCCCTGCCAATACACTCGGATTAGCGGCGGCATCGATCAACCAATCCGCCTTTGGCAAGGTATCTACGTCACTGGCATTGCGTATATCTCCATATATGATCTGAATATCGAGCTTTTGTAGTGGTTCTTTGTTCAGCCAACTGCCCGCACGACAAAAGTTGTCAATTCCAATGATTTCATTATTATCGTCTATAAGGGCTTTTGCTAGGCTAGAACCAACAAAGCCACAGATACCGGTGATTATTATTTTCATTTCTTTTCTAAGCTTCAGAGACGAATGCCTGTTTCCCTTGCCATTCGCTCAATTAATTTCTGTTCCTCAGATTGAGCAGCCGCAATAATAATATCAATTCGTTGTTCCCCCAACCGCAATTGCAATTTAGCCCATAATTGTGAATTCTTTTGCACCCGAGTCCTTGGATCGGGCAAATCCGCTTCTATAAATAAGTCGATATCGCCACCACGTTTGCTATCATCCACTCTGGAACCGAACAGCCAGGCACTCGCATCTTCTCCCATCACTTCACGGACAGAAGATTTAATGATCTGTATTTCTTGCTGAGTTAGGCGCATAAATCAGGTGTCTCTAAAATATCTGTGCTAAGAGTGAGCAAGTTGTCATTAACGTACATTTTGACTTGCATAAATATATCATACAGTTTCTTAGTATTTTCATAAACCATATTGATATTCAACGCATTGGCTTCGCTCTCATCGAGGTACTCATGTGAGAGATCGTTTCTCAGCTTTCTTAAAAAGAGCCATTCTTCTTTATTTTGAAGAGCACCCAACTGCTCAAGTCTATTGAGTAAATCAATAAATGGCTTATTTTTAACCTCTTCTTCTAAATAGATTAACACGCCCCTAAACAATCTCTCACCCATGGCATCTTGGAGTTTTGAAAATCTAAAGATGAACTGATCAATGTTCTCTATTTGTTCATCGGTTAAATGATCATATTTTGTGGCATCAAGCGGCATAAATTTTGCCATTTTGTGGTAAGCGTATAATATCCTCTTGATGTGTTTATTGCACTCTTCCAAGGCTTGAAGTAATTTAAGTTTCTTAATATTCATTTCTTGTTTTCCAAGCATCCACTATCTGTCTGAGGGTTTCCTCAAGGCTGATAGTAATGTCCCAATTGGGGTAGTGCTGACGCATTTTTCGCAAGTCACTGTAGTAGCAAATATGATCTCCGATCCGATTTTGTTCGAGGTAGCTGTAAACCTGGGGTTGACCCGAAAATTTTTCGACAATTTTAAAGGCTTCGAGAATGGAACAAGAATTGCCCTTGCCTCCTCCAATGTTATACACCTCGGCAATTCGCGGGGCTGCAATAAAGGCATCAATAAAGCGGGCTACATCAAGACTATGGATGTTATCACGCACCTGCTTACCTTTGTATCCAAATATTTTGTATTCACGCCCTTCGATGTTACATTTAACCAGATAGCTCAGAAAACCATGAAGTTCAACGCCACTGTGATTGGGACCCGTTAGGCATCCGCCGCGCAAACAGCAGGTGGGCATATTAAAGTAGCGTCCGTATTCTTGGACCATCACATCAGCGGCTACTTTAGAGGCACCAAATAAAGAGTGTTTGGACTGGTCAATGGAGAAAGTTTCAGCTATCCCTTCTGCGTATGCTGGATCATCGTATTCCCAGCGGGTTTCCAATTCTTTGAGTGCGATCCGGTTAGGCGCATCTCCGTACACTTTGTTTGTGGACATCTGCACAAAAGGAGATTCTGGGCAAGATTGTCTGGCGGCTTCTAATAAATTGAGTGTGCCTACGGCATTGGTATCAAAATCATCGAACGGAATCGCAGCGGCTCGGTCATGCGACGGCTGGGCTGCCGAATGCAGGATGGCATCTGGACGAATTTGTGCGAGCAGTTTTAGAACGGCGTCACGATCTCTAATATCCAGTTCGTGATGCTTAAAAGCCTTGAGTGAGGATTCTAATCTTTTCTGATTCCAGCGGGTATCTCCAGGCGGTCCAAAAAATACCGCACGCTGGTTGTTGTCCACGCCGTGGATATCCCATCCTTTTTGGCTGAAGTAAACACATACTTCAGAGCCGATGAGCCCCGATGATCCTGTCACTAATAGTTTTTTCATATACCGTAGCCATCTAAAAATCCTATTTCTTAAAGAAATAGGATTTCGTTGTTTCGGGAATGAGGGACGATTTCCCGAAACTCAGTCACCACAACGGTTTCGGGAAATCGTCCCTCATTCCCGAAACATCTATTCGGATTTTTTAAATTGCGTTTCAATTTTAATTATTGGATAAGCGATTCAAAATAAGGGATAGTTTTTTTCAGTCCCTCTTCCAAAGCCACTGTCGGCTGCCATTGCAGTGCTTTTTGTGCCAGTGTAATATCAGGACAGCGTTGCATAGGATCATCACTCGGCAATGGTCTGTATTCTAATGATGAACGAGAATTTGTTAAGTCAATAATTTTTTCAGCGAGTTCTTTAATGGTAAATTCGCCCGGGTTGCCTAGATTGACAGGACCTGTCAAATCATCATCACTATTCATGAGGCGGATGAAACCTTCAATCAAATCATCTACATAGCAAAATGAGCGCGTTTGTGAGCCATCACCATAAATAGTGATAGCTTGGTTTTGTAATGCTTGAACAATGAAATTAGAGACCACTCGTCCATCATTCGGGTGCATATTGGGTCCATAAGTATTAAAAATACGAGCCACTTTAATGCGTAGCTTATGCTGACGGCGATAGTCGAAAAACAGGGTTTCTGCACACCGTTTGTTAAACTTGGCCATGCAGGTCACTTCTTTTACCTAAATCGCAACCTTGGATTTCACCCCACACGACCAGTCTTCAAAACCGTGCTTGAGATTTTCAAACTCACACGGCTCCTCGGATTCATGTCTCCAGACATGAGCATCTTTTTCAATCAGTCAGATGCTATAACTTGAGTCTTGCTCGAAGTCATGGGCTCGTTAGAACATTATTACCCATGCCTTTACTACTACAACCCCCATCAATAAAACACTCTCTCGTCTTTGTGGGTATTGCCACTATCGAACTGATTCTTTCCGTAGTGTTTCAGGTTTTTAATTTCTTCTGCATGACGTTTGTCATGGCAATGGCGGTGCAATAGTACCAGATTGGAGTATTCATCTTTACCACCTTTGCACCGATAAACTACATGGTGCGCCTCCATCAAGTCCTCATTGCTTAATCTGCTCTTACATTCAGGACAAATTCCGCCTTGTTTCTTCAACATTCTAGCCTTTGATGGTGTTATGTTGCCATAACCTTTAGACAATCTATCTGCCCAATAGGCGGTGTCACCATCGTAATATGACCTATCAAAACCAACTTTAGCGTAGCTACCGGTACGCTCTTTATGCTTGGAGTACGTCTTTATAGCTTTCACAATCGCGCCCTCTTTTGTAGCCATGAATACCCAGTTTCTCCCGTTGAAGTGTCCAAAGTATTTCTCGACTACCCATTTCTTACCTTTTAGTGGATGCCTACGTTGCGCCCACTGATATAGCCTTTTCCATAACAGCATATCTAGTTTCCCGAAAGCTTCACTAGAATGCACTGTCTTGTAGTAATTAGCCCAGCCAGTTATTTTTGGCTGAATAATATTTATCAAGGCTTCTGGCGTGACACTTTTTAACTTCCAGATTGTGTCGCTTATTTCTCTCCAATGGCTCTTAACCTTTTCTTTTGTCGGTTCTGCTCTTAAAACATGCGTTGCTTTGGCTCGCTTTTGTTCCACTTTCGTACCATTCATCAGCTTCAGCCTATAAGTACCTTTAATCTGGTTCTCGTAGTGCCTTATATGATGGCCTAAAAAGTCGAAGCCTTCAGTGGAATGTACTATCTTCGTTTTCTCCTGAGATAGTGTTAATCCGCGTATTTTCAGCCATTGCTCTATAAATCTTTTGGATTCCTCTATAACCTCTTTTTCCTCGTGGATTACAACAAAGTCATCGGCGTATCTTACCAGGTCTATCTTTAAACTGTTCCTAGTTTTGTACTTCTTACCGGTCTTTTTGTCAGTTCTTATACTAACGGTGTTTGCGCCAACTTTCTTTTTCCAACCGTTTATTCCACGTAGGTGTTCAATCAGGTCAGTTTCCATTTGGTCAAGAGCTATATTTGCTAACAGTGGCGATATAGTACCGCCTTGAGGCGTACCTTCTTTAGTCTGGTGTAGTTCTTTATCATACATGTATCCAGCCTTTAGCCACCTTTTAATTATAGGTCTCCAGTGTGTATCAATTTGCGTTGCAAGATATTTATGGTCAATATTGTCAAAACACCCTTTGATGTCTGCATCCAGAACCCATTTCTGTTTTTGCATTAGGACACTGGCGATTTTTTCAATCGCGTCATGGCATCCCATACCAGGTCTGAATCCAAAGCTACATGACTCAAACTTAGCCTCATAGTAAGGTTCCATTGCCAGCTTCGTAGATGCTTGCATTGCTCTGTCTTTAATCGTTGGTATCCCAAGTGGCCTTAATTTACCATTAGCTTTGGGAATCATCACCCGCTTAGCAGGCTTTGGTCGGTATTTATCCCAACCCCTACGAATTGTGTCCAGAACATCTTTAACCAATTTAATCTTGTCTTTAGCTGTCTTAGCTTTCTTAAAATCTATGCCCGCTGTACGCTTGCCAGTGTTATCAGTAGTCACCTTTCTGACCGCGTACAACGCGCCGCATGTCGAGTTTTGCAATAGGTACATTAGGCTTTTGGCCTTACTGTACTTACCTGATTTTGTAGCCTTATAAATTCGCTTTTGCAAATTGAATACAAGCTGTCGTACCTTTTTCCAAATAATAGTATCCCAGTCCCAATCTTTCATAATCGCCTCATTTGACATCAAGTACGACGGAAACTTCAGGGGCAATGAGCCCCCGTGGAACTCAAATACCCTATCAGGAAAAGGATATTTCCAGAGAATATTCATAATTTAGTTTTATACCTACCGTTACTACCAACGATGTTCTGTTGGAATTGTTCAATTGAATTTATAACTTTTGGTCATTCCGTGAGGTTAATTGGCATATCCAGAATCCCACTTGGATGATTTCATCTGGCTTTTGCTTTCCCACCTCATCCTACCCAATGCTGCCGCTAGATACCAAAGGGCATCCCTCTTGCGAGTCCAGCAAGTGGCAAATGTATCTTAGCATTGTTTTTACTCGTTCCTACAGCATGTCTTACATACAGGTTTAGGGTAAATCCTATAATCGGGTGTGTATTGGACAACCGCACTTAGCCGAAGACTAAGCTAAGTGCCTACCTACCTGTTATCCCATCAAGGGATTCTATGTTACCGACCTTAAAGAAATTCCCATGCCTGCTACGCTTGCCCTTTTGGGGCTTTATGACCTTGCACTGGACACTCACTTCCTATGAGAACCGGTCATTGCTTTCTAGCCAATTGCCATGCTAGGTGAAATAGGCGTATAGCATCTCACACCACGCTGCAAGTTTTACAATAAGGCTTTGTTTTTGCTAAAGAAATCTTAGCGCATTAGGCCAAACGAGTCGCACGCCTTCGTCATAACATGCACGCAAACCATTGGGGTTGACATGTCCCCAGTAGTCTTCTGTCTGTGGATGAATTTTGGGATCACCATAGACTTCACTGGTGGAAGCCTGAAAAATTTTGGCTTTGACCCGTTTTGCCAAACCTAGCATATTAATGGCACCATGTACACTGGTTTTAGTTGTTTGTACCGGATCAAATTGGTAGTGTATGGGTGATGCTGGGCAGGCTAGATTATATATCTCATCAATTTCCACATATAAGGGAAAAGTCACATCATGGCGCATGAACTCAAAATGTGGGTTGTCCATGAGCGGTAGGATATTATCTTTGGTACCCGTGTAGAAGTTGTCTACACATAATACGTCATTGCCTTCGTTAATAAGGCGTGTACACAGGTGTGAGCCTAGAAAGCCTGCGCCTCCTGTGATTAAAATTTTTTTTCGTTGCATGTTGGTTTTATTTTATGTCACCAGCGCACTCGACGCAGAGCGTCGAGGCAGGCATTCCCACGCAGAGCGTGGGAACGAGAAAATCATGTAGGGGCAATCCCTTGTGGTTGCCCCTTAACGAGAAAAGTCAGCCTTATTTCTCTCCATAATAGCTTTTATAATAGCCGTAGTAATTTTTACCATATCCATATCCATATCCATAGTATTTTGAAGGCTTATGGATATCAAGCTGATTTAAAACCAGATGATGTACTGGTGCTTTGATTTGACGCAAGCGTTTAAGACCTTCCCGTACCAGTTGATAGGGTGTGGCATTCGCCTTGACGACATATAGCACGCCGCTGGCATATTTCGCTAGTACCAAAGCATCACTGACTGCTATGGTGGGAGCACTGTCAATGACAATATACTCATATTTTTGAGATAACTCTTTTAAAATCTCTCCAAAGCGCTCAGATGAAAGCAAATCTAGTGGGTTAGGTGGCGCCACACCGCTGGGTATGATATCAACATTTCTCCCATCTTGGCTTAGATGATCATCAATACACTCATCTAAATTCCGCTCCCCTGTGACCAGATCAGATAATCCGGGTCCGTCGTCATTTAATCCCAGTGACTTAGCTATGCTAGGCCGACGCATATCCGCATCAATCAGCAAGGTTTTCGCCATCTGCCCTAGCGCAAAGGCTTGGTTGATCGCAAAGGTTGTTTTCCCTTCGTTTGGAATAGATGAAGTGACAATTAACACCTTATGTTTGTTGTCAAGATTAGATAACATAATACCAGTACGGGCGGTGCGGACCGATTCGGCAAATGCCGATTTGGGCTCCTTCACAAACATCCACATGGCCTTCATTTTGTTGTCTGTCTTGCCTATTTTGAGCTTCGGCAAGGCCGTTAACAATGGTAATCCCAATTTTTGTTCTATATCTTCAGGATTTTTGAGTGTGTTATCAAGATATTCAAGGAAAAACGCTAACAGCGTTGAAAAAAGCAAACCTAAGATTAAACTGATAACTACGATCCGTTTTTTTTGAGGCTTATAAGGTATTGAGGCTATGATCGCAGGTTCGATTACTCGCCCCACCGTTGATTGTAGTGCTTGTACGTCTTGCGAGGCATCCGTTTCCTTAAAGCGGGTAAAAAATAAGTCATACAGTTTACGGTTGACCTCAACCTCTCTCTCTAGTGCGCTTAATTGGTATTCTTTTCGGTTAATGGCTTGAATTTTATTCTTATTTTGTTCCAAAATGTTTTCAAGGGTTCTCACATTGGCCCGAGCCAGATCATATTCTTTGGTAATTCTATCAACTGCCCGTCGAATTTGCGTGGCAATATGTTTTTTTGTTGCCTTGAGTTCTGCTTGTGCCGCGACAATTTGAGGATGTTTTTGCCCATAACGCTCACGGAGTTCAGAAATTTTTCTGGCGGCTTCCAATTCTGCTTGTTTTAGGTTTTGTATCAGAGGATGATTAACAATGGCTGGAATAGATTCAAAAGCAGTAGAGGACTGGCCTCGGAGTTTTTGTACTTGTTTGTACATATTTTCAACTTGGGCAAGTTGCAGGTGGGCCTCAACCAAGGTGCCTGCCGTTTCTTCGATCTGTTTGGTAGCAAGCGTTTTGACTCCGGCTACATTGACGAGTCCCTGACTTTCTATATATTGTTGTAGCGTTTTTTCAGATTCGCTCAGTTTTTCGCGTAATCCTTCTAAGCGTATACTCAACCACTCGGCGGCTTTATTGGTCATTGCCAATTTCGCTTCCAGATCGTTTTCAATATAAATTTCTGCCAAAGCATTGGGGACATCAGCGGCTAATTTGGGGTCGGTAGATTCAAAGCTGATCGCTACTAATTGACTATTACGCACAGCTTGAATGCTTAAACTCTCCATAACGTCCTCAACGAGAGCATTACGCCTACCTTTTTCATCAGCAGTAGTCGTAGGAGAGGCCTCTTCAGGTGGCGACCAGACACCAGGGAGCCAAGAGGAACCCGATTGCTGTACTGTATCTTTTGCCTGATGATATTTTAGGAGATTGAGCCTATCTACCAATTTTTCGGCTAAAACTCGGGATTTTAGGATCTTCAACTGAGTCTGATAATAGGCTTGCGTTCGCGAACCAAGGCCATAAATTTCTTTAATAGAAATAACATTAGCTTGGTTAAATTCGATGAGCAACAAAGCCGTGGAACGATAAATATGTGGTAACGAAGCTGTCTTTAAGGCAGTAAATAAACCAATCAATAGTGTTAGGCCTAAAATTATCCATTTATGTTTATTGATGGTATGCCAGTAAGTTCTAAAATCAAATTTCTTTTCTTTTGTATCGTTTTCAGTCGCAGATTTTGCCTGTTCGTCACCAACTATAAGGATTTGACTGCCAGCAGGAATCTGCACAGTACTATTGCCTGTTTGTTTTTCATCGTTATTCATAGTGTTTTATAGCTATAAATTTATATAATAGTGTGTTAATAGTTAACGTCAAAAAATGACCACCAAAAAATCCTATTTCTTGAAGAAATAGGATTTTTAAATTTACAACTCATTTATGCTCTTCATATATGTTACGCTAATTGTATTTGGGAGTCAAGCACTAAGTCGAAGCTAAGATTATATATGAAAACAATTAAAAATTTTAATAAAAAAATTCCACCTGAGATGGCAGGGTACCGTCTTGATAAAGCCCTTGCCGAATTATTTCCGTCCTATTCACGAGCACGTTTACAGCAATGGATACGCGATGGATATGTGTTAGTCAATACTGTAGCATGGCGTGCTAAAGATAAAGTTAAAGGCTTTGAGTCAGTACAAGTCTCCGTCCAAGATAAAGAGGAAGTCCCTTGGAAAGCACAAGTATTGCCCCTCTCCTTGCTTTATGAAGATAAAGATATATTAGTCGTTAATAAACCCGCTGGCTTAGTCGTACATCCTGGAGCGGGTAATCAAGATAACACATTGGTTAATGCCTTGCTATACCATGCACCTGAATTGGCACTGTTACCCCGTGCTGGCATTATTCACCGTCTTGATAAAGATACCAGCGGCGTGTTAGTCGTGGCGCGTCATTTAGCCGCGCATACACATTTGGTGACACAACTGCAAGCCAGGGCATTTATGAGAAAATATCAAGCAATCGTCACAGGGGTATTAGTTGCGGGGGGCACGGTGGATGCTCCGATAGGGCGGCATCCAAAGCAGCGCATTCGTATGGCTGTGGTAGAAAACGGCAAACCGGCTATCACTCATTATCGTGTTATCCAACGTTACCGCGCTCATACTCATATTCGTGTGCAATTGGAGACGGGACGTACCCATCAAATTCGTGTTCATCTCGCCTATAAACATTATCCAGTGTTAGGTGATCCTGTGTATGGGGGACGCTTGCAAATGCCATCGGCGAGTAGTGATACGTTTAGAAAAACCTTGCGGACATTCCAACGTCAAGCTTTACACGCAGCAGAGTTGGGAATTATTCATCCTAATAGTGGTGAATGGGTGCAATGGGCAGCGCCCTTGCCTGATGATATGCAAATGTTATTGGCGGCACTTGAGAAGGATAGACAAGAACATGCTTAATTTAATTACGCCAATTTGGCCAGCACCACCACAAGTCAAGGCTTACTCAACAACTCGTTATGGCGGCTATTCAAAGGCACCATACAATGGTTTGAATTTAGCCGATCATGTTGGCGATGAGGCGGTAGCGGCTAATCGTGCGCTGCTTGTCCAAAGCCTTCAATTGCCCTCAGAACCGGTATGGCTTAAACAAGTTCATGGTATTCATACAGTTACAGCTAGTCCGACACACACAAACTGCGCTGCCGATGCCAGCATTGCTACACAAACTGGACAAGTCTGTGTTGTCCTCACGGCGGATTGTTTGCCCGTGTTATTTTGTGATCGTGCTGGCAGTTGTGTTGCAGCCGTTCATGCGGGGTGGCGTGGTCTCGCAGGTGGCATTTTGGAGGCTACTTTGCAGCGTTTGAATGTGCCTGCTCAAGATATTTTAGTATGGTTAGGACCTGCTATTGGTCCTCAGGCTTTTGAAGTGGGCGAGGAGGTGCGAACGGCTTTTATGGATTTTCTGCCACAAGCAGCGGATGCGTTTATCCGAACTCGTAACGCTCATTGGCTGGCGGATTTGTATTTGCTTGCCCGTCAACGTCTGGCTCATCAAGGTGTTACGGCAGTATTTGGGGGGGATTTTTGTACTTATATGGATATAGAACGTTTTTATTCATATCGGCGCGACAAGGTAACGGGGCGGATGGCAAGTTTGATTTGGTTAAACGGTAAAAAATAACAGACAAGCGGTGTTTTGGCAACCCCGCTGGTCATTCTAATTTCCTATCAAATCAGTTTATTAAATACTCACAATGATAATAAACTTTAATTTTATAATACAACAGACTAATTCTATTTGAAGTATAGATTAATTCCTCAAAATGTTCTATTGTGATCTGTAAAGCAGAATATTCTATTACCCCTTTAAACATAAGTGGGTAAAACATCAGGAGTACAGATTCTATGTTAGAACGTATTATTTCCAATACGGATGGATTTATCAGCACAAATATCAATCGAAAAATTTTGCCAAACGCATTCCACGTACCAAATGTCAGGCAATATCATCAACGATCTGTAGATGAACGGGTTTCTTTAGAATTACTAGAGTGTAGTGTCCAAGGAGATATTCAAGCAAATGTGCCAAGTCAGATAGTACAGACTCTCCAAGGGCATGAGGATTGGGTCAATTCTATCGCTTTGAGTCCTGATGGACAAATTCTCGCCTCTGGAAGCGAGGACACAACTATCAAGCTATGGGATATGAGTACGGGCAAGCTCTTGCGTATTTTAAAAAATCGCTGGTGGCGAAAAGGGCATCAAACACCCGTGTTATCAGTTGCCTTTAGTCAGGATGGACGTCTCCTGATATCGGGGAGCGATGATAACACTATTAAAATATGGGAAGTGAGTACAGGTAGAGTACTCTACACCCTGCAAAAAGAAAGAATGTGGGTGAATTCGATCTCCTTTAGCCCTGACGGACGTACCTTCGCATCGACAGATGATGCCTTCATCAAGTTGTGGGAATTGAGGACAGGTAAAGTACTGTTGGAGTCGTGTGGGCTAAATACTGTTACTTTTAGTCCCGATGGTAGCACTCTTGTTGCCGGCACTGTGAATAACACGGTTAAGTTGTGGGATGTCAAGACGGGTAAAGAAATCCGTACTTTAAAAAGGCATAGTAAATATGTTAGTTATTTAAGTTTCAGCCCTGATGGACGTACACTGGCATCAGGTAGTGATGACAATACGATCAAGTTGTGGGATGTGAGTACGGGTAAAATGCTGGCTACTTTGGAAGGGCATTGGCATTCCGTGTCTTTTCTCGTTTTTCATCCAAACGGACAGATGTTGGCTTCTGCTAGTTGTGACAATACGATCAAGTTGTGGGATGTCAATAGTCACAAGGAGCTGGCTACCTTACAAGGGCATGATTGCATGGTGAAATCTCTTGCCTTTTGTCCTGCTGGAGGTACGCTCGTTTCGGCAAGTGAAGATAAGACTATTAAGGTTTGGCAATAAGTATATTTGAACGTTGTTTAATAATTGGTAGGCGTCCAAGATAAATCTTGGGCTCCTAGCCCGTATTTCAGATAAAAATGACCATTAGTCGGTTATCTAAAATTCGAGACTGATTTTTTTCTGTTATATTTAATAATAAGTCATTTTTTTGCCTAACGAGAACATAACGCAATTATGTCTATTGATAGCAACCCGACAATTGATAAAAACAAAAGCTCTCTTGAAGAACGCCTTATGCATCTTGAAGAGGCGCATAAAATCACCCGATCACAAATATCTCGGCTCAGCCAAGCTAAATCAGAAGTTTTACGTTTAAAAATCCAGGTGGAAAAAAGTGCAGCTAGTTTGGCTAAAGGATACGATATCCAAGATCCCCAAGTAGAAATCACTAAGTTGGGTAAATTAATTAAGAAAAAAGATGAAGAATACCAAACAATTCAGAAACAAATTGTTAACATCACTAAACAAGCCCAAAAAGACTCTGACTTATTCAGAAAACAAGTTGAGGAGGTACAAGACAAAATAAAACTATTAGAAAGAGAAAAAGTGAGGTTATTGCGTGGTAGCAGAGATAATTTTTTGAAGGGAATATTGGTAGGTTTGGTGTTCAGTATTTTTATGGTGGCATTGGCTATGGCTGCAAAGCACGTCTTGTATTTTTGATTCAGTTATCATAAAGAATAAAAATCCTATTTCTTCAAGAAATAGGATTTTTAAGGCCGTTGATAACTGATAACTGAAAAACTTAACTAAGAATTCGATTTAAACATTTAACAATTTCAGCCCAATTCACTTGTTCAGTCCGATGGCACCAAGACATCCGTAATGATCCTTGTATTTCTCCCATTGCTTTCAGCACATGACTCGGCGTATAGCTAGAAGAAGTACAAGCTGAGCCATTGGAAATGGCGACAAGCCCTTTTAATGCCAGCATAGCCGCCTCAGAGTCAAGTCCATCAACAGAAAAATTAATCACATGGGGTAAGCAACGCGCTGGATCACCATGAATCACCGGCTTTAACGGTGCTAAACCTTCTAAAACTTGATCACGAAATACGCGACAAATATTGGCACGTTTTTCAGCTTGCTTTAATGCAAGCTCAGTCGCTACGCCAAATCCAACAATTAAATGTACTGGCAAAGTACCTGGTCTTAATCCCCGTTCTTGTCCTCCACCGTACATCAGTGCTGTTAGCGGCACTTTCTGATAAGCACGACGACGCACAATCAACGTTCCGACACCTTTAGGGCCATAAATTTTATGGCTACTGGCACTGATCAAATCGATACGTGGATGGCGCAGTGTCGGAATATCTTTACCAAATCCTTGTGCCGCATCAACATGAAAATAAGCCGGATGCGTTGCGAGCCGTTCTGCAATTTCAGCTAGGGGTTGAATAATCCCCGTTTCATTATTAACATGCATCACTGATACCAGCAAAGTGTCATCCCTGACGGCATCTTTAATCGCATCGGGTTCAACCCAACCACCCTTGGTGGGCGGCACGAGGGTGACATCAAATCCACTTTTTTTGAGTATTGCTAATGGCTCTAACACCGCTTTATGTTCAATTTGGGTACTAACAATATGTTTTTTAGCATTTTGTTCTCCATAAGTTTTGAGACCTAAAATAGCTAAATTATTACTCTCAGTAGCACCGCTGGTAAAAATAACTTCTTCACGGCTGGCAGCCACCATTTCTGCAATTTTGTCACGCGCATTTTGAACGGCTTGTTTGGCACGCCCCCCAAACTCATGGGTACGACTCCCAGCATTACCAAATTCTGTTGTCATATATTTCAACACCGCGTCACACACAGCGGGTTCCATCGGCGTTGTTGCATTACAATCGAGATATGTTGTCATAGGCATGTTAAAATCAATAAAAATTTTTCGTGCGAAAATAATTGATAACTGTTCACTGATAACTGATAACTGCTCATGCAAAGTAAAACCGCTTTTTTTCAAGGTTTTAAAAAAACCATCAAAAAACTGATTAAACAAACGCAAGCCCTTTATTTAATGGATGAAATTCCTTGGGTTGTTGGCTATAGCGGCGGAAAAGACTCAACGGCAGCCTTGCAAGTGATTTGGTACGCCATTTCTGAGCTTCCCAAAAATAAACGTACTAAATCCGTCTACGTTATTAGCACAGATACCTTGGTTGAAAATCCAATTGTCGCCTTGTGGGTTGAGCACTCTTTAAAGACGATGAAACAAGCTGCCATCGACCAAGATTTACCCATTACCCCACATCGTCTCGTCCCAGTAGTGCCCGATCGATTTTGGGTCAACCTCATTGGGCGCGGCTATCCTGCACCACGTCCTAAATTTCGTTGGTGTACCAATCGCCTTAAAATTAATCCCTCTAATCATTTTATTAATAGTGTCATTCGAGAAAACGGGCAAGTCATTTTAATACTCGGCACCCGCAAAGCGGAAAGTGTAGTACGTGCCGCTAATATGAAAAAACACGAAAAAAACAGTACCAGAGAACAACTCGCAACCAATGCCAGTTTACCCAATAGTTGGATTTATACTCCCCTTGCTGATTGGACAAACGATGATGTGTGGATGTACATCACCCAAGTTGAAAATCCCTGGGGATATAACAATAAAGCACTCCTAAACATGTACCAAGGCGCAACAGCCGATGGCGAATGTCCTTTAGTGCTTGATACCAGCACACCGAGTTGTGGTGATAGTCGCTTTGGCTGCTACGTTTGCACGATGGTTGAACAAGATAAATCTATGCAAGCGATGATTCAAAATGATGAAGAAAAAGAATGGATGCTCCCTTTGATGCTTCTTCGCAATCAATGGCTCGATACCAAAGAAGATCGTAAGCATCGTGATTTTCGCCGAATGAATGGCGCTTTAAAACTTTTTGGCGGGCGATTGGTGCATGGACCTTATAAACAAGTCTATCGTGAAAAACTGTTAGAGGCTGTGTTACGAGCACAACAGGCGGTACAAAAAAATGGCCCCCCTGAAGTCAAAAACCTGACATTGATTACTTATGAAGAATTAGAAGAAATACGTCGTATTTGGGTCATGGAAAAACATGAGATTGAAGACATTTTGCCAAAAGTTTATGAGCGTGTCATGGGACAAGCATACTCAGGCAAACGCCTAGATGATAATCAAATTTTTCAACCGGAGGACATTAAACTTTTAAAAGAAGTTTGCCAACAAGCAGGCGATGAAGAAAAAATCCATTTTCAACTTATCCGTGAATTGCTTCACCTTGAACAACAACATCGCACAATGGCACGTCGCGCTGGACTTTATGAGGCACTTGATAAAGCCCTAGAACGTAACGCATTTACCAATGCAGAAGAAGCTGAAGAATTTGCATTAAGACGGCAAAGTGCGATAGACCAAGTGCGGGGGGAAAATGAGCCAGCGGACAATCTACCACTTTTTTCATAACCCCAGTGCAAGGCGTACCTTGCAGTTGTTTCGGGAACTCGCTCTGCGATTTCCCGAAACTCAGTCGCCACAAGTGTTTCGGGAAATCCGCGCAGCGAAATTCCCGAAACAACAACTGTTAACTATTTTTTCAAGATAATTGAAGGGTGCCTTTTTCATAACCGCTTTTTTTTTCGGAGTGCAAGGCGTACCTTGCACAGGATTATTACTAATAATGATTTTTGAAGAAATTGTTTTACATAATTTTGGTATCTATAAAGGTCGTCATGTTGTTAAACTAACACCGCCCTCTCCCAAACAAACTATCATTTTACTGGGTGGACTCAACGGTAGCGGAAAAACAACCCTATTGGATGCCCTACAACTGACACTCTATGGCAAATTTGCCAAATACTCAAACCGAGGTAATATAAATTATTTTGATTACTTAAGTAGCATGATTAATTACCATGTTGAACCCAGCAAGGGTGCAGCCCTTGAGTTAGAATTTAAACATTTCAAAAATGGCAAAGAAGAAACTATTCGCGTCCACCGTTCATGGTATTCAACGGGCAAAACTATTAAAGAAATAGTAGAAGTTAAACGCGATGGCATTTTGGATGCTATCATCACAAATCGCTGGTATGAATACGTTGAAGAATTTATACCCGCCAAAATTTCTAGCTTATTTTTTTTTGATGGCGAAAAGATAGAAGCCTTTGCGGATCAAAACAAGGCAGGGGCACTACTCAGAACAGGTATTTACGCCTTATTAGGCTTGGACTTAGTTGATCGTTTATCGACTGACTTATTAACACTGGAACGTAAACGCAAAGTACAACTCCAATCACAAGAAACTCGCGCTAATATCACAGCCTTAGAAACAGAAATTGAGGCGCTAGAAAAAAAATCCACAGAGATTGCACAAGAGAAAACAGAAGCCCAACATCGTTTAACTCAAGCAAAAAAAGAGCAAAAAAAGCTCAAAGAAGAGTACCGTCGTGAAGGGGGAGAACTTTTTGAACAAAGGGGGGATATTGAAAATCAACTAAAAACGGCTCAAGAAAAATTGTTTGTTTTGGAAGAAAAATTGCGTGAACTGGCAACGGGTGATGCCCCCTTAATCTTGGTACAACAGTTACTCCGTGAAAGTGAACAACAAGCCATTGCCGAAAAAAAAGCCAACCATCTCAGTGGACTTCACGAAGAACTGGAAAAGCGCGATGCGACATTAGTTCAGTTATTAAAAAAACATGAAGTAAAGCAATCGGCATTGATAGCCGTTGAAACCTTCATTCAAGCTGAACAAATAAAACGTCAAAAATATATTGAAACCGAATGTTATCTCAATATTGACACCAAGCATTTTGTGCCATTGCATTTTAAGCAAATCATTGCAAATACAAAAAAACTGATTGCACAAACTGAAACCGTCACAGATGAAATCAACGCTTGTGAACAACAATTAACGAGTATTCCTGATCCAGAAAGTTTAGAAGGCATTACTTCGCTCCTGGCTAACATACAAAATGAAATTGAAAAAACCAATTCACGGACTAAAAGATTGGAATATGAATATGATGTTATTTGCCGTAAAATTGTACGTCGAAAAGCTCAAATGCTTGAAGTCTCAGAAACGGAGATGCAGGAACAATTTACGAATGAAACCACGCAACGTGTCATCAAACACGCCGAAAAAGTACGCAGCACCCTAGAAAAATTTGCTCATGCTGTCACACAAAAACATATTCTGCAACTAGAATCACTGATTTTAGATAGTTTTCAGCAACTGATCAGAAAAGAGCATTTTATAAATCAGATCGAAATTGATCCCAAAAATTATACACTGACACTCTACACCGCCACTCAGGAGAAAGTGTTACCTGAAAGTCTCTCAGCGGGAGAAAGGCAATTACTTGCTATATCGATTTTATGGGGATTAAGCCGCGCATCTGGACGCCCCTTACCAGCAATCATTGATACGCCACTCAGTCGATTGGATGGCAAGCACCGCAAAAATTTAGTTGATAACTATTTTTATCAGGCGAGTCATCAGGTGATTTTGCTATCAACCGATGAGGAGATTAATAAAAAATATTACCGCTACCTCAAACCGGCGATTGGGCGTGAATATCATATTACTTACGAGAAAGACTCATCTGTTATTAATCCAGGTTACTTTTTCTAACTAAGTTAAGTGCAAGGCGTACCAGATACCAATGACAATTGAAACCGTTAGACTGACCGAAAAAGCCAAAACATATTTAGTCATGCTAAAACGCAAGACAGGCATAAAAAATTGGAATGTACTCTGTCGATGGGCATTTTGCGTTTCATTAAACGACCCATCAAAACCCCCAAAAGAAAAGCTCCAAACGGATAGTCCTATAGAAATGACATGGAAAGTTTTTGGCGGGAAACACGCGGAGCTGTACTTTGCTTTGTTACTGCAACGTTGTAAACAAGATGGTTTTGAACTATCACCCAATACAATCAATGAACAATTTAAATTACACCTTCACCGAGGCATTGCATATTTGGCAACCAATAGCAAGCTGACGAATATTTCTAAGCTGTTGGGATTGATAAAAAATAAATCCTGAACTGGTAGGAGTCCAAGATTTATCTTGGACTTCCCTGATAATTAAATTAATAAGCATTATTATGCACAAATCCCTTAAAAATCGTCAAAAAGACAATTTTAATATCAAGCCACAATGACCAATTATCTATATAATCCAGATCATAATAAATGCGTTTCTCCATTTTTGGTAAATCGGCTTCGCCCCGACAACCGTGGATCTGTGCCAAACCGGTGATACCCGGCTTGACCATATGGCGTAACATATATCGATGAATAAGAGGTCGATATTCCTCATTATGAGATATGGCATGAGGCCGAGGACCTACCACCGACATTTGCCCTTGAAGCACATTGATAAATTGTGGCAACTCATCCAAAGAGGTGCGCCGTAAAATGCGACCGAATGGTGTCACTCTATCATCATCTCGTTTAGCCTGCGTAATCTTGCCATTTTCACAGACAGTCATGCTACGGAATTTCCAAACCCAGATTTTTTCTCCTCCCAAACCATATCGACGTTGTTTGAACAAAAACGGTCCTGGAGAAGTCAATTTCACCCCCAATGCAATCAAGAGCATTGGTAGCGCCATCAGTAGAAGAATTAACAAACTCAAAATAACATCTTCCATACGCTTCAAAAAACCACCCAGCCCCAAAAATGGGGTGCCATAAATACTCACCACTGGCAGCCCACCGACATCTTGCCAACGGCTGTGAAGTAATTCAAACACAAACAAATCGGGCACCAAATAAACAGTTATAGCATTATCCGCCAAATCTGAGACAAGTTTTTTGATCTGTGGCTCAGCGTTCATGGGTAAAGTAATATAAACTGAATCTATTTCCCCCTTTTTTCCATCCTCTATCAAATCATTCAGATTGCCCTTCACCTCTAGTGACTCAAACGAGGAGCCGCGCTCCAGTTTATCATCATAAAAACCAAGAATAGTAAAACCCATTGATGGGTGGGTGCGAATTGTACTTAGCAATCTTTTTCCCAAATCATTCGCCCCGACAATAACAAGCCGGCGAGTATTATATCCAATATGCCGTAAGTTTTTTAATAAAAATCGAATCGATTGGCGCCAGAAGCCAATAGTCAGGGGTACCAAGATAAACCAAATTAACATGATCTGACGTGAATAGAGTTCTGAAACCTTAGTTATAAAGGCGAATAACAATAATATTAGCACCGTCCAAAACCAACTCCAAAGTAGATAACGCAATTCCAATGAAACGCTTGCCCCACGCCATGAGTCATACAATCCATTCATTTCTGCCAAAAAATAAAACACCAACACACCCGTTAGGGCAGCAACTTCTTCCCGTTCTCCCCATTGATAGTCAGATAACCAGACAGATAACCAAAGAGTTCCCACCAATAACACGGCATCACTTAAACGCTGTATAATATCAACAACGGATTGATGTGTGCGAATGAATCCTAGTTGAGACATAAAATCTCCTTTGTTGTGTTTTTCACGACAGAATAAACAAATATAAAAAAAAATAATGATAATTATCTAGTGACTAACGCATTTTATTTTTTAAAATAATCAATATATTATTGACATAATGTCATTTTAGATTTAACTTTAACAAGTTGCAATAACTTATTGAGTTACTATTTTTTTTATCAAAGCATCAGTCCTATTTCGTTGTTATGATAACAGAATTCAAAAAAAAAAAAGCCATATATATCGAAAAACATTAATTGGCATTTTGAGAATGCCGCCATACCAATACTATTTTCTAGGTGGTATGCCCGAGGCTGTGGCTATTTTTGCAGATACTCGTAGTTATCGGGATGTGAGTGAAGTCCATAACTCGATTATCGAAACCTATCGTGAGGACTTTCCTAAATATGCGGGCTCAAGAAACTTAAACCGTATGCTTAATGTATTTAACTTTGCCGCCCGTAATATTTCCAGACAGGAACAAAGCGTTACCATCAAGAAAGACCTTGAATTACTCTCCATGGCACGTATTATCAGCAAGGTTGTTCATAGCCACTGCTCTGGTTTGCCATTACAGGCGGATATTGAAGAAAAGGTCTATAAACTGCTATTTCTTGACGTCGGTTTGATGAATGCTATTTGTGGCTTAAACTGGCGTAATATTTCACAACTTGATGAGATGAAACTGATGATACAATTATTAATGTTGGCAAAGAGCGTAAAGAAGTTAGCTACCCTTTAATTTCTTTGCCTTTGTATTTGGTTGAGCGTTTGAATGAAGTTGTAGGCGCCTATTTCCGCCATACCGTTTAATTCACAAAACCCTTAAAAACAGTCAAAATAATAATTTTAATATCAAACCACAAAGACCAATTCTCTATATAATAAAGATCATAATCAATGCGATTCTCCATTTTTTCGAGTGTATCGGTTTCGCCACGAAAACCGTTGATCTGCGCCCATCCAGTAATGCCAGGCTTGACCACATGGCGCAACATATATTTAGGAACACGCCCCCGAAAATCTTCATTAAGCTTGATGGGATGTGGGCGGGGACCAACCACCGACATTTGCCCTTGAAGTACATTAATAAATTGTGGGAATTCATCCAAAGAGGTACGGCGTAAAAAGTTACCGAATTTTGTGATTCTATGATCGTCAGCACTAACCGGCGTGAATGAGTTATCACCATCTTCACAAACGTTCAATGTTCTAAATTTCCAAACCAAGATATTTTCGCCACCCAAACCATATCGGCGTTGTTTAAACAAGATAGGTCCAGGTGAGCTCAATTTAACCCCCAAGCCAATGATGAGCATGGGTAGTGCAATAATGACAAGAATTAACAGCCCCAAAATCACATCCTCCACACGCTTCAACAAACCTCCCAAACCATGTAATGGGGTGCCATAAATACTAATCACCGGCAGCCCACCAATATTTTGCCAGCGACTATGAAGCAGTTCAAACACAAACATATCGGGCACCATATACACGGTGACAGCCGTATCCGCCAAAGCTGATAGGATATCTTTTATCCGCTTTTCAGCACATAGAGGTAAGGCGATATAAATCCGCTCTAGTCGTCCGTTTTTCCCATCCTCTATTAAGGACGCCAAATCGCCCAGCACTGGTACAGAATCCAACTGCGTATCAGGCTTCAACTTGTCATCATAAAAACCCACTACCTCCAAACCCATCCATGAATTGCTGTGAATCGTTTGCATTAATCGTCTTCCCAAATCACCTGCCCCAAAGATGGCAACCCGGCGGATATTAAATCCGAAAAACCGTAGATTTCTTAATAAAACTAAAATCAACCAACGCCATAAGCCAATAGTCACTGGTGCTAAGACAAACCAAGTTAACATTGCCTGACGTGAATACTCGGTTGAAAGCTTAGTTACAAAGGCGACCAGCAAAAATGCTTGTATCACCCAAAACCAAGTCCATATAACACACTTCAATTCATATAAAAAGCTTGCACCACGCCACGAGGCATACATCCCATTGATTTCAGATAAGAAAAAATACAGCAACGCACCTCCTAAGGCAGCAACACTGTACTGCTCAGACCATGGATAAACCGTCAACCAAACGGACAACCAGAGAGTCCCCACCAATAAGCCCATGTCACTGAGGCGTTGTAGGATGGCAATGGTGGATTGTTGAGGTGAGCGAACAAATCCTAGCTCAGACATGGAATATTCTCCATTGTGATTTCAATTATCATTTTTCATTGTAGCAGGATTTCCAAAAAAAAAGCCGCGAATGAACAAATACTTGTATTCGTTCATTCGCGGCTAAGAATTTCGGCTCGTCCAAGATAAATCTTGGACTCCTTTTATAGCTTTGTCAATTGGTAAAATAAGCGTTCGTATTCATCGGTGACAACATCCCAAGTGTAATGGGTTTGAGCACGAAGTTTAGCTCGTTGGCGATATTCGGTGACTGTTTCAGGTTCAGACACTTACTTTAAAACGCCAAAACCACAAAATCCGGCCTTGGTTATGTTTAAGGGGCAAGCTCCCTGGGGTGATAAAACATCTATCACCTTTTGAATTTACCTTGGATTTGAACTTAAACCGATTTTGAGGCTAATCTGCTCTAAGTTCATTTAATACAATACTACAAATAATTATTGTCTGTCAAGATTTCATTTTTTGACGGCTTTATTATTGCATGGGTGTTTAATGATAACTGCCTTCTTGACATTCGCTAAGAGCAGTAGAGTACTACAAATAATTAGTGTCAGTCAAGAGGTTTTTTTGATTTTGTGGTGTAGGGGGGGGGTAATGCTAACTCTTATACTATACATTAAAAAAACGATTTTGTATTTTTTGTTATTTTTGTGGTTTTGGTGTATAAACTCAACAGCAATTTTTCAAGTAATTGCTGTAAGCTATCTGCGCCGACTTTACCATCATAACTAAACCCAGCATCACCGATAGTTTCTAAATTTTCTGGGGTGTTGTGGGTTATGACACAATTTCCAAAAGCCATTGCTTCTACCAAGGCGGGGTGGGTTCCGCCTGTTATGATGCAATTGTTCATTTTTTATGAGTATTATAGATACTTGACCAATAATAATCCTGCCCACTCAGCAAACGCACTATCCTAAGAGATAATTTTGTGCCAATCGTTCCCACTTTATAACCCAAATATTTAGCGGCAAGATGGAATATCGCGTATGGAATTGCTAAAGGTTTTTTTCTTATTAATTCCTCTAACATTGCTTTAGCAAGCCGAGAACCATATTTTTTATCTTGACTATTACGAAAAAATAATTCTTTTTCTTTTATATAGAGTCTGCGAGCATATCCAACATCAAAATAGCGTTTAAACTCTTGTAAAAGTGAATAATGATGAGAGTGATGCACAATTGCCTCTGCAACATAAGCAATACGATGTCCTTTTTCCAAAAGTCTCGTGGCTGCAAAATGTTCTTCACTCACAAGTGCAGGGGAAAAACCGCCTATTTCATCTAATGCACTATTTATCCAAGCAGCACAAGAATCAGAACAAAAAAAAGTATAAGAACCATAAGTCTCTAAATCTTCAATACCTCGAATATGACTTTTTTCTGGATAATTGAATTGACGCGGAAAAGCTTCAAAAAAATCAGCACCTTCATGTGGAATCTGTCTAGCATAGGAAACAGCCGCAGTTCCTTCTAATAAAGGGGCTACTAAATATTGTAGAAAATCACTGGATTGGGGGTAAGCGTCTTGAGTCATCATCACTACAATATCTGTATTTAGATGCTTTCTAGCTAGTTCCCGCGTTGCGCCGTGGTTAAATTCTTCTTGAGGAATGACTAAAGTTTCAGCCCCCATTTGTTGGGCTAGTTTTATTGTGTCATCTTTTGAGGATGAGTCTATTACTAAGACGCGAGGTTTTAAGAGGGAGGCTAAGACTGGAGTGAGGCAGCGTTTTAGGTGATTGTGGGCGTTGTGGGTGGGGATTACGACACCAATACTGTTCTTCTGTTTCATCTTTTCAAAACCTTTTCATAAACAGACAATAACTGCTCAACATGTCTTGATAACGTTGGTGGATTATTCCAAAAAGATTGATAAGCCGCTTTTCCAAGTTCCGCTACAAATTGAGAATCATCTAATAATAGCTTCATTTTGTTTTGCAAATCTTCAACATCTCCACCTTTAAACCAAAGCCCTGTTTCACCATTAACAACTAAATCACGCGCTGCTGAAGTATCAGGTACAATAGCTGGAACCCCTAAAGCTGCCGCTTCTGATACGACTAAACCTTGCGTTTCATACCATAAAGAAGGCAGGACCAATGCTTTTATGTTTTGTAAACTTTCTTTGACGGCTTCTGTCGTTTGCCAACCTCTATAATCTAAATTTGGTGCAATATTTTGTAATGTTTCCATATAAGGACCATCACCAACGACAATACCATGTGCATTCAATGATTGAATTGCTTTTGCAAACAAATGAGGTCCTTTCTCTTTTGAAACCCGCCCAAGCATGACAAAAGCCTGATTATTAGCCACAACGACAGGTTTCTCTTTTTTTATAGAAATAGGATTATCTACAGAATAAAACGGTGTATTTTTAGGTAAATAGGGTGCAAGTATAGATTCACTAAACTTTGATACAGTAATAAAATGTCGTATTCCTTTGGGAATTAAACCCATTTCTTTTTGGGTTAATTGTCTAATGACCCTATAAAGTTTTTGTGGATAACTTCTAACATCACACTGTGTACTAATGCATTTCAAAGACAATGGGCGTAATTTGCAGCTTGAATTAGTCGTATAATTAAAGAATGCGCCATTAGGACAAGCGGTAAAATAATCATGCAATGTACAAACAACTTTAAACCCCATTTTTAAAGCGGTACGTACAGGACTAGATGATAAGGCTTTTGTCCAACCATGCAGATGGATTATGGTATCTGATGAATCAAAATCTTTTAATAGTTTTTCTATTTCTACAGCCGCTTTATGATTCCAAATTCCTTGGTACATAGCACGTAAACGATTGGGATCTTTCGCTATTTCTTTTTGTCCCGTACAAACCAGTTGTACACCTTTTTGATAAAGTTCATGCATAACAGGTTCTACTGCCGAAAATAACACCACCTTATCAACTTTACCTACTAAACCTAATGCACTGTCAAGTGCAACTTTGCTTGCGCCACCATTGACATAAGCAAAATCATTGAGAATTATTACTTGCATTTGAACTCTTTAATTGCCTAAAATTTAGTTTATCCAGAACGATATTAGCCATCAAAAAACCCAATATCATAAAAATAATAATTCCCTGTTTTCCAGAAAAAGGCATATTAAACATTGCCATAGCACTAGAAGAAGCAATTAATCCAATACCAAAATAGCCATATTCTTTATTGACGATGAATAAATTCCATGCACAGTATAATAAAAAAGAACAAAATATCAAAAAACCAATTAAACCATAAGCTAAATAATAGGCTAAAAAATTATTATGAGGAGCAATGTAATCATCAGTTTTTGCAGATGGAGACATTCTTCCAAGCCCAATCCCAAAATGGTTATCATAAGCTAATTGTAGCGCATTATCCCATTGACTCTCAGTCCGTTCGATAACTGCTGCATCCTGAAATAAATTAAGAGTTACAACATCATAAAGACGATAATAAGCGGTAGATGTCATTGGATGATTTTCTAAAAATGATCGATTTAGAAAAATTAAGACTATGATAAAGGTTAATATTGATATTGCTTTAAAAAAGCTTCCTATATTTGTTATTATATATTTAAGTTTCCAAAAAAATATCATAATTATTGCTATGAAAATTGGAGAACGTTCCAATGTTAATAGAATGACTGAAATTCCTAATATTAAATTAATCTGTAACAGCTTTTTTCTCATAATGAATTTTTTATTTAAGACAAGCCAAGACAATATAAATATTGTTAGAACCTGAAATTCAACAAAAGAATTCATTGGA
The DNA here is from genome assembly GCA_000785145.2 of Candidatus Thiomargarita nelsonii. Lineage (GTDB taxonomy): Bacteria > Pseudomonadota > Gammaproteobacteria > Beggiatoales > Beggiatoaceae > Thiomargarita > Thiomargarita nelsonii_B. Next base: position 30,433 of record JSZA02000007.1, read on the forward strand.
CCAAAAAATCGTAGTAAACGGCCCTGAAAAAAATTATGTGGTCCCGCCTCATTTAGAGATTGAATATAAGCGGCATCCCAAGGCAAAAATTGCTCAAGGGTAAATACATAGAAGCTAATTTCTTGTATTAATCCATAGATTAAAAAAGGAAAAATTAAAAGATTAATAATATCTATTGCTTTATGAGTATAACGTATTAAGATGAAACCTATATAAAAAGAAGCTAAAGGAATTAAAAAATCCTTAATTGTAAATATATTAGCTGTTATGGGAGAACGAATATCAAAAAGATATACGAAAAAATACATTATTACCAATAAAAGTAGTAGATTTGTCTTATCCCACTTTAGATATTTTAGAGAATAAATAGAAACTAGTAGCCAACTAATATAAAAAATAACGTTAATATTATATCCAATAATTCGGCTAATTAAATTTGAAAACAAAAAAGAAAAAAAATAGATAGCCAATAAGAAGTAATAAAGATTGATTTGAAAGATTGATTTCATAATAAGATTCTTACACGCTCTTTCCAGTCATGCTTATGTGCATATTTTTGATAACATTCAATACTTTTTGGAATTTGAATACTCTCTTTGATGGCTTTTACAAAAGCCTTATAGCTATTAACTAATATAGCAGGCGTTTTAAGCAATTCTAGCTCTTCCCAATGCACAGATACAACGGGTAAATTACAAGCCATATATTCGTACAATTTCAATGGATTAATATGTGCAATTAATTCAGCATGATCCTTAATATCAAATGGGATAATTCCCACGTCTGCATTATGTAAATAAGCTGGTAATTCACTATAATCACGACTACCCAATAGATGGATATTAGGTAAATCTGCTAATCGTTGACGGGCTAACTTATCTGGACCAATTAATACAAATGATACTTGAGGCAATTCTCGTGCTGCATAATTAACTAATTCATAATCAAACCATACATCCATTGCTCCCACATAAACAGCAATAGGTTTTTTAATATTTTGGTATTCAACAGGTAATGTTTTCGAGCCATTGGCAAAATGTTCAAAATTAACGCCATTCGGTAAAAACATGGTATTTTTGGGGTGTAATGATTGTACATAGCTTTCTAGGCTTTTTGCAGAATAGACAACTAAATCAACTTGTTGAGCTAGTTTTTCTTCTTGTTTGATTGTGGCAGAAGTCGTTTTGGAAAAGCCAGTATTTTTGTCTGCAATACGAAAGATTGATTTGTCATGGGGTATGACATCCAGCCAGAACGCTTGATTAATACTATCGAAATAAAGTGTGTCAACTTTCTCAAAACCGTTTTTTGCGACGACTTTAAACACATTAGGCCATGTTAATTTATACCAATTATTATGTATCCATTCGCTACGCAGTATAGGTTTATTGTGTGGTGTGGCAAGAGCAGCCGGTATATAAGTCCAAATCTTATTCTGATAATCCCATATACCACCTTCTTGATAAATAGAAAAACGATCACGCAAAGCATCACTAATACCATTTAATATATGTAATGGTGATATAGGATCGGATATAAATGCTACTTGATAACCAGCGTTTGCAAATCCTTTTGCTATATGGTGGCTACCCACTTGAAAGGGTGATGTCCAATGGTTAGCGCAAGCCATTAAAATTTTTTTTGTCATATTATTCAGTTCGTTTTCTTCTCATCCAAAAGCTACTTGGCCAACGATTAACATGATACCAAGGAAAAAGTACTTTCAATTCATTTTGGAATTTGCAGTGTAAATAACTTAAACTTGAAAGCACTTCAAATTCTTGATTAAACATCAAAAAAGCATGGAGTAGATATTGTTCCTGCCAAAATTGTTTAAGCCCTTTTTTAAGGAAATGATGGGGTAAATATTCAACTGGAAAGAATATATCATGAATATGAATAATTACGCCAGGATTCAACTGAGGAATAACATTTAAGTATAAATAATTGACATCTCCAAGCACTTTTACTGTATGACTGGAGTCAATAAATAAAATATCATTGCTTCCAAGTTCCTTGAACATCTCTAATTCAACATTCTCAACTTTTCTAGTGTCTAAACGACTTAGCCCATCGTAACCCTTTTGAAGTTCTTTAGAAGGATAAGGTTCAATGGCAATAAATTGACCGGCATGTCCTTCTTGTTCATTTTTATTAAAAGCCGTCGCAGAAATTTTTGTTGACATACCTGAACCTACTTCAATCATTTTCTTGGGCTTAAAATGTCGAATAAAGGCATATAATGCTAGTGCGTTTATGGGGGCAAAAGAAGGCATTTCAGTTTCAGTTAATCCAAAAGAATTACCTCCCCATTTTTTATACTCATTTTCAATTGGTTTCAATACGTTATATAAAATTTCTAATTGTTCCTTTTCCCGCATATCTATGCCGTAGAGAGGATGCTCTTTAGCCAATAAATCAATGTTTTTTTTAAGCTGCCTAGTGTCAGGAATTGGACTATAGTAATGAACTGGCAGCACATGAAAACCAAATTTCTCAAAAAAAGGGAATAATCGCCATACCACTTTATCTATCAGCTTTTTTATCATTTTAAATCTCTCCATACAAATCACCGTTTACACTTACTTAAAAACGCCAAAACCACCAAATATGGCTTCAGTTGTGTCTAAGGCGTAAGTTGCCTCAAGTGATATAACTTCTACCACTTTAGTTAGGAATCTAATCAATATATTTCTAGCACCATGTTGATCTCTATTCACAATTTTACCTTGGTAAGAAATTGAAGTTTTTCCACCTAAGTTTTTGATTAGAGAGCCATCCCACAATGTCTTGCTAGTGTATGCTTCGCATACATCTATCACAGTTTTACCATACTTTTTCGCCATCCATTTCAAAGTCATTTTAAATTTGTAATGAGCTAAACCTAGCATTGCTCTTACAGTTTTCTTCCTCAGAAATCTTTTTCTGTTTTCATTTTTCTGTGACATTTTCTTAGTTTCAAACGTAGGAAGTAAGATTACATCGTAGTTTTTAACTAAGTCCAAAGCCACTCGCTTATGTAAGTCACTAACTAAATTTGATTGTCTAGCTCTAATCGATGCGATTAATTTATGAATATGCCAAAGACGATCTCTAACCCATTGTTTAGTACGATCTTCTTTATTTAACCAATCTCTCTTAGACAAGCATTTATCTAAAAGTAACATCAATGGAACTAATTTCTCTTTCACAAAACCATCACCATAAGCAATGGTTTCATTTTCACTAAATGTCGTTTGAAAAGTTCTAACTCCTGGATCTAGTGCAACTATAGATAACAATTCAGTTTTCTTGGGTTTAATCTCTTGTGAGTACTTGGTACATGCGAACCATTGTTGGTTTACATAGCTTACAACTACAGTCTTACCAACAGCTTCATCATAAGGCGTTTCCACCCAATGACAATTTCCAAGTATTCTGGGAAAAATCGATTTCTTAGGTGACAACTTAGGAACAATGAAATATTGTTTCGCATTGTTCCTAGACATAAAATTCATCTCAGCTTTTTGTTTGTGTAAACGTTTTTTGATCACTGCGGATCGATTCTCAGATGCTTTTCGATACGCAGCCAATACGAGGTTAGAATTATATTTAACCTCGTTTTCTTCACATTCACAGATACACCAATCACAAAGTTGTGATCTAAAATCAAAATGTGGTTTTAGCCCATTTCTAAAGAAATGAATAGAAAGGTTGTATGCTCTACGGAAGAGATTTAAGCTATCAAACCAAAGTGCTTCGTTCTCAGGATAAATCCGTATTTTCTGGCTTGTTATGACACTTAAATCTTCTGGTTCTTCCAGAATCGAAATTGACAAGGATGGTAAACGACTATTTCGTATTGCATTAATATTCTGAATCTTCTGTTTCCAAAAACTAGATTCTATTTCTTGATAGTTTTTTGAACCCTGTGATTCTAGCTTATATGGTTGCCACAAAATCGAGTGAATTTTTGTAGATATGCGATTCCAGAATGGTTTTTTTTCTTCGTCGATTTGAGTTAAATCTGTTGGCAATATTAATGTTTTATCTCCAATCATAGTTTATAATTCGTGTTATTTAGTAACAAACATTATTAATAAATTGTCAATAATTTGGACGAAATTTATCAATTAAAAAATTAGTTTATCAATTCTTCATTAAATATGATATATCAAACACTAAATTAAATCAATTAATTGTTATTAGATTTGATCTAATTTCGTGGTTTTGGTGTTTTTGCTAGGCAGTTCAACTTCTTTATCACTTTCAAATTTTATCAATTCTTCTAATAATTGATCGCAAATTGTTACACTTTGCTTATATCCATCACAGTCAATTAAAAAATTATATCTATATTCTTCTGCACAAACAGTAATAACCTGTAGTGCCATAAAATATTTCGTTTTATCTGTTCTAAATTTTGTATTTGCAATCACTTCTTCTAATAGTTTTTGCAATTTATGACTTTTACCATAAGAACCAAATTGACTTCTGGTTTCTAGTATATGCTTAAAAAACAATTCCATCATTTGTTGGTAATGAAAACATTCTATTGAACAATCTGTAATATCTGTTGTTGCTAATACATCTATTGCAACAGCATGTTCCCAAGCTTTGCCTGCTAAATTTTCGATGTTTTTAAATTTTTTTAACTTATCTTGATACATTTGATCGTTCCTATGTTGTCACAACAGGCAATCACCCTATTCGTCTTTTCCAAAACCCCATACCCCCCAGAAAACAAGCCATCTTCACTCCGCCACTTTCCACCATCAGCCTGCAATCTTACTTTCTTTCCTGCTCTACTCAATAACACACTCTGCCCCTCAATTTCCACATTCACGCCCGGTGCCAAGGTAAAATTAATGCTCACCGCTTCTGTACCTTCATATTTGTCGCGTATATGCACCATCTCAGAAGATGGCTCTATTTTAATTTCTCGTTGGTGTACTTTGCCAAAACCACGATGTTCCATTTGAATCTTATATTCACTCTGCTCTGTTACTTTAGCATAAGCCTTGTCTGGCAAAGCAAATAATTGAGTTTCTTCTAATTGATTTTGTTCTTTGCCCTCAACAATAAGCGTATTATGACTAGCGGTGGCGCGAAAAGCATTGCGCCGTTTAGGTAGCGGCGTATAAATATAAGTGCCCGGATCAACGATAAATGGCACACCATCTACACATAGTTCAAAAGACAATTGATCATTATGGGCATGTCCACCATTACCATTTTGTCCCTGTGAGCCACAACGCACAATCAGATAAATTCGTTGAGTCTTATAAATAAATAAACCAAAATCAGGATAGTGATTTTCTTGCCTTTTTAAGACTTTAAAGCTTTGTTTAGGTTTTAATACATTTGATTCTATTGACGCTGTGCCCGCAAATTTAGTGAAATCTTCATGTTCAAATAAAGTATTGATTGCCGCTACAAGGTGACGATGATCTAAGCCTTCCTCCATCCAATAATCTTCATTATTTGATAATTCATCATAGTCTTGTAAATTAAGATAACGCGCCTTAGCCTCTGCAAGCGTCAATTTTTTATAGACTGGAAATAACTTTAAAAACCGCCCACTGTCATTATCGCCAATTTGAGGAATCAAACCATCAGGGCGAGTAATATCCATTGTAAACTCAGCTATCTTTTGTAAACGCTTTATGTACCAATCAGGAAATTTTTGCTTAATTTTAGGTAAAGATAAAATTAATAGCGTCGCATAAATCACTAATTCCCCTGACAGACGATGATAACTGGTGGATGCCTCAAAATTACTACCGTCATGATGAAATTGAGTTTTCACTTCCTTAATGACTTCATCTACTGCAAAAGCTAACCAAGCTTCTACTTCTGATGTAGCAGGTAAATAAGCCGCTACATACAATAAGCCTATAATATCTGATAAGTAATGATTACTGCGTAAATCTGGAGACCATTCTAAATTATTAATAATATGTCTGCCATGCTCATAGACACTGCGTTTAAACCGCTTTAGAAAAGTCTCATCAAACTCCGCGCCATAAGCACAAAATAAATCATAAGCCACTAGCCAATTAGCTACTCGTATGCCCACATCCATTGTGCAACACCAATTAACGCCAAAACGCGGTGGATTGGTAGCCATAAAATCCAGTACCTGATGACGAAATTCACGCTGATAAATCTGATCTTTATCCGTCAAGGCATATTGAAATGCCAATTGTGGTAAATGCTGCATCCGCGCCAATTCCCAAGGCACTTTGACATCCACACCCAATTTATGTCCATAAGTTATATCTTGATACCAAGTCGCCTCACTCCACCGATAGCCCGATTTAAAATCCAAATGCCAATCAATCAGTGTATAATCCTTATCAATTAAAGCCAAAATACGTTTTGACTCGGCAATATTAGCGGCATTAACAGTCGGTGTCAAATTTTTCATCTCATAACGATAATCTTCCAATCCTCGGCAAGACATACCATGCTTTACTTGTACCCAGCCTGATCCTAATAAATCAAAATGGTGTTGTAGGTAATGCGAGGTAATGCCATTAAATATTTCCGACATTGACGCTAACTGTTCTACATCTACTTTAGAAAAATAATGATGCAGCGCGTCATCTATCAATATTTCAGAATAAGTTGATTGACGCTTATCATGTTGACGCTGAGACTGTTTTGTAATATATCTCTTAGCCTTTCTAGCCGCTTTTTGTATTAGGATGTGCGGTGGTAAAGTTAGGGCACGGGTTAGGTAGTGTTTTATCTTGGGCATTAATGCCTGCTCCTAAAAATATACTCAAAACTATTCATAGGTAATTCGCTCTCTGTTGATAATTACTTCGTTACTTCGTTTCCGAAGAATTGCAACTAGAGTCCTGGTTGAGCAGTCCCAACCGTAGTCGCTCAGTCCGTTCTAACAAGATGGACTTAACCTTTTGAAAAGGTGTCCAACGATCAATCTCCTGATCATAAAGTCTTGCTAAAATGTTTCGCGCAGCATTCTCATCAGCTTGTAACACCACCTTGTCGAAACAATAAAATGAATCCCCGTTACGTTTTCCTAAAAGGACTCCATAACGGTTATCCATTTGCGAAGTGTACGCGCTATTGACAAGAATGACCGAAGAACCTCTTCGGCGAGATACTGTGTCTAAAGCATTTGCTATCACGCCTTTTGTCCAGGAGGATAGTCTTCTAGTAACCTTTTTTCCAAACTTTTTTGAAGCAATAGGTGAAGTCAAATCCTCAGCCGCAATTATCTCAGCTTTATCAACCAATTTATGCGTTGCTTGATAAATTTTATCTTTAATTTGAGAGTCGACTTTTTTCTTTTGACGATTAACTTTCTTTCGATCTAAATTATTTTCAATAATATTTTGTTTTTTATGAGATTTTTTATTTGCGACCGCCCTAAGTTTGCTTCTATTTTGATATTTTATCTTTAACTTATCCGATTGATGAGTGAGTATTTGACCTAAACCTTCACCATAATGCTTACCTTCCGAATCAACAAAAACTTCGGTATAGCCCTTATCTATACCGAGCGTGGCTTTACCGCAAGTTTTTGGATCGATTATATCTATTGTGTAATGAACCTCGACTTCACCATCAATTAAAATCAATCGTAAAGTACCAGTAGGTTCTTTTGTGGTATTGAGTGGAATTGCTATTCGTTTGCCTCGTTTTAAACTAGGAATTTTTATCCAAACCTGTTTACCTAACTGAAATGTTGTGTAATTGTCAGAACGCACGACAATTTGGTTATTTGTATGATTACGTCCGTGTTTCCAATATTGACGCATTAAACGCCTCAAATAATTGTCAGAAATCCATTCATCAGATTTAAGTTTCTTATAAAGTTTTGTGCGTTTGTTTTCATCATGAATTTGTTTATAAATAACTTTTCTGACTTTTTCTTTGGCGGATTCACGGTTAGCTTTTATGTCACCAAAACTGTCTCGCAAAGTTTCTTTCCAAGCGTTGGCTGAAACCTGAAATGGTCGTTTTTCTTTGAGCCATTGATCACGGATTCTTCTATCGTTTTTGATAGATGTACCTTTTATTGAACCATAACAATGCCAAATTTCTGAACGAATTATACCTAAGCGTTTAGCTTGTTCTTCCAATTGTTTATATTTGCCACGATTAAGGTTTTTGCTTTTTAGAATCCTGGTGACTTTCATCAATAATTACCTTTTTTATGTCTTTTTTGTACTTTCTCAAACCATATAAACGGCAGGAAAAAGTATGGATAATTGCCATCAAGTCTTCTACCATTTCTTGTTGAGGGCTTAATGATTCTTGATTAACGACTATGATTTCACAACCGTTTGTTATTGCTAAATGTTCAAAATATTCAAAACCAAATCTAACCAATCTATCTTTATGAGCAATCAACAATTTTGAAACTTCGCCCTTTTGTATAGCGTCCATGATTTTTAAAAATTTCTTCCTTTTAAAATTCATTCCGCCGCCAATTTCTTGTATCCACGAATCAACGGCAATACCAGAAGCTAGGCAAAATTGTTCCATTGCATGAACTTGAGATTTCAGATCATCTTTTTGATTTTGGCTAGAAACCCGACAATAAACAATCACTTTTTTCTCATTCACCTTTATACCCAACAACCGTCTAACATCGGATTCATCATAATACCTATGTCCAGATTGATGTTTTTTTGCTACAAACTCACCGGAAGCATCCCATCTTCTGAGTGTTGATACTGATTTACCAACTATTTGGGCAAATTTACCTATGCTATATATTCTACTCATGTGAGTAATTATACATAGATTTAGGTAGAATTCAAGTAACAGTTGTCACCTCCCATTTAATTTATCCAAAATCCTTTCCACATGCCGCTCCCAAGTATATTTAGCCACGACTTCCTTTCGTGCATTTTCTCCCAATTTTATCCGTAGCGTCTCATCTTCAGCAACTACTGCAATGGCATCCGCCAAGGCTTCCACTTCTCCGGGCGGCACTAAATAAGCCGTTTTTCCATGTTTTAAAATTTCTCCGATTTGTTCCAAATCACTCGCAATAATCGCTTTTCCCATGCCCATATATTCAAACAATTTAGTAGGGCTCCCAAAAAACTTGCTGCCATCAGGATTTGGAATATGCGGAGATAGAAAAATATCACAAGCTGCTAAATAGCTGGCGCCTTCTTCTTGGGCGACGCTGCCTGTTAATATGACTTTTTGATTGTGTAAAGATTGATTTATCACTTGCTGCACTTGGGGCATCAGTACTCCATCACCAATCAAGAGAAACCGAATAGTATCATTGGGGTGGCGTTCAAAAAAACGCACTATCGCTTGTGCCATTTCTATAACGCCGTGCCATTGTCCAAATGTGCCAATAAATCCAATCACAATTTTTTTATCTAGGTGATATTTTTGACGGATGCTATTTCCACTGATGGCAGGGGAATATTTTTCGGTGTCAACGCCGTTGGGGTTGACAAGTATTTTTTGTTCTTCTATACCGCGTTCCAGTAATTCAGTTTTCATGGGTTGACTCACAACAACGACTAAATCAGCGGCTTTTAAATTTAATAATTCAATTTTATGAATGAGTTTTTCGTGAAAAAATCGCTTACCCCAGTTTTTTCCCATCCAAATAAAAGAGCCATTGTATTCACAAACATAAGGTATTTTATATTTAGCTTTTAGATAAACGCCAACGTAGTTGCCTAAACTGTAACGCTGATAGATAAACGATGGATAATGATTTTCAAATTTGGATTCTAGGCATTGAATAAGTTGTTTGTTATAAATGAGTTCAGGTACATTGGGCAGATTACGCCCTAGCTCATAAGTTGGTTTGCATATTTGAAAGTTATCTTCTTTCTCAACATTTACTAGATAATCGCTACTGACAATTTGAACTTGCTTTCCAAATGTTCTAAATCCATTGATTACACCACTGAGATGACCAACTGATCCACCACTTTTTATGTTAAACCAGTGATCGGTACGCAAAAAGAGAATAGAGTTAAACTTTTGCTCAAATGTCTCTTGTGGCTTAGAAAGTTTCTTGAGTAAAGTTGTTTTTCTGGCATGAAACCAATACAGAAAAAACCACGCTAACAAATCTTTTATAAGATTTATAACGGTTTTTATAATTGACTGCCTTGGTAAATTTTCTCCCGTGCTATCTTTCCATTGGTAGTCACGCTGTCCAGAAATATATAAATAAAGTTCAAGCACATCACGATAGGTGATAGCTCTAATATTTGTGACAGAAATTTGCTTTATTTTGTGCTTGAACAAGTGTTTGGTGCGAAGACAATGGATAATTTCTTGTTTTTTAATCATTAGATAAACTAGACAAAAAAAAGGGTAACTCCCCTGTGTAGTGATTTAAACATCATCACTACACAGTGTAGGATTACCCTATACAACAGTCCCAACTGAGCGAACGCCCAAGGCAATTCAATTATTAATTATGCAATGAATTTCCACTGGCGCCTCACTCAGGGAATGGCTGCCCATCATCAGCTGACACGCCTCCTGGAACCGGTTTGTCAGCCTCATCCTCCATCGCGGCGCTGAGCGCAGGCGATGGCGGAGTTTCTATTCCATCTAGGTTACCAGTCACCATGAGCTCGGCTGTCCCAGGATGTAGCTTATTCCAAGTGTGAATAAAACCATTACCGTGGAAGCCGGTATCACCCATCACAACCCAAATACCAAGAGCTCCAAAGTTAATGATAACATCGTCGATACGATCACTATTCAAATCACCAACCACCATGCTCACGGGTGAGACACCATGCAGAGGGTACCAACCACTATGAAAACCACTGCCATTATTCAATATCCAAATGCCGTATGGATCTCCAAAGTCAATGATAAGCTCGCCTACACCATCATTATCCAGATCGGCAATCACTATGCTATCAGGTGAGTAACCATGTATATGATCCCACCATCTGTTGTTCCTCCATTCAAAAATACCATGAGGTGCTCCAAAGTCAATGATAATATCGTTCCCACCAGAATCCATATCCCCAATCACCATGCTGTCGGCTGAAGCCGTTTTATGTAGGGGGAACCATACATGAGGATTGCTCAAAAAATCGCTAAAAATCCAAATGCCTAGTGAAGGTCCAAAATCAATAACAACCTCATCCTGTCTGTCTCCCTTAAAATCTCCAGCTACTAGGCCCTTGGGTGACAGTGGATGTATTTGAACCCAACCGTTAGCTTGATCATTATTCATCATAGCCCAGAGACCCGGTCCTGGACCAAAGTCAATGAGCAGATCGTCTTTACCACTGTCATCCAAATCACCAGTCGTTATAACGCTACCGGCTTGTAGAGTATGTAGATTCGCCCAATTGGTGTTATTCATTAACGCCCAAATACCCTGCAAAAATGCAGTGATCAAATCATCTTGACCCGTACCATCGATGTCACCAATGGCCATCTTTTCGGGTGATAGCGTATGAATCTTAACCCACTGATTAGGATCATTATTCATGTAAGCCCAAATACCATCAGCACCTAAATCAATAACAAGATCATTGTCTGTTTTTTCCAAGGCGAATGTCGCTATTACGGTCAAATTGCCGTTCATAGTCACGTCACAAGTATTGCCGCTACATGACGGTTCGCTCCAACCTGTAAAGCGCGAGCCATTGAAGTCAACTGCCGTCAATGTGACTACTGTACCCTCATTAAAAGCTTCTTCGCAATTAATGCCGCAGTCAATTCCAACCGGAACACTTGTCACTCGGCCCCTACCAGTACCCTGTTTTACAACGGTCAAGGTATTTTGGAGGTGAAATGTCGCCATGAGCTCATAATCATTATCTATTGTAACTTCACAAACGGGGTTTCCAGTGCAAGCCGTCGCTCCAGAACCGCTCCAGCCTGTAAAGGTTGCCTCGGGTGTTGCCGTCAATGTTACTATTTTGTGCGGAGCAGGAATAATAGGATAGGCTTCTTCGCAATCAGTGCCGCAGTCAATCCCATCTGTTGCTGGATCACTCGTCACATTGCCTGGACCCACTGTTGCGACTTTTAGTGTCTGTACGTTTACGAATTCCGCCACTATATTTCGAGCTTGGTTCATAGGAACGGAACAAATATTGGTTCCAGCGCATAAATTTCCGAGATTATTTCCGTTCCAACGTTTAAATTTCGAATCAGTACCGGCTATTGCCGTCAATGTGACGAAGCTATCATGAGGGTAATTACCAACCAGGTGAGGGCAATTAGCATTATTTTCACAAATAAGCTCATCCACATCCCCATTAGGACCAGAAGGCGGATCAAATGTGACCTTACCACTGACGTTTGGTGGTGTATTGCCCTGAGGATCGGTCAATAATATTGTGACATCAAGCGTCTGTCTGCGTTCAAATGTCGCCGTTACCGTCATAAGATCGCTCATTGTAAGCCTACAATCGGCGGTTCCGGGGCACGGAGGATTTACGCTAGAATTTACGCTCCAACCTGTAAAGAGCGAATTAGGACCAGCAGTTGCCGTCAAAGTGACTACAGTACCCGGATTGAAATCCTCATCGCAAACGTTGTCGAGAATGCCGCCGGCTAAACCATTAGGGCAGTCAATCCCTAACGGAACACTTGTCACATCACCAGTGCCTGAACCATCTAGTATGACAGTAAGCATAGCTTTTTCAAATCTAGCATTGACTGTCAAATCGTTGTTCATGGTAACTGTACAAGACTCGGCTATTGTGGGATCGTTGGGGCACAATGATGGATTGCTTGGAACATCCCAACCTGTAAACTTCGAGCCAGTATCAGGATCGGCTGTCAAAGTGACAACTGTACCAAAAGGAAAATCATAAGAGCTCAGACCGGTGGTGTTAACTTGTGGTGGTATATTCGGAGATGTCACGCGACCGATGCCCGCACCTGGGCTTGCATCGACGGTAAGCTTCTTTGTTAACTTTGTAAATAACGGGCTTACGGTTAGATTTTCGTTCATTTTGACAGTGCAAGTGGTGGCAATGCCGGCGCAGGGTCCGCCCCAACCTAAAAAGCTTGTGCCAGTATCGGCGGTTGCTGTCAAAGTGACATCTGTATCCGGGTCGTAAATTTCCTCGCAATCATCAGTGTTGGTTTGATTGCAGTTAATCCCAGTCGGAGAACTTGTGATGGTATAGCTGCCTGTACTCGTCGTCTCATCGACAGTAAGTATATATGAGTTAAACATCGCCATTACAGTTACATTCTTACCAGGAGTCCCGGGGATTGTAACGGTACAAGTGTCCAAGGGGGGACTGACTGCGTCGCACTGGTTGGTGGCGTCATTGCCGTCATCGACGATGACGTTCCAACCTGTAAAGAGCGGGCTTGGATGTGCCGAAGGATCGGGGGTTGCTGTCAAGATGACGACATTATCTAGACCGTAATTTTCATCGCAATCACCATGGCCTTGAAAGCAGTCAATCCCAGGCACATTACTCTCCACCCGATTATCGGGGAGAGAAGCAGGATCAGATATTGTGACACTAAGGTTATTTGCAGGGGCAAATACTGCCGTTTCGATTCGCTCGAACGCATCGATTTGAAACGTACATGTTGGGGCGGTTGTACGGCAATGGAAATTAACTGCCTGCCACCCCACAAAGATCGAGTTAGCATCGGGGTATGCTGTCAAAGTGACGGGAGTACCTGTTGGGAGTGATTCACTGCAATCACTCCCAGTACCACCAACACAACTAATAGCACCATTACTCGTGACTGTATTGTTAGTGCCACCAGCTCCAATCATCCTAACTGTAAGAAGATTATCAGCAAATGCCGATGAACCGATGAATAGTGAGCCCACTATAAGAAGGTATCGCATAAATCGCATACCTGATTTCCCAAGATTTGTCTTCATAACTAACTTCTCCTAGAATAGAATTTTGTAGACAAGTTTGTTTATTAAAAAAAAGCGTTTGCACATCATTATCGACCTGCATCAGCTATCACTATTTGCATCCGCGACAATGCTTGGCTGTCCCAAGATAAATCTTGGACTCCTACATAAACATCATTGCCGATCCAAATATTGAATGACTAGATAGCAATTTTATAGACAATTGTAGACATGTCAACAAATGAGGTATCAATATCACACAATTGTGTATAAGGGAGCGATCAACCCTTTATCCCCTCACCTAATGAAAGCTTAGGGTTACTTAATAACACAATGTTTGACCATTTTTTTAATGTGGAAGGCTAACCACGTGTAAAATCAAACATTGTGAAGGGAGTGGTTTTAGACAACAAAATTAAAAAAAAGTCAAGCTAAATTTCTATAACATTTTTTATAGACATGTCTATAAATGTATATATTTTTATGCACGATATTATATTTTATAATACAAAGTCAAGCAAAAAACGATAAAAATAAATAAAAAAAATAAATAAAAAAAAAGGGGGACAAAAAAGCGTTGTATAAATGCTACAATGTTCCGCTCATAAGGCAAGCACCCATACTGTCAGTATGGACCAGAAATTTTTGAATGTCAAAAAAAAGTAAAATTATTTTTTGACCGCAGTGAAATACCAAGTTGATACCGCCCAAAACGGGAGATAATCGGCAATCCACGCATTTAACTTTGCAATCTTTTCGCCTCGTAAAATAAACTTCTCACTTAACGGTGCCCCCAGAAAAGCACCATGAGAGAAATCTTGAATCTTAAAACCAGCATCATTTAATGTTTTAATAAGCGAACGACGGGTAAAAAATTGAACATGTCCTGAATCGTTGTTATACGGTATTTGTTTAACACTATGACGACGTTTACCAAACAATCGTTGCTTAACTCGTATAATTAAATGCAAAAACAGGGAAAACCCAAACCATCGGTTAAGCCTTTTTTCATTTTCAAATGGACCATAGCCATTAGGCACCGCTCCGACGATAATGCCATCATCATTTAACAGGCTATAATGCTCACGCAAAATGGCTACTGGATCATCAAGATGCTCAATGATGTCTGCATAAACAATCATGTCAAAACGACTGCCTACTGGAATGTGATCCATAAAACTTACCTTTGTCCCAGAAAAATTAGCGCAGGCATAATCAAGGGAGGCTTGATGAATATCCACCCCGATATAATCGACTTCATCGCGCATAAGAAATTGGGAAACCGCACTGCCATTTCCACATCCAAAGTCAAGCAACGCGATTTTACCACTAGAGAACTTTGCCAGTTTATCATCTATCTTAGTCAAGATGTAACGCAACTTTTTAGTATGACCGTATATATTTTCTTTGGGTAATGATGAAGGCATCGTACTTTATCAGTTATTAGTTATGTTGCACTGCCAAGACAACAGCCAAGCATTCTCGGCTATCTTTTACGAGCCAGTTGACTATTTCCCTCAAGGGATAGCGCAGTTGACTCTTCCAACGAGGGGTACCAAAATTAGAATAATTATAATAATCTTCTCTCACCACCTTAAAGCCGCTTAGCTGGGCCAAATCACGAAGTTCAGCGATGGTAAACTCATGATGATGACCAATAAAGGGTATTGCAGACTGATAAATAGAAGTGATATTGACTAGCGGCGTTCTTCCAAGCAAAAAATCAATCCTTTTAGGCCAATAAGCAATATTAGGCACCTCCACATAGAGTTTGCCATCGCGCTCAAGCATCTCCTTCATATTGCTCATAAATGTTTGTAGAGAATGTGGGTAATGTTCCAGCACCGCCATCACCGTCACTACCTCAAAAGGGCCAGGTAGTTTTGAGGCGGCACTGAAAGGATCAATATTGATGATGGTAACGCCTTGTTCTTGGATGAATTCAAACAAATCATCAAACGCGCTGCTGTAGTATTTTAACGATTCTGTCATTGAAACATGCTTAAAGCCAAGTTTTTTAAGCGTCAATGGAAATACCCCCCAAAACCCACCAACATCACATATAGAAATCTCATCTCCACTGGTGGCAAACGATTGGTAAGCCTTATAAAAACGTATCGAAGAACGCCGCAGGTAATTATTAAAGTCAAAACGCCCCCAATCATAGCAGTGCTTGGCTATTTCAGCCTGCATTGCAGGGGTCCAATAGCGCATCACATTCGTTACTGTCGCCTGATAAATTTCCTCAAATTCCCGCAACGTTTGCATACCTAATACCTTTTTTTATCCAGCGCAAGTAAATAATACTCAAGATTAACATCAGACCATAAGAAATGACTGAAGCCAAGGCAGCGCCCACAATGCCTTGGTTTGGAATGAGATAGAAATTCAGTCCAATATTTAACATGACCGCTGCGCCCGGAGAATACACCGTAATAATCGGCATACCGATTGAGGCAAAATAATTCATAAAAACCGTATTGACTGAAAGCAGTAAAATACCCGGCATGAGCCAGACGAATGCCAGCACGGCGGGGGTAAAAGCCTTACCAAATAGGATATTAACGAAGGGGACGGCTAAATACACTGATATTATGGTAATAATTATCATGATTACCCCAACCATTGATGAAATTTGACGAGTGACTTGCCACTTTTTCTCAGAATCTGTTAATGCCGACAATTTGGGAAATAAAATGGTTCCAATCACCACCGGAAACATATATACCATATCAGCCATTGTTGCAGCAATAGAATAATAACCCGCTTGCTCTGCCCCCAGCATATATTGCACCATTAACAAATCGACTCGTAGTACCATAAATGCAAAAAAAGCAGCCAAGTATGCCTTAAAACCGTAACGAATGTTATCTTTAAAAAGATGGATTGAAAGTTTTGGAAAATACTTCAAATGAGGCTTTAATTTGCCTAACCCCCAACTGAAGCTGATGATTAACGCAACTAATCCCATCAAAAATATATTTTCGACCGATACAGCATCTACTATTATTACTATGGCTATGAGGCTTACACCAAGAATCTTTGTGACGACTTCAATCAGATTGTAGGCTCTAATCTCGTGGATGCCAATGAGCAGGTTTTGTACAAGGAGATAGGCGAGCCCAATCGGTATCCATAATAACGCCATAATGAGCAAAACACCGTTAACAGGTGCCAAATTAGGCCAAAGTGTAAATACGCTCCACGCAATAGTAACACCTAAACTGCCAAATCCAAAACTGACCAGTAAACTATTACCCAAGAGCGTTGGTAACCTGCTGCGATCTTGTGCCACATAATATGTGTTTGAAGCATGTAAACCAAGATTACTAAATTGAACACCAATAGCGCCAATGGCAGCCGCGACAGCGTAAAGCCCTCTGCCCTCAGGACCAAGAATTCTTGCCACGATGACAGTGGTGAACAAGCCAATAGCAATGATAACAATACGTGCTGCAAAGGTTTCCGCTACCTTACGAATAAAATCAGATGCAATCGCCTGCGATAGATATTCTCTTATCTTCACGCCACATATTCCTTCCACCAAAGCGCAAAATTCAATAAATACCACACTTGTGGCCCTTTTCCCAGATCAATGAGCCGCATAACTTCTGCTTTATCTAAAAAATCTGTTTTGTCACAAAATGTACTGAGTTCTTGGCGTGTTTGCTCACCAAGCTTATCAAAAAACCATTCGTACACTGGCACACCAAAGCCTTGCTTTTTCCTATCTATCAGTTCATCCGGTATTAAGCCACGCACGGACTTTTTAAGAATATATTTGAGCGTACCGTTTCTAGTTTTGAGTGAAGTGGGTATGCTCATTGCTAATTCTACAAACTTATGATCCAAAAAAGGCACACGCCCTTCAAGGCTGACTCCCATACTCATTTTATCGACACGCATCAACAAAAGCTCTGGGAGACGGAGATTAAGATCAAGATAGCTCATCCAGTTAAGATGAGAGGTGTCCCAAGCCTTTTCTTCAAAACGCTTCCGAATGGGTTTAAGTGCCTCCCATGAGGTGTAGTCTGAAAAATGTCCACGTAAACGCGGGGATAACAATCGCTGTTTTTGATTTTCAGTGAAAGCCTCCGCACCTCCCCAAAAGATGGGTTGATTTAATGAACCACGACGCAGCCATTCATAAGGAGAACTATGACTTTTACCGATAGCTTGTAAACCTATCAGGCCTAATTTCTTAAAGAAATTAGGCATCGGTAAATTAATGTAATTTTGTAGGTTCAGTGCTGTTTTCCAGCCAGGATAACCCCAGAATAATTCATCCGCACCCTCACCGACTTGACAAACGATAACACCATTATCACGCGCCAGCTTAGAAACGTAGTACACTGGAACGCAGACTGGATCGGCAATTGGCTCATCCTGCAAATGTACCATCTGGGGAAGAAAATCCATCAGATCATCAATGTTGAGCAATCGTTCATGGTATTCCGCACTGACTTCATCTGCCATCTGACGAGCATAGTGCAACTCATTCTGATAGCTTTTATATTCTCCCTGATATCCAATGGAAAAAGTTTTGACCGTTTTTCCTTCACCTTCCGAAAACAGGGCGGCGTTGGTGCTGGAATCAATCCCACCGGAAAGAAATACGCCGACAGGTACATCGCTGACTTTACGCAATTTAACTGCTGTTCGTAACTCTGCCAAAATGCGTTCTGCAATTTCAGCTTCAGATACCCCGGTAAGCGGAGTTGTATGTTCCCAAACATCCCAGTAACGGTTTTCCCGAATATCACCATTTTCTTTGATACGCAACCATGTACCACCGGGTATTTTTTTTATGCCATCAAATAATGTATTTGGAGCCGGCGTGGTCAAAAAAGAAAGATAATGATAAAAAGCCTCTTCATTGACTGCTCGTTTCTGAGCCGTATCTTGCAACAGTGCTTTTATCTCAGAGGCAAAGGTAATACGTCCATTGTGAACACTGTAATATAAGGGTTTAATACCTATACGATCACGAATCAACCACAATTCTCGTTTTTTAGCATCCCATAATGCAATCGCAAACATACCTCTGAACTTATGAACACAATCAATCCCCCACTGTTCAAAGGCATGAAGAATGATCTCCGTATCAGAATGGTCAGTTTTCCACTGATGCCCACCCAACTTATTTAGCTCTTGACGAATTTCAGCATGGTTATAAATTTCACCATTAAAACTTACCCATAACGTTGCATCCTCATTACACATTGGCTGAGTGGCAGCGTCGGAGAGATCAATAATAGACAAACGACGATGCCCTAAACCAACGCGCCCATCATTTGAAACATAAGTACCGGCGCCATCTGGACCACGGTGAGTCATGGTGTCACGCATTTGGGTGATATAGGGTTCGGTTATTTTGAAGTTGTTGTTATTAAAACAGAAGGCTCCGGTTATTCCGCACATGGTTACTTGACTGCCTTTGCTATCACATACCAACCCAATTTTGATTCTAATAATTTAATCAATGCTGAAGGAATAAGTTTCCCAAACAAAGAAAAATGGCTTTTATCAAGATGTTTAATCTTAATTGAAACTTTACTAAAATCACTTAACATTATTTTCAATTCTCTAACAGAATAAGTTTTCACCAACGGCTTTATATGAATACCATCAGCACCTTTTTCTACTGTAGCCATTAAGCCATCATAGCCTAATTTTTTTAATTTACCTTTAACTAACCCATTAATTAAGAGCATATTAACAATATGAAACGCACTGTAGCGATAATAAAGGGCAACAATAAATTCGCCACCTGGTTTCAACACTCTGTATGCTTCTGAAAAGCATCTAATCGTGTCAGGCGTATGATGTAGCACACCAAAACTATATACAACATCAAACATATTATTTGGAAAGTGTAATCTGCTGGCATCTTCTAAATGAAGTTCAGCCTCAAGCCCTCTGAATTTAAAATTGTTTTTAGCCACTTCAAAATGCTTTTCGGTTATATCAACACCAAAGCATTTTTTTGCCCCCCCCAACGAAAATTGCACCAAATCCGTACCTTGTCCAAATCCAATTTCAAGGATTTTTTTTCCATTGTAGGCATCAAATTTAAAAAAATCTTTCATCCAAGGTGCATATACATCATAACGGTTATGTTCAACCGATAGAAAATAATCTAAATTTTCTTTATTTCCTGCCACTTCGCCACAAGGTGTTTGGTTCCATTGTTTTTGAGCCGCTTGTTTGTGATCTGATGAATTCATACTATCAGTTAAACCCTATAAATTAATTTTTCAACATCAAAAGCAATCTCCATAGCCTGCACTTGCTGCCACAACGGAATAGCGCATTCTCCACTCTGCTTAATCGCCTGAGCAAACATTTCCAATTCTTGCTTTTGCCCTTTATCCATCGTTTTGCTTTGAATGCCTTTGGCTTTGACACCAACAATATCCCGTTTCTGATAGTCATTCATCACTAACACTTTACCATCCACATAAACTTCCATTTGTTCTTTAGGATATTTATTAGAGCCTAAAGCAGTATAAGTCAGCGTAGCTACGGAGCCATCTTCAAAGTGCATGGTTGCCACAAAATTGTCGTGACGCGAATAGTGATTAGTTGTTGGTGTTATCGCGTGAGCCGTAACATCAATCACTTTGCTACCAGTCAAATAGGTAAATAAATCATAAATGTGGCAAGTTTCGCCAATATTGCGTCCACTCCCTTCTTCAGTATGTACCCAATGATCTAAAGGAATATAACCTGCATTCATACGGTAATTGAGGATCATTGGATTACTGCGGTTTTTGGTTATTTCTTGGATGCGTCTGGCATAAGCTGAAAAGCGGCGGTTAAATCCAGTGACTAGGATTGGGGCTTTTTTATAAATGGACTTATAATGGTCAATTTATTTTCTATAAGTTGATTGTGTTGCATGTCTTCAGAATATAGTACATTACATTCATTTTATAATGCGGTAGCAACAATAATAGAGTCGTAGTAAGACAAATTGTATTTTTTCCTAATATTGGAAGCATGTACAAAAATTGTTTGTGTTAATTCTGCAACAATGTGTTTTTTATATAAGCTATCAACAATTTTTACAATTTCGTTTTCATTAAATTTAAACTTATATAAAAGATTCTTGCTTACTTCATTTACAACCTGCACACTAAGAATACTAGGAGTTAAAACTATTTTCTTTGAAACTTTTTGTTTGTCATTATCTTTATCTGAAAAAGCATAAAGAAAAATATTTGAATCAATAAAAATTCTATCTTTCATTCGCTTCATCTCTTGATAAAAAATTAACCTCAGCAGGTATATGTCTTGGCTTGCTGGTTAATTCTTCAATGAAATCAATTTCAGGATTGTTTTTCATCTCAAATTGATTTATGACTTCTTTTCTTGAAAAAATTATTACCTCTATTTCATGGTTTATATATTCTGGAGGTATGGCAATTTGAAAAGTATTATTTTTCGGTCTTATTTTCTGGATTATCATTTTCAATACACCTAACTTGTTAATTTAGTAAGTGTGTATTTTATCAATTTTTGCACCTCAAAAGCAATCTCCATAGCCTGCACTTGCTGCCACAACGGAATAGCCCATTCTCCACCCTGCTTAATCGCCTGAGCAAACATTTCCAATTCTTGCTTTTGCCCTTTATCCATCGTTTTACTTTGAATACCTTTAGTAGCCACTCCTGCAATATTCAAACTTTTGTAATCATTCATCACTAACACTTTACCATCCACATAAACTTCCATTTGTTCTTTAGGATATTTATTAGAGCCCAAAGCAGTATAAGTCAGCGTAGCTACGGAGCCATCTTCAAAGTGCATGGTTGCCACAAAATTGTCGTGACGCGAATAGTGATTAGTTTTTGGTGTTATCGCGTGAGCCGTAACATCAATCACTTTGCTACCAGTCAAATAGGTAAATAAATCATAAATATGGCAAGCTTCGCCAATATTACGTCCACCGCCTTCTTCAGTATGTACCCAATGATCTAAAGGAATATAGCCAGCATTCATACGGTAATTGAGGATCATTGGATTACTGCGGTTTTGGGTTATTTCTTGGATGCGTCTGGCATAAGGTGAAAAGCGGCGGTTAAATCCAGTGAGTAGGAGGGGGGTTGATGGCTCTGAATTTTCATAAAAGGCTACAATTTTTTGCAGATCATCCCGATTGATTGCCAATGGTTTTTCTACTAAGACATGTTTTCCTGCTTTGAGGGCTTGCAGCGTCATGTCGGCATGTAGATTATGACGGGTGGCAATCAGTACAGCGTCCACTTCTTTGTCATTGAGCACTTGTTCATAATCAGTGCTGGCATAGTTAGCCTTGAATTGCTTGGCTGTTGCATTGGCATTATGTCCGGTACGGCTTACAATGGCTTGAATATGATAATCTTCATAAAGTGTTTGTAAATTAGGGAGATGCATACCTTTGGCAAAGCCACCTGCTCCGATTATGGCAATCCTGATTTTGCATTTTCCAGCTGCTGATGCTTGTGGATTGGGAATGGTTCGTTTGAGTTCAATGTCTTGTGGATAGGATAATAGCACCATCAAGGGTTTGGCGGAAGAATCCTTTAGTGATTCGTAGGCTTGTGGTGCTTGTTCTAAGGGATAAGTTTTAGCAATTAAGGTTTGTATATTCAGTTTAGCATCTGCTATCAAACGCAGATACTCCGCCATATTGCGATTTTCCGTCCAACGCACATAAGCAACAGGATAATCTAAGCCTTGTTCTTCATAGATATGATCATAACGACCAGGACCATAAGAAGTTGATATAAAAAAGTCCAATTCTTTTTGATAAAAATCAGCCCTGTTTAGATGCAATCCGACATCACCCACTAAAACAACCCGCCCTTTTTTGCGGCACATATTAAAAGCAGTAGAGACGACTTCATCAGAAGCAGTAGCGGCAGTAATAATAACACCATCAGCACCGATACCATCGGTTAATCTAATGACTTGTTCAATCTCATTATCTTCAGCAGGATGAATACCGACATCCATGCCTAATTCTTTTGCGGTTTGAATACGGTCTTTATCAATATCAGTACCAATAACGCGACAACCATTGGCTTTGAGCATTTGTACCGTGAGTTGCCCTAATATTCCCAAGCCAATAACGACAAAACTTTCACCTAGCGTTGGTGTGGCACGACGTACACCTTGTAAAGCAATTGCGCCCAAGGTGACGGTGCTTGCTTCTGGAAACCCCAGATGATCTGGAACCGGTACAGTGAGGTTACGAGGCACACGAATAATTTCAGCATGATGGGCGCATTGGGCACCGGCACAAGCAACACGTTCACCGGGTTGCAAATCCTCAATACCAGCTCCGACTTCTAATACGACTCCGGTTGCAGAATAGCCCGTGGGATTACCGGCCGAAAGTTTTCCATCTACAACGGAACGGGTTTTTGCCAAACCTTGAGTAGCTGCCATTTGCAATACTTTTTTGACATTCTCAGGCTTTTTGAGTGCTTTTTTCCACAAAGGTAAACCGCTACCTTTGACACCGCTCATTTCAGTGCCAATAGAGATGCAAGAGTGATTGACTTGTACCAAGACAGTGCCCGGCTCCACTTTGGGGGCTGGCACATCTTCTATGACGGCTTGTCCTTGTTTTATTATTACTTGTTTCATTTATACTTGTTTCATTTGTTTATGGTGAACTCAGAATTAATTTCAATTTAAAATCTATGTGAAAATGTTTCTTTATTGTTTAAGATTTCATATACAATATCTCTAGCAATTTTTGGGTTAAAATGATAAGGATCTGAAAAGTTATCTCTGTTCCTAGTTATGCTGTTTATAATATCAAAGTCTATTACTTCTGATAAGCTAGCCAAATCTTTCTTGTACCTTATATACTCGTCTCTCAAGTGATATTCATCAACTTTATTTTGCAAGTCAACGTGAACGGGAGGAATAAAAAACTGTAATTTTATATTATTCGTTTTTGCATAATTACTGACTTCTGACAATTTTAATAATAAATGTGTTGGGTATCTATATTTCTCATAAAAAGATTTAGTCACCAATCCTAATTGGTGTTTCCAGAACTCTTTTTTATTCATTGGAGGGCGTTCTAAATTTAAATTTCCACCCATATATTTTGAATATAAATTAAATAATGAAGCCTTAAAAATAAAGAAGTTTAGATAATACTTGATTGGCGTATCAATCAATAAGTTAGCCTCTTTTGTAAAATTCACCTTATTGCTTTCATTAAATATATTAAATGGTATGCCAATGA
Organism: Candidatus Thiomargarita nelsonii; assembly: GCA_000785145.2. Taxonomy (GTDB): domain Bacteria; phylum Pseudomonadota; class Gammaproteobacteria; order Beggiatoales; family Beggiatoaceae; genus Thiomargarita; species Thiomargarita nelsonii_B. The sequence goes on from JSZA02000007.1 coordinate 54,498, forward strand.
TGACTCTTTCTAATTTTATATACTTAGTTGCAAACCAAAATGTGTCAATCACCTCATATAAAGTTCCTCCACCATAAGAAAAGTTATAAAAATTTTGTATGTCATTTTCATAAAAAAACTGGATTTTCAGATCATCACTCCTACTGTCTCCCAACATAATAAAGTTATGAGTATTTTGACTAAATTCTGCCATTTTATATAATCTATAATTCATTTTGTAACTGACTTCATGCTTTGGTAAGTCAAGTAAAATTTTATTATTTAGATTAAACGGATCTACGATATAATTTACAATGAATACGAAAAACAGTATTAATACTATATTACTTGATGTATATATTATGTATTTTTTATGCATTATTTAAAATTGAAAATATAAAAATTCTGAGAGTTTATTAATTTGAAATATTGAATATATTAAAATCAATGTATAAAATATTCCAAATTTAAAATTTGGTTTAAATATTTCCTTATAATATTGTGAATTTTTCATCATAATTATGATGAAAGAAATTATCGTAATGACAAGCCGTTTTTTTAACTCAAATAAATTTGACAAATCGTCAAAGCTCACTCCAAACTCTTTTAAAAAAGATAAACTATATTTTAATTTTTCAGGTAAAACAATCCCATTTAATCCCACTATTCCTTTTAAAACTTTAATTGCATCATCCCAATCTTTCGCTCTAAAAAATATCCAAGTAATATTTATAAAAATAAAGGTTATAAACCAAGCTAATATTTTATTTAGTCTAAACCCTGCATTTTTCCATATACGATGAATAATCAAAGCAATACCATGCAATCCCCCCCAAAAAACAAAGGTCCAAGCTGCCCCATGCCAAATTCCACCGATTAAGAAAGTTAGCATTAAATTAGCATAAGTTTTTAGTCTTATTTTTCTATTACCACCAAGAGGAATATAAACATAATCTTTTAAAAATCTACTCAGTGTTATATGCCATCTTCTCCAAAAATCTTGAATATTTACCGCTTTATATGGTGAATTAAAATTAACGGGAAGTCTGATATTGAATAGTAGTGCAATACCAATTGCCATATCGCTATAACCACTAAAATCAAAATAAATTTGAAAGGTATAGGATAGTGTAGTAGCCCATGCTTCAAAAAAGCTTAAAGATTCAGCGACATCAAATCCATGAGTCGCCCAAATAGCAAAAGTATCTGCAATAACAACTTTCTTAAATAGTCCTATTGAAAAAATAAAAAGCCCTGTTGCTATATTATTATAATTAAGGATTTGATTTTTAGCTTCAGAAAACTGAGACATCATTTCTTTATGATGAACAATAGGACCAGCTATAAGTTGGGGAAAAAAACTTACAAAAACAGCATAATTAAGAAAGTTATATTCTCTTGTTCCACATTTGTAACTATCAACTAAGTAAGCGATTTGTTGAAAGGTAAAAAAAGATATTGCCAGCGGCAATACTAAATGTATCAAGGGTACTTCTTGTTCAAGAAAAATATTGACATTTTCTATAAAAAAATCTGTGTATTTAAAATAACCAAGTAAAGCAATGTTAAAAACAATTCCCCAAATTAATAATTGCTTATTTTTGTCTCCCGTATTTTTAGATAGTTTTACTCCTACAATATAATTAAATATGATGGAGCCTAATAGTATAGGCAGATAAATAACATTCCACCAACCATAAAAGAAAAGAGAACTCAATACTAAGAAAACTTTACTAGCTATTATTAATTTTTTTGTGGTTAAAAAGAAATAGATGAAAAATGTGAGTGGCAAAAATATAAATATAAATTCATAGCTATTAAATAACATAACTTAGCTTTACCAAATCCCGCGTGTATCAATAACCACTTTAGTATTCAAGGCATTGACTGATATTTTTTTAAATTCTTTATGATCGACTAATGCAACAATGGTATTGGCTTTTTCTAAGGCTTCATCCAGTTTAACCAATCTAGCCCCTTTTTCAGTTAAGGCTTTTGGCAATGTCGTGATATTGGGTTCTACTATGAGTACTTCACCTATCTCTTGTTCCAAGATTTCTTGAGTAATATCTAAGGCTGGACTTTCGCGCAAATCATCAATATCTGCCTTGAATGCTAAACCTAAACAAGCAATGACTGGACGTTTAAACTCATCAGCCGCTTTTCTAATTTTTTCCAAGACATGCTTAGGCTTGCTATCGTTAATTTCCCGTGCAGTACGAACCAAACGCGCTTCATCGGGTGCAGAGTCTACAATAAACCAAGGATCAATGGCAATACAATGTCCGCCCACTCCGGGCCCCGGTTTTAATACATTGACTCGTGGGTGACGGTTAGCCAGTTTAATTAAATCCCAAACATCAATTTTTAACTTGTCACAAATAATGGATAACTCATTAGCAAAGGCAATGTTGACATCACGAAACGCATTTTCTGTCAATTTGCTCAGTTCAGCAGTACGCGCATTCGTTATCAGGCATTCTCCACGTACAAAAGTTTTATAAAGTGCCGTTGCCAACTCAGAACATTTAGCACTCATGCCACCGATAATTCGATCATTGGCAACTAATTCTTGGAGTACATAACCGGGGAGTACTCGTTCTGGACAGTGTGCCACTCTAATATCTGCATCTTCACCGGCTTGTTGCGGAAAAGTAAAATCCTCACGCGCCTGTGCCAGCCATTGAGCCATTTTTTCAGTGGTACCCACCGGAGACGTGGATTCTAAAATCACCAAATTGCCTTTTTCTAAAACCGGAGCAATCGCTTTAGCAGCGGCTTCTATATAAGAAATATCGGGTTGGTGATTGTTTATTAAGGGAGTGGGCACTGCCACTAAAAAAGCATCGGCTTTTTCCGGGGTTGTCGTGGCACGTAATTTACCCGTTGTCACGACACTTTTTACCACAATATCCAAATCCGGCTCAACAATGTGGATTTTACCCTGATTAATGGTGTCAACCGCATGTTGGGAGACATCAACACCCACGACTTCGATACCACGAGACGCAATAACAGCGGCTGTTGGCAAGCCAATATAACCTAAACCGATAACAGATATTTTCTTAAAGTCCATGAACTTGTTTTAACCTGGTAATAATTCTTAAACTGGCTTTTCCATCCCCATAAGGATTATGAGCCAAACTCATTCTATCATAACTGGCTTTGTCACCCAAAAGTTTTTCGCATTCTGATACGATTTTATTTTGATTAGTTCCCACTAACAACACCGTACCCGCTTCGAGCGCCTCTGGGCGTTCCGTGGTTTCACGCATGACTAGGACGGGTTTTCCGAGTGCAGGGGCTTCTTCTTGGATGCCGCCAGAATCCGTCAAAATGATATAAGCTTGACTCATCAGATAGACAAAGGGCAAATAATCCAGTGGCTCAATTAGGTGAATGTTTCCGAGGCAAAAGTTTTCGCGCAGCGAAAACTTTTGCCTCGGAAGGCAATTGCCAAGTATTCGTCGCACTGGTTCTCTGACGTTTGGGTTGAGATGAACCGGGTAAACAATTTGTAAATCTTCACGTTGGGCTAAGAGCTTTAGTGCATGGCATATGTTCTCAAACCCTGTACCAAAGTTTTCCCGCCTATGTCCCGTCACAAGCACTAAACGTTTGTGTTTAGACAAAAATGTAAACTGTGTTTGCACTCTTTGTTGCAGGTTTGGCGAATTTTTAAGTTTATCAGTAATTTCCAACAAGGCATCAATAACACTATTACCAGTAATATGGATGGCACTTTCCTTAATACCTTCAAGCAATAAATTTTCTTTGGCCAGTTGGGTGGGAGCAAAATGCAAGTCCGCTATCCCGGCTGTGAGTTTACGGTTAATTTCCTCCGGCCACGGTGCGTAGATATTACCAGTACGCAACCCTGCCTCCACATGCCCCACTGGAATACGTTGATAATACGCTGCCAGTGTTGTTGCCAAAGTGGTGCTGGTATCACCATGTACTAATATTCTATCAGGCTGAAAATCTTTTATAATCGTTTTTAAACCGGTTAAAACAGAGCAAGTGACATCAGTTAAGTCTTGTTCAGCTTGCATGATGTTTAAATCATAAGAAGGCTTGATGGCAAACAAGTCTAAAACTTGATCCAACATTTCACGGTGCTGGGCGGTCACACAAACCTTTGAGTCAATGTTTTCTTCAGCCTCAAGAGCTTTAACCACCAGTGCCATTTTGATCGCTTCAGGGCGGGTGCCAAAGACAGTTAGGATTTTCAATTAGTTATCACTTATTAATTTATTTTATGGGATAAATACTACTATTTGTTCTTTAGGATATTTATTAATGACGTCGCTATAATTTTTTTCTTAAAATAACGATAAATTCATAGCCATTATCAATAAACTCAGGTTCTGGATATCCCAACTTGAGTATCGGTTTAATGATTTTTTCGGGTATTCCCATACCTAAATGTTCTACATAACCATAGTTTTCGGCAAACTTCATTAAGACCGGATTACGGGTATAACTCGCTCCTTCTTTTATCATGTCAATTGTCAAGGTATTAGGCAGTTTTCCGGGTGATCTCATTTCCAATCTATCAGAAAATATCAATAATTGAATTTGTCCGCCATAAAGTGAATAATCCCGATGTATCAGAGCGTTAGTAATCACTTCGCGTAAGGTTTCCAGCGGATACTCCGATTGATCAATACGCTTTATCCCTTGCATAATAGAGCGTTTTTTAGTATTCCTCTCAACAAATTGAATGGCTTGCTCAATCATTCCGTCTTCAATAATAACGCCATTATGTTCATACGGGAGAATAGGCACATCAATAAATTTTTTGTCCAACACGAGATAATCTTTGTTTTCTCCCTCAAAAGCAGCACACCGTATGCCAGCAGAAGGAATAAAATGCGAGGGTTCCCGCCCGAATAATAATCCCCCCGCCAATGTTGCCACCAGATTATCAGTTAATTTGATAGCCAGTCTCGTATTTAAACAAAGGGTGTTTTGTTTGTCTTTATAGTATTTTTCTGTCAGCTTTTTTAGCTCTATAAAATAATGGCGTATTCTTCGTTCATCCAAATACTTGAGAAGTAGGGTTGGAACGGGGGAGACGTCATAATGGACAGACGGGTGATTGGCATATAAAACCGCTATCTGTTCTGGAGAGGCTAAACGGCAAGTTGTGCCAACACGGATATAAAATAGTGTTTTTTCATTTTTAGTTAAATAATAGGGTTTCTGAATACCGGTTTCTACTGTTATGCTGATAATTGCCTTATTTTCAATAATAAAACTATCCAAAACCGGAATAATCGCCGGTTTCACGCGATTATGAGCTATTTGATTAATTGCGTTCATTTTTTTATCTAATGAACCCTCTATGCCGGTTATTGTCCCATCATCTTCCACACCCAGCAAGATAACTCCTCCTTGTCCATTAAGGAACGCAATCATTACTATTGCTAATTCTTCATTGGAAACCGCTTCTGATTTGAACTCAACATGGGAGTTTTCGCCTTCATTAATAAAAGCTTTTACATCGTCGCTATTCATTGTAATTACTATCTATTTAGTATAGACTTCTCCCTAAATAAAAGGTGGACTCCTAAATAAGGGACAAGTCTAATATATATTAGTTATGACTATATTTTAAAGCTTTAATCAATTAACCCCGCCATTAAAGCCCCTTCATCCAAAGCATCTTCTTCTTGTTCATGTTCACTAGCCTTAGTCATTTTAAGTTCCAATTTTTCTAATTCAAAATGAGGCTCTTCTGATGGAACAGTCTCTTTGGGTGAATAGTCCGTCACAGTTTCTTGGATTTTAGGCGTCTCTATTGGAGGGGCAACCTCATTGGGAGATGATACCACCGTCACAGATTCGCTACCCGGTGCGTGGCCTTGCGTTATTCCCAGGTAGGCCAACCATAATAGCTTATTCGCTCTAGTCACTTTAGGTCCAAGGCCATATCGTTTGAAGAATTTAGGATCATCAGACAGTAAAGCCTCTAATATCACTGCACCGGTAGGCGTCGTTTCACTGAGATTTACCTTTAATTGTAAATATGAACGTCTTGATCGTCGCTTTTTTTCTTCATGACTCGCAGAATCTTTCTTTTCTTTCCGTTTTTTTTGGGGAGACATTTTTACGCACCTAAAATAGGTGTCCAAGATAAATCTTGGACGCCTAGTAAAATATTAATTCTCGTTGTCCTGCAAGACTCGATACAAATCAATTAAGCTCAGTGAGGGCAAATTGACATATTTTCGTACCATGCTTAACGCCCTGAATGCAGAATGTTTCCAACATCCTATCGCCGTTGATACATCCGGTTTGTCCAAAAAGTCAATGCTGTTGAACCAAGGGGGTGTTACATTAGGATGTTCACCTTCAATATAATCTTTCAAAGCTAGACTGCCGCCGCCAGCGCATAAAATACCTCCGACAGAATTTGGACATCTGCTACGTACAAAGGTATAAATGTCTCGCGCCGTTAGATCATAGGCGCGTTTGATAAACTGGGTGCAATCAATTTTGTATCCTTGAAGGATGGTGAATCCATTCTCAAGAACAAATTCAATTTGAGAATCTGACAGTTGAATATTTTTCAACTGTTCGTTTTCATTGCAAGCTGCCGCAAGCATAGCCCGTAAGTGCTTTCGTATCAAAAAAAGTCCATGTTGATCTTCAGCATCTGTGTGATCTAAGTCATATTGAATATCACCCTTAGATAGTCTGAATATACTATAATCTGTTGTGTTTCCACCAATGTCTAAAACTAAATAATCCGTTTTGGGCATTAAAACATTTTTCCCGACAATATCACCGTCAAATCCTGAATCCCACAAAATGCGATTCCAAACGTGAGCCGTCGCTTCTGAAATCGTTGTCACTCCAAATATTTGGGTTTTGCCAGCGTCACTCGCCCCAAAGCCTTCTGAGTTTTTGATTTTGGCTGGCGTGATTTCACGAGTTTCACTATCTTCTGCCGTCACCACAATCCTTGTATTTGCCATAATAGCATGTTGTGCGGCATTTATTAATGATTTGTTCCGGCTCCTAATGCCGTCCTTGGTACTCCGTTGATAATACAAATTGGTTGGCAAACTTTGTGTGATTGATACTTCTTGTCCACTAAAGTCAGCTAAATGAGCGGCAAAATGTTGGAACATAGCCGCCCGAATGCGACTTATGCGCTCAATACCTATGGTATTTTCATTGGAAAACGATTCACGACCAACAGTGAAGCTCATTTCTCGTTCATCATCAGGAAAAACCGTGATTTCAGAATCATCAGTCGCCTCTTCCCCCAAAAGGGTTTCAACAGAACTTACTCCATAACCAATGTAAGAGGGCTTATTAATAACTTTTACGGTTAAAACACCAGTATTCTCTTCTAATTCTGCATACGCAAGGGCACTGTAAGATGAGCCTTGGTCAAAACCAAGTGGAAAACCTACATATTGTTTTATTTGTTGTCTTTGGTTGGGTAACAATTGCATTAATTTACCTACTACTTGTATAAGAAATTTATTTTATCAATAAATAAATATAAATTTGTATAAGCTATTTATAGCTGCGTCTAGTTTAAATTTTTGACGAAATATTATCACTTATTCAATTTTTTTACTAGGCCCTTTTTGAACGGCTATAGTATTTAAATCTATCGTAATGGCAAAAATTCAATTTGACTAATTTATTAAAATTGAGTACCCTGTGCGCCGCGACTGTTTAGGATTAGTGCGACCAGAAGGTTATCAGTTATCAGTGTCATATTATTGACACACCACTGATAAACATGCTGTATAATTAACAAAGGATTGAGTCCCAATTAGTCAGGATATAGCCCAACCCTACGGGATTTATGGGGACATAAATTTTGGAAGCAAGGGGGATAAAGCCAATATAAGGATGTTAGGCAAGGTCAGACTGTATGGTTATGAACAAGAACTTGATTAAAGCTCCAAGAGAACAGTAAGGACGAAATGTGTCTGGTGTATGATTTTAAACCCACATACACGACTAATCACAGAGGCAATGGAGTAATTCGAGGACCTAAGCAGTAGGAGAATAATTATACGGAACTGGGTAATACTATATAGTTCTCGGGATGGAACACCGAGCAGGTACAATATCTAATACCGGATACTTATAGTATGTAGGATTGATAAGGTAGCTAAGGCCCGTATGTAATGTAGGGGATATGCTGAAGTTATCACCGAGAGATTTAATGGTATATTCTAAGGTAAAGCAAATCATGAACTGTGAGTAAATATCCGCAACTAAAGGATAACAATATCGGCGAGTGGTATATAAATAAGGCCGCAAGGCTTGTTTAGGTTTATACGAAAGTATAAGCAAGCCAGTTTTCGACATACTACGAATATGCCATGCAATTGAAATTGAAGCAAACAAGCTAAAATCTAAAGCCAAATGGGGAATGACTCAGAAATACATGACCACTCCAACCCGGAGAAAGGAAACTGGTATTCCCGTTTAGACTCAAGCAAGTTAAGCCAAATTGCAGTGATGAGAAATCAAAGCTTTTATCTTAAACCAGAATTTTGGTTTTAGTCGTAAGGAATACTCGACTATCGGAGGAGCCGGATGAGGTGAAAGTCTCAAGTCCGGTTTTGAAGACCAGCCTTAGTGGTGACGTTGAGGCTGAGTTTAACTATAATAAATGACAAGATTACAAACATATTATCGTGATACAATCGTATCACAATTAATGCAGCAATTTGGTTACCAAAGTATTATGCAGGTGCCAAAACTTGTGCAAATAACTTTGAATATGGGTCTTGGTGAAGCGGTGAGTGATAAAAAAGTGATTGAACGCGCTGTTGCTGATATGACGGCAATCGCGGGACAAAAGCCCATTGTCACTAAGGCACGTCAGTCCATTTCTAATTTTAAAATTCGTCAAGATTGGCCGATTGGTTGTAAGGTTAATTTGCGTAGCGATCGCATGTATGAGTTTTTTGATAGGCTCATTAGTATTGCTATACCTCGTATTCGAGATTTTCGTGGCTTTAGTGCTAAAGCTTTTGATGGACGGGGTAATTATAGTTTGGGTATCCGTGAGCAAATTATTTTTCCCGAAATTGATTATGATAAAATTGATGCGATTCGGGGTATGGATATTTGTATTACGACGTGCGACTCGTTTGGCCTAATTCCGTAAGGAAAACAAAGCCTTAATGTAAAATTTCTTATATGGTGTGAATGGATTCGCCTAGCTAGGCAGCGGCTAGAAAGTAATGACCGGTGGTATTGAAGTTTGATATTGCCAGTGCAAGGTCTTAAAGCCTCAAAAGGGCAAGCGTTATGGATACGGATATATCTTTAAGGTCGGTAAACAAAAAACCCCTCGGGGTTAAAAGGTTTTTAGGTGTTTAGGTCGGTAGTAGCCTAAATACGTTGTCCGATACACATCCGATTATTGAATATAACCCAAGTCCACAGGTAAACATATAAGAGAAACGAGTAAAAACGGTGTACATGTCACTTGCAGGAGTGCAAGAGGGGTACGCAAGTGCCTAGCGACAGCATCGGGTAGGATAGAGTGGTAAGCTAATGCCAGTTGAAATCATCCAAGTGGGATACTGGATATGCTGACTCACTCTCGGAATAATTGTGTTATAAATTCAATCGAACAAATGCTGGGCAACCAGCTAATAATTGATAAGGCTAACTTAAATTATGGATATACTTTGGCAACACCCGAACCCTGAGTGGGTTCCCGTATCTCACCTTGGCAGATTGAGATACGAAAGTATCGAATCTGTTATGGCAAGGTGGGATTGGGACAAACTCTGCTTTCATCTGGGGCAAAGTGCGTCAACTTGTGTTCAATTTGCAAAAGAGAATTTATAAAGCTGCAAAATCAGGTCGGTACAGAAAAGCAAAGAGCTTAATGTACCTATTGCAAAACTCGTATTATGCAACGCTGTTAGCAGTGCGAACCGTCACAACGGAAAATAAAGGGAAACGCACCGCCGGAGTAGATAGAGTTAAAGTCAATACGCCTAGACAAAAGATGGCTTTAGTAAAAGATATGTTAGATACAATCCAAAGTGGATGGGATAAGTACAGACCAATGCCGGCCAAGAGAATATACATTCCGAAAGCAAACGGAAAACTTAGACCGTTAGGCATACCCACCATTAAGGATAGGGCAATGCAGGCAGTCACGAAAATCGCACTTGAACCGTATTATGAGGCGAAATTTGAGTCTTGCAGTTACGGATTCAGACCAGCTATGGGATGCCACGACGCAATTGATAAAATTGCAGGGGCATTACTCAAAAAGCAGAAATGGATACTTGACGCAGATATAAAGGGCTGTTTTGATAACATTGACCACAAATTTCTAGCATCGCAACTTTTGCCTCTGCAACATTGGAGACCAATAGTTAAAAGATGGCTAAAGGCTGGGTATATGGAGAAATCCGACT
>JSZA02000150.1 GCA_000785145.2 Candidatus Thiomargarita nelsonii
TCTGGATTGAAGTTTCGGGAAATCCGCTCCGCTCCATTCCCGAAACAACTAAAACTAGGAGTCCAAGATTTATCTTGGACATCTGGATTGAAGTTTCGGGAAATCCGCTCCGCTCCATTCCCGAAACAACTAAAACTAGGAGTCCAAGATTTATCTTGGACAACTGGATTGAAGTTTCGGGAAATCCGCTCTGCTCCATTCCCGAAACAACTAAAACTAGGAGTCCAAGATTTATCTTGGACAACTGGATTGAAGTTTCGGGAAATCCGCTCTGCTCCATTCCCGAAACAACTAAAACTAGGAGTCCAAGATTTATCTTGGACAACTGGATTGAAGTTTCGGGAAATCCGCTCTGCTCCATTCCCGAAACAACTAAAACTAGGAGTCCAAGATTTATCTTGGACAACTGGATTGAAGTTTCGGGAAATCCGCTCTGCTCCATTCCCGAAACAACTAAAACTAGGAGTCCAAGATTTATCTTGGACATCTGGATTGAAGTTTCGGGAAATCCGCTCTGCTCCATTCCCGAAACAACTAAAACTAGGAGTCCAAGATTTATCTTGGACAACTGGATTGAAGTTTCGGGAAATCCGCTCCGCTCCATTCCCGAAACAACTAAAACTAGGAGTCCAAGATTTATCTTGGACAACTAGATTATGGCAAAAACTCTACCGGCAACCAATAAACCGTTTTACCATAGAGATTATGCTCATAGCGATAACTATCATCCGAGCCGAGAGGCACTGAACGCTCAAATTCTAATGATTCAGGGACTTTTTTGCCTTTGTCACTCAAAGGACAAGAGATAGCAGTTGGATACTTAGGCGTAAACGCCACTTTTTGTGTCGAATCATTAGACACCTTTTGCAACACCTTCCTGACTTCACTCACCCAGTTGATTAGCAAACTCATTTCACATCCTTCGATTTTTCGGCGTATATCATCAAAGCTATATTGCAAGAGTGGACTATCTTGACGCATAGGGAGTACTTGCTTACGTTGCTTCGCTAGCCATTCACTCAGCACAATATTAGTTGGCGGATAACCGCCAATAATGTTTTGTATTTGTTTTCTCAGTAGATAGGCAAACACAGTCCGTTGTTTTTGTACCGGAAGTCCCTTCAAATGTTTAAAGGCTTTGAGTAGAGATAACCAATCCATTAATTGATTCTCCGTCATCCAAGTTTCTTCTTGTATTTTTTCAGCATCAATGGGAATATAAAACTCAACCACGCCATGTTCGATGGGGGTTTTGCATTGCTGACCGAGTTTAGGGCAGGCGGTGTCTTGAAGCCATTTTTTATAGATGACTGGCATGTCACCTTCTGCTATATATTGATCAATGATTTCCTGTAAAGACTTGCCACCAGCGAGCGCTTGTTCAATTTCGTTGATGCGAGCACTTGGCGAATACTGCTTAACCCCTTCGACAATTTGTGTGGTCAACTGCTTTTGATCAAGAGACAAAAAATAATCATCTATGGCTTCACCCTGAATTTCAGGCGGTAAGGTTTTTTTGAGCATTTGATAGGCTTGTTTTTTATAAGCGCTATAGACTGCTTGATACAATTCTGGATGGCGTGCCTGACTTGAATTATTCGGTGTTTGAATAAAAAAAACAAGGACTCGATCAGCCATCCCTTTTAAACCCTTAGTAATCTCTGGAGGCCATTCTTGTTGCCTATCACCATGATCTCCAATGACAAAAAGTAGTTTGGTACGCTTTGGACACGAAGCCATATCAAAAAGGGTTTGACGCAAACCATCAAATAACTTTTCTGGATAATCATCGTTATCATTGCTGGTTTCTGTGACATCATCAATCTTATCTTTGAACTCCTCCCAATTAGCCTGACTGGCTTGTTTATTAGATGAACAAGTCCCAGCTGATAAAGGCATACCTTCGCAAACGCCCCCCTGACATTCCTTCAAACTGCTGTCAGCATAAGTATCTCGATAAACTCGAAAACCAAAACGGAAGGAAGTTTCTTTAAATTTAGGATCATTACGCAAGTTTTCAGCAATTTCTTGCGCTGCCCCTCCTGCCGCTTTGATATATGGACCCATACTGGCGGTACCATCCAATAAAAAGAAAACATCAACTAATTTCAAGCTTGAAAGAACAGCTTTATGTACCCCGACACCAATAGCCGGTGCCGCCGCATGATAATATTTTTGCGCCTTATTGATATCGAGTATAGGAATATGGATTGGATAGGTGTACCAGATATTTCCACCCGCTATTTTGACACTGTCTTTCTGACTAGGATTATTGATCTCTTCAGGTTTTTTGTAAGCCGAGATATTATCTACCTCATCTTTGGGGCGCAAGCCGAGTGTCGTATCCCAAGGAATCGTATGGTCATATTTGACCCAGCCCATCGGTGACGAGGAATGTTCAGAAAAAGGCTTGTCTTTTAGCAAGTGTGCTTTTAAGACGAGATAACGTCGATGAAACTTATCTTCGGCAAAGATGAAATACAATTCAAAGCGGGCTAATTGTTCACAATCGCCGTTGCATGGACCTTCAAAAGAGGGATAGACTGGCACCGTACTCAGCCGATAATCGTGACTGGTAGGCGTTTTAACAAACACTTTGCGATCCAAGCCTTTTTCGCTCTGAAGTGGCTTGATACGACATAATAAGTCATATCCTTCCATCCACCCAACTGGTGTGCCTGTTCCAAATTCTTTGACTTGTACACGTTGTACACCAGTATCAGGATGCTTGCTGACTTTGATTGGCAGTAAATATTCCCCAAATGCTTGGGTTGATGTTGAGTTGCTACCGTCAAAAGTCGGATACACGGGTGCCTCCTGGCGCAAAACCCAGACACCTTGGCTAGTGTCGAGAGTACCATTTTTATCGATCATCACCCGCTTAAAATCATGGAGGGCACAACTACCGTCCATTGGCTGCGCCTGAGTGGTTGCACTAAGTAATGATAAGCAAGTTATCATAGTCAAGAGTCTCAGCATTTTTTTTTTAACCTCATCACTTATTACTCGACGCAGAGCGTCGATGCAGGCATTCCCACGCAGAGCGTGGGAACGAGAACAAATTTTGGACTCCATCGCGTTAGGAGTCCAAGATTTATCTTGGGCGCCTCGTCCAAAATAAATTTTGGACTCCATCGCGTTGGGAATGCCTGCCTCGACGCTCCGCGTCGGGATATTTAGTCAGGAGTGCAATTCGTACCTTGCACAACTATTTATTTTCTCGCAAAACCAAGCGAAATCCCACCATATCTGACATACCCATCTCGCATATAGGTGCCCCGGCAATATTATCTCGCCAAGTTTTATAATCCTCACCTAATATATAGTGGAAACTGTCATCAGGACATTCTTCTTGTCCACGGTTATCTATTGACCATTCTCGTAAATTACCAAGTAAATCCAAAACGCCACCAGCGTTTTCTTCTGTCTCGTCACTTAATAATTGTTGAAATAAGTCATTAGAAGCTTGTTTTTTACCATCATCTGTGCGTTGCTGTGGTTTGAGACCTAAAAATTGTTGTTTGTCTCGTATGACGGCATTGTCAGGATTGGCATGACTGACCGTGGCGGCAATCCACTGATTATAAGTCGGTAATGTCAACGGGCAACCGGTTTTTTTAGACAGCCAATCCGCATAGCCTTTCGCAGCCCACCATGGCACCCCTGCCACTGGATTCTCATCGGGAACTTCTCCCGCATCGTCTTGCCGCCATACATCGCCCAATTGGTCTCTCTGTCCCTTATCTAAGGTTTTCACATAATCTTGGAATTCGCCCACCTTCACTTCTCGACGCATGACAAAAAATTCAGACTCTGTTACCTTAGCAACGCCCTTTATCCAATCGTGCAGATAACCGGGAATGGCTCTGTTTTGCAGGGTGGGCACACAAGACAGGGGTAATTTTTTCTGCATCTCTGCTGACAGACATTTTGGCACCTCATCAACACATGAACATGAACTGATTTCTGTCAAATCACGCATGACTTTTCTATGTAACCCATCAAGTCGTGTTTTAAGTGCTGCCATTTCAGGGCGCCTAATGCTCTTGTCAATCCGTTGTTGAATCGCCTCAATTTGAGTTTGAATTGTCTCAATTTGAGATTGCAGCTGCTTGGGAGCAGTACACTTGTCAGCCGGCATCGCCTTAATCTGTTTTTCAATGTCAGAAACCAGCATACGGTAAGTCTGTTCTATCCCAGTTTGCTGTTTTTCAACCTGTTTTTGAAGCGCGAGCACTTGTTCTGTCTCATAAAGCTTGTCAAGCAGCTTATGAACAGCGTCGATTGGTTCTTGAATCTCTACAAGTTGAGTGGTAACAGAAATAACGGCACTGGTGTGACGAAAGGGTGGTTTAGGAAGCGCTTCAATAGTTTGATTGATATTATCAATAAGTTGGCGGTAAATCTGTTCTATCCGTGTCTGTAGTTCGCTAACCTGTGCATAAAGCAAACTATGACTGCCATAAAATCGACTAATCGGTCTCTGAATACCCCAAACTTGATCTTGAAGTTTCTCAAGTGGAGTGGTGAGAGAAACCGTCTTTTTATGGCCCACTTGTGCTTGAATTTTCTCAAGCGGGTTCTGAATTTCCTTAACAAGTTGAGTGTAAATCTGTTCTATCTGTGTTTGTCGTTCCTCAATTGTTTGATTAAGGGCAATGAGTTGAGAGGTATCAGGCAACTGAGCACTGCCGCTTTGAATGGCCTTCATCTGTTGTTGAACAGATTCCAGTTCGGTGGCCAGCTCAAGGAGTGCCTTCGTGCCAATTTGAGTTTGAAGATGATTAATCTCTTGACTCATATTGTCAACCAGTTGAGTGTAAATCTGTTCTATCTGTGTTTGTAGTCCCTCAATTTTTTGATTAAGCGCTGCTGTTTCAGGTAGCTGAGCACTGGCACTTTGAATGGCCTTTATGTGTTTTTGAACAGATTCCAGTTCGGTAGCAAGATGAGTATTCGTGCCAATTTGAGTCTGAAGACGATTAATCTCTTGACTCAGATTTTCAACTAGCTGAATGTAAATCTGCACTATCTGTGTTTGAAGCTCAGGCATCTGGTCAATCTGTCCCTGAATGTCCTCAAGTTGAGTGATCAGAGAATGCACTGGCGTGTTGCCAATTTCTGCCTGAATAGCATCAATCTGTCTTTGAAGGGCCTCAATTTTAATCCTAAGTTTTTCACTCTGGGTTAATTCAGGATGAGGCGGTTTCGGCGTGGGTGTTGGAACAGGAGGCGAAACATACCACCACACGCCGCCACCAACAATAAGGACTAAGAAGATCAATATTCCGCCGCTTATTTTGAGCCACAGTGGAGAAGAGCTAGGTATTTCATAGAGTGGCTGGCCACAGTCTGGACAAATACGATTTGTGCTCTCAAGAGACATTGGTTTTTTTTCGTCAGCAAGCTGACAATCACCGTAATTTTTACAAACGCCTTGTTGTGCCATAATATTTACCTATTTAATGCTATGTTTTATATCAGGAGTCCAAGATTTATCTTGGAAGCGATTGGCTTGGATAATTTAAAAATCCTATTTCTTGAAGAAATAGGATTTTTTTACCCTCGTTCCCACGCTATTTTGCTACTGTAAACCAAGCCAGTTTCTCATGCAACTTAACAACATCACCAATAATAATTATACTAGACAATTTAATATCCGCCACCTCAACAATACTGGGCAAAGTTTCCAAAGTCCCAACTAATACCCGCTGATCAGAAGTCGTCGCCTTTTGTACCAATGCAGCCGGCTTATCAGGCGGCATCCCATGTTGTATCAACTCACGAGAAATCACCGGCAGTCCTCGCAAACCCATATAAATAACAAGCGTTTGATGTGGATGAGCCAACGCCTCCCAATTCAAATCCATACTGTCATCTTTAAGATGCCCAGTGACAAAAATACAAGATTGGGCATAATCGCGGTGCGTGAGAGGAATGCCAGCATAAGCCGACGTGCCAACAGCGGCTGTAATCCCCGGCACAACCTGGAAAGTTATCCCCTCATCCATCAAAGTTTCAATTTCTTCACCGCCCCTGCCAAATAAAAACGGATCGCCCCCCTTTAAACGCAACACTCGTTTACCCTCTTTGGCTAAACGGATCAACAACTGATTAATCTCACCTTGGGGGACGGGATGATTAGTCGGCTCTTTGCCAACATAAATGCGCTCCGCCTCGCGCCTGACCAAATCTAACACCCCCGGTGAGACTAAACGATCATAAAGGACAACATCAGCTTGCTGCATTAAGCGCAATGCACGAAAAGTCAATAAATCAGGATCACCCGGTCCACCGCCAACAAGGTACACCTCACCATATTTTTGCGCCAAAGCTTTTTTTTGCCCAATCAAATCTTCTAAAGCCTTGGTAGCCGCTTGCCTGTGCCCTGATAATAACATTTCAGCAATTGGACCTTGTAAAACGCTTTCCCAAAACCGGCGGCGCTCATCAAAAGAGAAACGCTGTTTGACTTTATCTCTAAAGCTTGCCACAAAATCGGCTAATTTTCCATAGGAGGCTGGTACCATGGTTTCTAAGCGAGCGCGTAGCAGTCGTGCTAAAACCGGTGAAGCACCGCCGCTAGAAACGGCAATTTGTACTGGCGAGCGATCAATGACAGAGGGCATGATAAAACTGCAAAGTTGTGGTTGATCGACCACATTGACGGGCGTACCTTGCGCCTGCGCCAGTGTTGATACCTGTTCATTAACGGCTTTATCATTAGTCGCCGCTATCACTAAACGACAATGCTCTAAATCCGTCGGCGTAAATTTATCGGCGCGGTAAATGATGCGCCCCTCATTAGCCCATTGCGCCAATTGCGGAGACAATTCTGGTGCCACCACGGTGACTTTGGCATTGGCTCGCAACAATAATTCAACTTTACGCCCAGCCGTTGTGCCACCACCGACAACTAAACAGGGTTGCTTGCGGATATTTAAAAAAATGGGTAGAAAATTCATAGTGATAAATTTTTTTTGATGTACTTCTTGACAGATTTGGTACAATTGATCGGTCTGTACGAACATTAAGCACTTGCTTAAAATCAAATATTAGTATATAAAAATAGACTAGTACTCTGTCAATTTTGTTTTGTAGGGTGCGTCCCACGCACCAAGCTTTGGAAGGTGCGTAGGACGCACCCTACATTACCCGTCAATTTCAGCTTTACAGAGTACTAGATTACTAAAGTCTATTGAGTGCCAGTTTGTTTGACCCACATTTTTAACAGGAGAATAGAAAATGGCTAATTTCGATCAAGAGTTGGATGCCTCAGGCTTAAACTGCCCTTTGCCCATTTTGCGGGCGAAAAAAATGCTCAAAGAGATGGAAAGTGAGCAAATCCTGCGTATCATTGCAACTGATCCCGGTTCTGTCAAGGATTTCGATTCATTTGCTAAACAGACTGGCAACGAATTGCTGGAATCGTCAGAAGAAGGTGGCAAATACGTCTTTTTCATCAAGAAAAAATAATCCACTGAACTCAAGGAGACATTGTTATGTCTGATGAAAAAAAACTGGCGATTATCGCAACTAAGGGTAGCCTTGATTGGGCTTATCCACCTTTTATTCTTGCCTCAACCGCTGCCGCCTTGGGTTATGAGACGGAAATCTTTTTCACTTTCTATGGTTTAGTTTTGCTAAAGAAAAAGCTCAATTTGCAAGTGACATCGCTAGGCAATCCTGCTATGCCTATGCCTATGCCCGTCCCTGTCATCATGCAAAGTATGCCCGGCATGCAAAGCATGATGTCGAGCATGATGAAAAAGAAGATGAAGAGCAAGGGTGTTGCTAGCGTCGAAGAATTGCGCGACTTATGCATAGAAGCCGAGGTCAGAATGATAGCTTGTCAAATGACGGTAGATTTGTTCGATTTCGACACCAAAGACTTCATTGACGATATCGAATACGCTGGTGCGGCTAGCTTTTTTGAGTTTGCTGGTGAATCGGATATTTGTTTATATATTTAATAGTTCAATCCGCATCAAGGGTGGAGTAGGCTGCTTTAGTCTACGCCACCTTCCATCATATTCCTGTTTTCAACACTTACTTTAAAACGCCAAAACCACAAAATCCGGCCTTGGTTATGTTTAAGGAGCAAGTTCCCTGGGGTGATAAACCATCTATCACCTTTAATTATATATAATTAAGGCAACCACAAGGGATTGCCCCTACACCGA
>JSZA02000017.1 GCA_000785145.2 Candidatus Thiomargarita nelsonii
CTCGTCCAAAATCAATTTTGGACTCCTAACGGTGCCGGAGTCCAAGATTTATCTTGGGCGCCTCGTCCAAAATCAATTTTGGACTCCTAACGGTGCCGGAGTCCAAGATTTATCTTGGGCGCCTCGTCCAAAATCAATTTTGGACTCCTAACGGTGCCGGAGTCCAAGATTTATCTTGGGCGCCTCGTCCAAAATCAATTTTGGACTCCTAACGGCGCCGGAGTCCAAGATTTATCTTGGGCGCCTCGTCCTAATTAAGTTTCATAACGAGGCAACAATTGAATAGTATCATCCATCCAAATATTAATAGCCTCATGTAAAGATTGTAACATCTGATCTTCCCATTCACTTTGTGTCGTTGCCACCGCTTCACTGACATCGCTAATAAATGTCTCACGCTGCGCCAATTCCACACCTTCATTAATGGCATAATCAACCCCAAGTCCGCCAATAATGCCAATGACAGTCCCAATGGGACCCCCTAAACTGCCAGCCGCGCCCCCAGAAGCCGCCAGCACTGCCTTAGCGACAAATGGGGACGACAATTTGGCAAAAACTCCTTTACCAGCCGCCCCCGCAACCGCTTTACTCGCAACCCCCTTGCCAACCGCCCCGCCTACCGCTTTACCTGCCGCTGCACCGCCGCCGGCTAAGGCTGCACCAAGGGCAGCCCCTTTTGGTCCTTTCTCATAATTACTCACATTGAATTTATTAAATTGGCTTTTCCAATCTAGCGTTAACACAGTCTCCTCAGTCGCGGGTGCCTCAAGATGGCTCGTATATTTTGACACAAAAGCCTGAAAATTGGCTTGCCTTTTTGACAAGACATCGACATAGTTTTCATGCGCGGCTTCTAACGCCTTTCGATAAGCCATTTGTAATTGTGGATCAAAGATTTCAGGGCGGAGAACAATATCTTCATAACGCTTGTGTAAATACTTTTCCACGTCATACGACACAGCCTCCGATAAACTCATCGCCTCGGTGCTAACAACATGTTTTGTTGCAGAAGTTGTCGCTTCCCACAAAATTTTATAGGTTGTGGTGTAGGCAAAATACCAATCAGCAAACTGTTCAACACGTCCACGCATCTTATCAAATACGCTTGTCAATTTCTCATCCAATTGTGTCTTTGTTTTTGCAAGTATTTGACTTCTATCGTTTTCCAAATGAGTGACCTGTTGATTCACAAATTCAGAATATTCTTGTGCATCGGCAATGACTCGTACTTTTTTACCGTCTTTATTTTTATAAACTAAGGTGACAGTCGGGTTAACTTGGCTGTGTATGCCCGTTTGCACCACCGAGCCATCAGAATGTACCGTCTTATTATAGTCGAGCTGTGCTAAGATGCTGTCATACCATTGCCGTCCAAAGGTTAAGCTCAAAAACACGATCATGAAAAAGACGAACATCCAAATAAAGGATGAGAATAGTCGTCCCAAACAGCCCCGTTTTGGGCGTGAGGGGGGGGGTTGATTGATGACTTGAGAGACAGGGATATATTCGCCTGTTTTTGTTTCGATAATAGGGTGTTTCATAGCTATGTAGTACCTCTTATTAGTAACAATGATGATCTAATTGACAAATTTCTGCCAGCTATATTCAATCATAAATTTTTTGAAATTCAGATGTTTCTCACTCCTTAGTACTAGATAAAATGGCGGCTCTTTGCTAAATAAGATTTACCCGTGTTGTTATGCCCACAGAGCAAAATCAAGTCTTTGTTTAAATCAATTTCAGCTTTTTCAATGATGCCTAAATTTTCTATTTTGAAAATCATTTTTTTTTATGTTATTAGTTATTAGTTATCAGTTTATTGTTATTAAAAAAATCCTATTTCTTTAAGAAATAGGATTTTTATATTATTATAAAAAAAAAAGCTTGCAAACAGGATCATTTTTAGGGATAATATGTGCCCCAGCTTGGAGAGGTGGCTGAGCGGCTTAAGGCGGCGGTCTTGAAAACCGTTGAAGGTTAATACCCTTCCGTGGGTTCAAATCCCACCCTCTCCGCCAATTTATTTTCCTCCCTTTGATGTCCAAGATAAATCTTGGACTCCTTTTCTGTTTGACAGATCAAGATCATCTATTAATATATAGATATGATTTTTAAAACGGAGAAATCGCCCCCATGACAAAGTATCTGTTTTCACTTTTTTTATTAACTTTGATCTGCTTTTCAGCCTGTACCAAACGCGATGTCAAAAACACAACGGTGCCAACTGAAAGCTCAAAAACTTCCCCTCAATCCCCTGAAGATGCTGAAACCTTATATAATCAAGGAATTGATTATTATAAACAAAATGATTTTATGCAAGCCGCCCAAAAATTTCGTAAAGCGGCAGAGCTAGATCATGCTGGTGCCCAATTCAATCTCGCTGCATTGTACCGTTTTGGTAGCGGTGTCCCAAAAGATTTGGAGCAAGCAATACACTGGTATAGCAAAGCAGCAGAGCAAGGTTATATGGATGCCCAGTTGAGTTTAGGGATAATGTACTATAAAGGTACTGACATCCCGCAGGACTTTGAAAAAGCTGAAAAATGGCTATCGCTGGCCGCCAAACAGGGCAATCAAGACGCTATTGACGTACTTGATGATGTGCGGAATATGTTAGTCAAATAGTGCAGGAGTGCAAGGCGTACCTTGCACACCGATGCCATATCGTGTTGGGCCGAGGGCAACCACAAGGGATTGCCCCTACAGAGGACCGCATTTTATGTTTCCGAGGCAAAAGTTTTCGCGCAGCGAAAACTTTTGCCTCGGAACCGAGGCAAAAGTTTTCGCGCAGCGAAAACTTTTGCCTCGGAAGGCAATCCTTTATGGTTGCCCTTGATCCCTCAAGATCCCTCCTTTCGTCGGGACCGGGACAGGCTTAATGGCATTGACCTTGCACACCCTATCTCATTTTTTTGCTAACTGTTGACCAAGCAGCCCCTGCAAAGGTCCAATCAAATCCATCGGTAGCGGAAATACAATGGTGTGACTCTTATCTTCAGAGGCGATATCACTCATCGTCTGCAAATAGCGCAACTGGATAGCTTGAGGTTGTTTGGACAGGATATTCGCCGCTTGCAGCAATTTCTCTGAGGCTTGAAGTTCGCCCTCGGCGTGGATGACCTTAGCACGGCGCTCACGCTCCGCCTCCGCTTGACGGGCAATCGCTCGGATCATACTCTCATCTAAATCAACGTGCTTGATTTCCACGTTAGAAACTTTAATACCCCACGCATCTGTCTGTTTATCCAAAAGTTCTTGGATGGCCATGTTGAGCTTATCACGCTCAGAGAGCATATCATCCAATTCATGCTGTCCTAAGACGGAACGCAGCGTGGTTTGCGCGAGTTGACTGGTGGCTTGTTGAAAGTTTTCTACTTGGATGATGGACTTTTCGGGTTCAAACACCCGAAAGTAGAGCACCGCATTGACTTTGACTGATACGTTGTCCCGCGAAATAACGTCTTGGCTAGGGACGTCCATCACCACTGTACGCAGATCTACCTTGACGATTTGTTGCACGCCGGGGATGATGATAATCAATCCAGGTCCCATAACTGTCTGATAACGTCCCAGAAAAAAGACGACAGCACGCTCATATTCGCGCAAAATGGTTATAGAATAGAATAAAAAACCTGCGACTATAATAAAAATGCCGATGATAAATTCACTCATAATTAACTCCCTTCCTTAAATTTGTTCAACTTTGAGGCTCAGACCATCCATATCAGTCACCTTAACGCGCTGTCCGGGTGCAATATCGGACGAGGCAATCGTATTCCAAGCCTCACTATAATTATAATTTTGTGTATCAGTATCTATCAAAATGATTGAGCCGATCACAAAGGCAATCAAGCCACCTATGCCCAGTGCCCCAAAACTCGGTACAAACGCCTCGCCCCCCATTCCTCATTGCGCCCGTGCATTTGTGCCAAAGAGCGCAGATATGCCTCAGCATCATTCACCATTTTATGTGTCATTGTATCGCCCTCCTCCTTAGGCTCCTCTTCTGGTGTCGTCCCAAATCCACCAATTTGTACCGGTGTCGCCGCCCCCAAATTAGTCCCAGGTGCCATCGCCGCGACATGGCTGGCATAAAGTATATAAGTACCGGCACTGGCAGCCCGAGCACCAGAGGGGGCAACGTAGGTGACAACGGGTATCGAAGAGGCGATGATAGCCTGCACGATTTCGCGCATTGCCACATCCAATCCACCGGGCGTATCCATTTTGAGCACAATCAAAGCAACACTTTCTTCTTGTGCTTTTTCCAATCCGCGTGTTAGATAATCCGCTGTGGCGGGACCGATCGCGCCCTTGATTTCTAGTATCCAAGCTTTACCGTTAGCTTGGGTGGGCAGTAGCAAAGATATTATTAAGAATAAAATAAGTCGATTCATGGTTTGTTCCAAGATAAATCTTGGACTCCGGAGATGTTGTACTCGTTTTCAAAAACGATTAGAATCCATTGATTAAAAAAACTCAAAGGAAAATTTATGTCTCAGAAAAAAATTTTGCTTATTGGTACCAGCGGACAAGTGGGCTGGGAATTACAACGCTGTGTGCAAACGCTTGGAGATGTCGTTGCGGTAGATAAAATTAATAGCACTCAAAGGTATATTGATTTGGCTAATCCAGATTCAATCCGCCAAGTCATACGTGATGTCAAACCGGCTATTATCCTGAATGCCGCTGCCTACACTGCTGTTGATAAAGCCGAAGAAGATGCAGAATTAGCACACGCGATTAATGCGACTGCTGTTGGCATATTGGCTGAAGAGAGTTTACGTCTAAAATCCTTATTAATACATTATTCAACGGATTATGTCTTTAATGGCAAACAAACCCAGCCTTATACTGAAACGGATGAAGTCAATCCTTTAGGCGTTTACGGTGCCACTAAACTAGCCGGTGAGCAAGCGATTCAAGCCGTTGGGGGACAATATTTTATTTTACGCACAGCCTGGGTTTATGGATTACGCGGAAAAAATTTTTTATTGACCATGCAGCGTCTCGCCAAAGAGCGTAACGAATTAAAAGTCGTTGCTGATCAATTCGGTGCGCCGACTTGGAGTAGAATGATTGCCCAAGCGACAACACATCTTTTGACACAATTAGAATCTCCCTTGTATCAACTTGATATTGAAGCATTATCTGGCATTTATCATTTGACTTGTGCGGGAAAAACCAGTTGGTATGACTTTGCCAAAGCGATTATAGCGCAAACACAAGTGCGCGTCTTACCCCTCACCACAGCCGAATATCCCACGCCGACTGAACGCCCTGCCTATTCTGTCTTATCCAATGCGAAATTGGCTAAGACTTTTGGCATCACTTTACCAGCTTGGGATAGGGCACTAAATTTATGCTGCATGGAGAATTAAGCTTGTGAGACAAAATGGTGCGATACTAATCATTGTTTTATGGTTTATTGTCATTGTCACAGTCATTGTCGCCGCTTTAGCGACTGAAACGCGCTTATCTGCTAAAGTCGCATTTCATAACAAAAAGGGATTGCAAGTATGGAATGACACCCTTCAAGCCTTACGGGTTGCAGAAATGGAATTACTCATCAATCGTATGCCCGATCCGCCCGGTGAGGAGGAGATACCTATCAGTGAGCGTCAAAATAAAAGGTATCGTTTAAATGGGGGAATAGTCGAACTGGCTTATCCTATACCCGATACTGTCACTGTTCGTATTTATGATCATGCGGGTAAAATCAACCTGCTACGCTTATCTAAAAAACAGATGCGCCAAATATTGGAAAATCGCATTGGCAACGACTTGGCAAAACTTGATGCTTTAGAAGATGCTTGGCAGGATTGGATTGATAAAGATGATTTTAAACGCGCCAACGGTGCCGAAAAAGATTATTATGAAACCCTTGATCCGCCTTATGAGCCGCGCAATGGGGTTTTAGAAACGGTAGAAGAATTGCGATTGATTAAGGGATTTGATGAAGTTTTTGAAGATGTGGAAATAACGACTGCTTTTACCGTGTATGGTAATACATATAAAGTCAATCCTAATTTGGCAACCCATGAAGCTTTGATGCTGTTACCCGGATTGGATGAGGAAAGCGTTAATAAGATCCTCATTAAACGCCGCGAAAACGAATTTAAATCTTATAAGGATTTTAATGAGTTTATGGAACCGCAACAAGTGCTTGAACTTAAAAATTGGCTCAATTTTTCCACGAGTAATTTTTATAGCATCGCTGTGCAAGTCAAACAGCCTGATGATACAAAGTCAGATGAAGATGAAGTCGATGAGAAAGAGGATGAGATAGACGATGAGAAAGACGATGAGAAAGAAAATCAGCGTGCATATATGGTTACGCTACAACCACGAGGCTTTAACCAATTACCTAGAATATTAATGGTTAATCCTTATGGCGTTTTACCTGATACTCGCCACGAGCTTATGGAGGATGAAGAAAGCCAGTCGGATAGTTCATCAAATAAACCAGCAGGTTCACCTTTTTCTAGATAGGAGTCCAAGATTTATCTTGGCAATATGAAAATTTTTCCAAGCATCCAAGAATTTATAAAAGACATGTTAATCGCTGTAGCTTTCACACTCATTTTAGTGGGCGGATTATGGTTTTACATGATCCAAATGCCTAATGTCTCCTTTCAAGGAAAGGCACCACCTCTCAATCCCGACGAGCGAGAAGTGCTTGATAACTTGAAAACTCATATCGCTTTTTTGGCAAATGATTTAGGAGGTAGAAATCAGGACAATAGCCTTACCACCTCAAAAAATCACATCATTGAGCTATTTCGTTCTTATGGTTATCAAGTCTCTCTTCAAAAATATCAAGTCTTAGATCAGACATATACCAATATTGAAGTTGAATTACGGGGACAAAAAAAGCCAGAAGAAATTATTATAATAGGCGCACATTATGACTCAGTAGTCGGATCACCCGGGGCAAATGATAATGGCTCAGGCGTGGCGGGTACATTGGAAATTGCCCGTCGGCTATCTGGACAAGCCTTATCGCGGACAATCAGATTTGTCGCCTTTGTCAATGAAGAGCCGCCCTTTTTTAAAACGGAAGCGATGGGCAGTCTAGTTTATGCCAATCGCTCGGCAGAAAAGGGAGAAAAAATTGTCGGCATGATGACACTTGAAACGATAGGCTATTTTCGTGAAGAGCCGGGTAGTCAGCACTATCCCGCACTCATTAACTTTTTTTATCCTGACAAAGGTAATTTTATCGCCTTTGTTGGCAATCTCTCATCACGTCGGCTACTGCGAGAAGCGATTGATATTTTTAGAAAACATGCCACCATTCCCTCTGAAGGTGCCGTACTGCCCGCTTGGATTCAGGGCGTGGATTGGTCTGATCACTGGTCATTTTGGGAAAATGGCTATCCAGCCATCATGATCACAGATACCGCCCCTTACCGCTATCCTTATTATCACACCGCACAAGATACGCCCGATAAAATTGACTATAAAAAAATGACTCGTGTTGTTTTATCAGTGCAAAAAATGCTTGAAGTTTTAGCTTCTCAGGGAAAACCCTGACTTTTATCCATATAAATTCTCATTTTATTTGCCGCAAAAATTCTGTAAATTTAGCTGCACTTTTTATGCGGGTTACGGATATTCTGTGAACAATGATCAGTTATCTGTTTTCTCCACGATACACAACTCGCAAACTTTTTTTGTCAAAATACTTGATAAATATAGTCTGATACACAATAATATATTTCATTATTAATTGTGATATTAAATAACTTATAACACCATACATAAATTAAGGGTAAAGCTTATGAAACTCACAACAAAAGGGCGGTATGCCGTCACAGCAATGTTGGATTTAGCAATCAATCGTGATGGTGGACCAATTACACTATCTGACATTTCACACAGACAGGGTATTTCCTTATCCTACTTAGAACAACTGTTTTCACGTTTGCGTAAACGCGGTCTCGTTGACAGCACTCGTGGACCCGGTGGCGGTTATCGCCTTAGCCGCGCTGCTGATGCGATTGCCGTTGCCGAAGTGATCTCAGCCGTTGACGAAACCGTTGATGCTACTCGCTGCAAAGGTTTACAAAACTGCCATGATACGCGTGCTTGCCTAACGCATCAACTCTGGAGCGATTTAAGTGGTCAGATTCACGACTTTTTAGGCAAGATTACATTAGCGCAAGTCCTTAACAAACGCTCCCAGGAAGTCTCCAAGGAAGTCGCACGACGGGACTATAATGGCCGTCGCGGTAGAGGAAGAATAACTCTCCCTGCCATGTAGTTATGTCACACGATAAAAATCCCTGGGTGATTCAATCAGTCTGGCAAGATTTTTTGAATTCAACCCTGAGGCAATGCCCTTATTGCCTCACCCTATTTATAGATAGAGAAAACCATGAACTTACCTATTTACCTTGATTATTCGGCTACCACGCCCGTGGACCCGCGTGTCGCGGAAAAAATGATGCACTATTTGACCATTCAAGGTCATTTTGGCAATCCTGCCTCACGTTCACACCAATTTGGTTGGGACGCTGAAAAGGCAGTCCAAGAGGCGCGGGCACAAGTGGCCGATTTAATTAATGCTGATCCCAAAGAAATTGTCTGGACATCTGGCGCAACCGAATCCGATAACTTAGCCATTAAAGGCGTTGCCCATTTTTATCAAAAACAGGGTAAGCACATTATTACCTGTCAAACTGAACACAAGGCGGTGCTAGATACTTGTCGTCAATTGGAGCGTGAAGGCTTTGAAGTCACCTACTTAGTCCCCGAACCTAATGGACTGATAGACTTAAAAAAACTAGAAGCGGCGATCCGTGAGGACACGATTTTAGTCAGCATTATGCACGTCAACAATGAAATTGGCGTGATTTCAGACATCGCCGAGATTGGCGAAATAACCCGTGCTCACAAAATCCTATTTCATGTTGATGCCGCTCAAAGTGCCGGAAAAGTGCCCATAGATTTAAAAACTATGAAAATCGACTTGATGTCTTTTTCGGCTCATAAAATTTATGGACCAAAAGGTATCGGTGCTTTATACGTGCGTCGCAAACCGCGTGTGCGCTTGGAAGCCCAAATGCACGGGGGCGGACATGAACGTGGTATGCGTTCTGGCACATTGCCCACCCACCAAATTGTTGGCATGGGAGAAGCTTTTCATATAGCCAAAGCAGAAATGGCTTCAGAAAACGAACGCCTCATCAAATTGCGTGATCGATTATGGAATGGCTTAAAAGAACTAGAAGAACTCTATGTCAACGGCGATATTGAGCACCGCATACCGGGCAATTTAAATCTAAGCTTCAACTTTGTTGAAGGCGAATCATTAATCATGGCACTCAAAGATTTAGCGGTTTCATCGGGCTCTGCCTGTACTTCGGCGAGTTTAGAACCGTCTTATGTCTTGCGAGCCTTGGGGCGCAATGATGAACTGGCACACAGTTCTATCCGTTTTACCTTGGGACGTTTTACGACGGAAGAAGAAATTGATTATGCCATCCCGCTGATTCGTACCAAGATTGAAAAACTGCGTGAATTGTCTCCTTTATGGGATATGTATAAGGAGGGTATTGATTTAGAGACTATTGAGTGGGATGCACATTAATAGTTAATTAACTATAGGAGAAATAACAAAAGAATGGCTTATTCAGAGCAAGTTTTAGATCATTATGATAATCCCCGTAATGTGGGCACATTGGATAAAGATGATCCGTCAGTGGGGACGGGCATGGTTGGCGCACCAGCTTGTGGTAAATAACATTGCCACGTAATTCTGCTATATGCAAGAAACTCTCGTTAAGTTGTAGGTACTAATGTTTAACCAAACACGCAAAATTGTGCCTTAATACTTGAGTAAAATAGTCAAGTATTAATCAAATGGGTTAGTAAAAATCCTACAAATAGAGACAATTTGCAGGGAAGTCGTGGTTGACCCTTCAGAGACTATACGCAGAACATCAATGAGATGAAGACATAGTCCGAACTACACGGAGACGTGTAGAAGTCATTTGGCTCGCCCAAGATAAATCTTGGACTCCTTAAAATGGCTCGCCTAATGTTAGGTCATAAAAGTAACAGAACGGATGTTATGCGCTTAATGATTAAAGTTGGAGATGATGGTGTTATTCAAGATGCCAAATTTAAGACGTATGGTTGTGGATCAGCCATTGCCTCAAGCTCATTACTCACCGAATGGGTCAAGGGCAAAACTTTGGATGAAGCAGCCACTATCAAAAACACAGAGATTGCTGAAGAACTTGCTTTACCGCCGGTAAAAATTCATTGCAGTGTTTTGGCAGAATCGGCTGTGAAGTCTGCTATTGCGGACTATCAAAAAAAACAGGCGACAAGCTAGTACTTAGTACTCGTTCCCTTAGCGAAGCGCTCATCGAGCCGACACAAGTCCATTTTGGACGATGCGCCCAAGATAAATCTTGGACTCCTTTTCTCGTTTCTCGTTCCCACGCTCTGCGTGGGAATGCCTGCTAGGACGCTCCCGCGTCCTGCAATTCGCCGGATGCGGAGGGAGCGTGCTGCAATCAATTTGCAGGACGCAGGAGCGTCCAGGCAGGCATTCCTTTGCCTCGCGCACTCTCTTATACATAAGTCCAAAAACTAAAAGTCAAAACCAGACCTGCCAGGTTGAAAACAAAACCTGCCAGTTTGAGGTCAAAACCAAACCTGCCAGGTTTGGGTGGGGAAATGGCAGGCTCCTTTGCCTCGGTTGTGCCTTTGACCTGCCAGGTTTTGTTTTAACCTGGCAGGTCTGGTTTTTAGTTGCTGGAATAGCTAAACCAATTAAATCAAATACTTAAATACTTATGTATAAGAGAGTGCGCAGAGCGTGGGAACGAGGAAACCCTTCACGCTCCGCGTCCAGCAACAAATGAGGAGAATCCAAAAAATGTACAAAACACTTTTTTTGATAATATGCCTGACGGCACACCCTGCCCAGGCATCACGCATAGCGCTACTGATCGGCAATGGCGATTATGAAAACGTGCCCAAGCTGGATAATCCTGTCAATGATGCCAAGGATATGGCAACGGTACTGAAAACTTTAGGGTTTCAAGTCACCGTCAAACGGAACGCGACTAAACGCACGATGAAAAAGGCAGTCCGTGAGTTTGGACAAGGCTTGGGTGATGGCGATGTGGCATTGTTTTACTATTCTGGACATGGATTGCAATCGGACAATGGCAATTATTTAGTCCCTGTCGAGGCGGATATCAAAAGCGATGCTGATATTGAATTTGAAGCTTTTAATGCCCGTCGCGTGTTTCGAGAGATGAAACAGGCTAATAAAGGTGGCGTTAATATTATGATATTGGATGCGTGTCGAGATAATCCATTTCAAACCAATAGCAAAAATATTAAAAAGGGTTTGGCTGAGATGAGAAGTCCAGTGGGCTCATTATTGGCTTATGCGACGGCCCCTAATCTGGCTTCTTATGGGAATAGTCAAGAGCGTAATAGTATTTATACGAAGTATTTGCTGAAAGGCTTACGAGAACAACCTTTTTTGAGTGTCCTTGATTTATTGACTGATGTGACTCGTCAAGTGGTGAAAGAAACGAAGGGAAAACAAGTGCCTTGGCAATCTGCCTCTTTGACGCAACGCTTTTGTTTTGGACGCTGTGGTGGCTCGCCCTCCGTTCCTGATGTTTCACAAACATTGCGTACCTGCGAACAACATTTTCAAGCGAATCGTTTGACGACTGGCAGAGGGGGAACGGCTTTGGTCTGTTACGAAGCGGTGTTAAAAACCGATCCGAATAATGCTGAAGCTTTAGCGGGATTAAAGAAAATCGAGGCGAAATATGTGACTTGGATAAAACGCGCTTTGCGCTTTTCCCAAAGGGAGAAGGCGCTGCGATATATGGCGAGTTTAGGCAAGGTGAATCCTGAATCACAACAATTGGCGGCCTTTGAAGTTTTGCTACTAACGCCATCCGTTCCCACGCCACCACCAGTGCTGCCGATTATAGCCGTCCCAGGTAAGGTTTTCCGTGATCGTTTACGAAATGGCGGTGAGGGTCCAGAAATGGTATGGATAGGCGGTGGTTCATTTAGAATGGGTGATCTTCAAGGTGGCGGTGAATCGGATGAAAAACCGGTACATCGTGTCACTGTGAAGAGGTTTGCGATGGGACGTTATGAGGTGACGTTTGCGGAGTATGATAAGTTTGCGGAAGCGACGGGTAGAAGTAAGCCTGATGATCGTGGTTGGGGACGTGGTAATCGTCCGGTGATTAATGTGTCTTGGCATGATGCGACGGCTTATGCAAAGTGGTTAAGTCAGCAAACGGGTGAACAATATCGCTTGCCGACGGAAGCTGAATGGGAGTATTCGGCGCGGGCTGGGACGAAGACGAAGTATTGGTGGGGTAATGAGATTGGCTCTAATAAAGCGAATTGTTGGTCTTGTGGAGACAGTTTTACAAATACTGCACCTGTCGGTTCTTTTGAAGCGAATCCCTTCGGATTATATGACATGTTAGGGAATGTTTGGGAATGGACTTGTTCCCAGTATGAAGGCAAATATAAGGGCAAAGAACAGCAATGTATGAATAAAAAGATTAATAAAAACAATAATTTGTCCTTGCGCGGCGGCTCGTGGGGCATCGACGCGACGAGGATGCGATCGGCTGACCGCGACGGCAGGAGGCCGACTAACCGCGGCGGCGGCGTGGGCTTTCGGCTCGCCAGGCTATAACCCTTGTGTTTTTTGCACTTTTACCCTTTGCTCTCGTTCCCACGCTCTGCGTGGGAATGCCTGCCTGGACGCTCCCGCGTCCTGCAATTCGCCGGATGCGGAGGGAGCGTGCTGCAATCAATTTATTTGCAGGACGCGGGAGCGTCCAAGCAGGCATTCCCACGCAGAGCGTGGGAACGAGGAGGTAGTTGGTTAATAAAAAAGGAGAATAATATGGGACGTAGTCGCTATAAGATAACTGAAAACGAGGTACCGTACTTTCATACGAGCACGATTGTGGGTTGGTTGCCGATATTCACTCGCCCAGAAACGGTCCAAATAATTTTAGATTCATGGGAATACCTACAAAAACACGACAATTTTGTGCTGCATGGATATGTGATTCTTGAAAATCATATTCATTTTATTGCCAAGAGTGATAACCATAGTGAGCAGATCATGCGGTTTAAGTCTTTTACAGCCAAACAGATTATAGAATACTTAGAAAAACAAGGTGTTACTATGCTTTTAAAACAATTGAAGTTTTACAAAGTGAAACATAAAACAGATCGTCAATATCAGTTTTGGCAGGAAGGGACACATCCTAAACAAATTTTGAATGAGGAAATGATGCGGCAAAAGTTGGAGTATATTCACTATAATCCGGTCAAACGGGGATATGTGGATGAGCCTGTTCATTGGCGTTATTCTAGTGCGCGAAATTATGCAGGACAAGAGGGGTTGGTGTCGGTGTGTCGTGTTTGGTGAATGTGTTGATCGACGCGGGAGCGTCCTGCAATCAATTTATTTGCAGGACGCGGGAGCGTCCAAGCATGCATTCCTTTGCCTCGCGCACTCTCTTATACATAATTTTTTAAACTAATTGAAATTAAAGGATATTGTGTAGGTGGGAACGAGAGAGAGCGCAACGAAGTGGCGGGACGCCCAACCCACCATTGTTATAAATTTCAAAGGGTTGGTGGGTGTAGCGAAGCTCTACCCACCCTACAAAAAAACTTATGTATAAGTGAGTGCGCAGAGCGTGGGAACGAGGAGCTAGTTGGTTTGATTTGCAGGACGCGAGGACGTAGTAGGTTTTCTCGTTGCAGGACGCGGGAGCGTCCAAGCATGCATTCCTTTGCCTCGCGTGGGAACGAGGAGGTAGTTGGTTTGGGAACGAGGAGGTAGTTGGTTTGATTTGCCGAACGCGAGGACGTAGTAGGTTTTCTCGTTCCCACGCTCTGCGTGTGAATGCATGGCTGGACGCTCCCGCGTCCTGCAATTTGCAAATAAAATGAAAATTTGATACTTTTTTGTTATACTAAGCAAGTGCATTGGACAAGACAAATAAATGATTTAGCTGTGCGTGGGACACCCTTGCTCCGCGTGAGAACGATAAAACGATACAAAAAAAAATGAAAATCCATAAGTTTATTTGGACAGAAGACCAAATTGAGCACATTGCACGACATGGGATACAATCTGATGAAGTCGAAGAAGTTTGCTTCGGCAGGGCTCTCGTTCAACGCACCAAATCATCAGGAAAAAATCCTGTTTACTATGTGCTTGGACAATCCTTGTCAGGACGTTATCTTTTCTGTGTTGTGATACAATTTCCTGAGGGTAAAGGATTTCCAGTGACGGCGAGAGTAATGACTGATAAAGAGAAACAACGATTTAATAAATGGAAATCAAAATGAAAACACAAAACATTCCCCAAATGGATTCTATTAAAGAACTAACAATGTTTTGGGACACGCACTCACTGACTGATTTTGAAGAACAGTTGGAAGAAGTGACTGAACCCGTCTTTGAGCGTCAAACAGAAACGCTTATAAATATTAACTTACCGTTTAAAGAAGTTGAGGGGGTTAAGCGAATTGCTAAATCCAAAGGAGTTGAGCATAAGGCTTTGATTCGGGAATGGATACTTGAAAAACTGGCGGTTGAAAGCGTGTATTAGATAGTTATGAAAGTCAAATCCAATGGTTAAACTGGTACTCTTACACTCGACGCGTCGATGCCTGCATGCTCTCCACTCCAAGTTATCTACGAGACTACTGCGTCTCCCACGCAGAGCGTGCGAACGATAAAAATGTGCGTGGGACGCACCCTACGCTTCAATGCCATTAAGTTAAGAAATATTGTAGGGTGGGTAGGGGCAATCCCTTGTGGTTGCCCGCGCAACATCGTTATGGGACGCCCAACCCACCATTGTTATAAATTTACGCCCGGATCTTCGTTTCAAAGAGTTGGTGGGTGCAGCGAAGCTCTACCCACCCTACAAAAAAAGCTTAACTTAATGGCATTGACCCTACGCTTGCGGCAATCAATTTATTTGCAGGACGCGGGAGCGTCCAAGCAGGCATTCCCACGCAGAGCGTGGGAACGAGGAGGTAGTTGGGAACGAGGAGGTAGTTGGTTTGATTTGCCGAACGCGAGGACGTAGTAGGTTTTCTCGTTCCCACGCGAGGCAAAGGAATGCCTGGCTGGACGCTCCCGCGTCCTGCAATTAATTTGCGCGTCAAGCATTAACCATATCCGCCGCCATATCAAGATCAACAGCAACCAAGCGCGATACGCCAGCTTCTTGCATAGTCACACCGATCAATTGATCAGCTATTTCCATGGTCATCTTATTATGAGAAATAATAATAAATTGCACACGTTCTGACATGGCTTTGACCAAAGTACAAAAGCGTCCAACATTACTATCATCCAGCGGCGCGTCAACTTCATCAAGCATACAAAACGGTGCAGGATTCAATTCAAAAATCGCAAACACTAAAGCTATCGCTGTCAAAGCCTTTTCGCCTCCAGATAGTAAATGTATATGACTATTGCGTTTGCCCGGTGGACGCGCCATAATCGTCACGCCCGCTTTTAATATATCTTCTCCAACCAATTGCAGACTCGCTTCTCCTCCTCCAAATAATCGCGGAAACATGCTTTGTAAAAATTTATTCACCTTATCCAGCGTATCTTTAAAGCGTGTCCGTATCTCACGATCAAGATTTTTAATCGCCGTTTCTAAGGATTTCAGCGCATTATTTATGTCCTCTGCCTGACTGTCCAATTCGTTTTTACGCTTCAATTCTTCCTCATATTCCTCTAAAGCAGCCATATTGACTGAGCCCAAGCCCTCTAATTTACGCTCAACCGCCTCAATTTGTGCCTCCCAACTCGCCTCATCAGCATATTCAGGCAAATCGCCCAGTAAAGCAATCGGACTATATTCTGTTTTAGCTAACTCCTCCTCCAGCGTTTGGCGACGCACTTCATTGGCTTGACACTCTAAACGGGCTTTTTCAATAACCGTGCGTAATTCATTGCAACGCGATTCAAGGCGTTTGCGTTCTCCCTCATAGTCACCCAAACTTGTCTCTAAATGGGCGACGGTTTGTTTAGCTTGAGTCAGCCCCTCTTCCGCTTCACTCCGTTTATGTTGATAATCTGCTAATTCTTTTTGCAAACTCTCTAAGGGTACCGCATTTTTTTCTAAATTTTTTTGTAATTCATAACGTTGCTCATTCAATTGCTCCAATTGAGCTTTTTGGCGTTCAATGCCTTGCAACAAGCGAGCATGATCCGTGCGTAGCGACTCCACCCGTATTTCGCTCTTATGCCGATCATCTTTAGCCGCTTGCCAAGCCTCATTCGCTTGTTCTAGCGTTTCTTTATACAAGTCACGCTGACGACTTAATTCTTCTCGCTCATCGGCTAAGCGATCCATTTCTTCTAAGGCAGCATGTAATT
Organism: Candidatus Thiomargarita nelsonii; assembly: GCA_000785145.2. Taxonomy (GTDB): domain Bacteria; phylum Pseudomonadota; class Gammaproteobacteria; order Beggiatoales; family Beggiatoaceae; genus Thiomargarita; species Thiomargarita nelsonii_B. The sequence goes on from JSZA02000017.1 coordinate 16,442, forward strand.
TATCGCTGGTTGTTTGCAAATCTTGTTTATCTTGATTGTTTTGTTCATTTAACTCTGCCCGTTCCTCAACAATCCGTTGCAATTGCGCTTTAATATGTTCAAGACGCGCCTCTTTGCCAGCCTGTTGTGATTCTAATTGGGACAATTGTTGACGGATTTCATTGACATGCAGTTGCGCTTGTTCACGCTGATTTTCTTGTTCCTGCAAAGTCGTTCGTTGGGTTTCTAAGCTTTTGGAAAGCGTTTGCACCGTCTCATCCAAGTGTGCCAATTGGGCAGTGATGTCATTAATTTCTTGTTCACGCGCTAAGGTGCCTTTATCGGTGCTTTGTTGACTTTGCAACCAATTAGTACCGAGCCATAAGCCTTGTGGTATGATGACCGATTCATGGGCGGCTAATTTGTCGCGCAATTGGTAGGCATCTGCCAGCGTATCGGCAACCCTTACGCCCGCTAATAAACTGGATAATGCCCAAGGGGCTTGTACTTTTTCAAGTAATAATTGAGAACGCTGCTCTTGCCCTTGAGAGGGGCATTTTTTAGTCTCAAACAACGCCAATTCTCCTAACGGGGGATTTTCTAAGGCAGTCTGCAACGTCGCCAGTTCTTCTACACATAAGGCTTGCAAGCGTTGCCCTAAGACGATTTCCACCGCCCGTTCCCATCCTGTCTCTACTTGTAAAGATTGAGCCAGACGCGGCGCATTTTCTAATCCTTGCGCCTGTAACCAGGCAGCATCATTTTTACCCAAAGCCGCCTCTTGTAGGGTTTCCAATGAACTCAAGCGTCCACTGAGCTTGTGTAGTGTCGATTGATGCTCCTGCAATTCGCTTGACTGCTGTTGAGTGAGTTCACGCAAATTCAGGACCGCCGCTTGATGCGTTTTTAAAGTGGCTTCACCCTCCTCTAAGCTGGCTTTCACTGTTGTGATCTCCGCCGTCAGCAAAGTCAGTGCCTGTTCTAAAGCTTTAATATCTAAATCTTTTCCCTGCTCCTCAAGGCGAAAGAGACGCTGCTTATTTTGTTCTAAGCGTTGCTCAATATTTTCCATCCGAGTGCGTTCAACTTGAGCACGTTGAGTCGGCTCCGCCGCACGTTGATTAAATTCATCCCATGTCGATTGCCAGTCTTGCAACTGTTCATCAGCATCACGCTGGGATTGTACGGCTAGCGTTTCGCCTTCTTCTTTCAAACGTAAATCAGCCTCAGTTTCCTGAGTTTGGCTTTCCAAGGTAGCCAATTGTTGCTGATCAGATTTCAAAGTGCGCTGACTTTCTTCCCAATTGGTTTGGATTTGTTCTAAATCTCCTTCTAACTGTTCACGCCGATCATTGGCATGTTGAATAGATTGCTCTAAGCGAGTGATTTCAGATTCAATTTCATAAAAACGGGCTTGTACCTCGTTTAAAGTATTTTGAGCGATGCTTTGCGCTTTACGCTGCTCTTTATGCGTACTATCAAAATCCTGTAAAGCCTTAGAATCTGTTTCTAAAACAGTACTTTGCTCATCAATCGTCTGTTGATGCGCCTGTACAGCGGTATCAAGCGTATGCCAACGTATCGCTTGCAATTGGGCTTTGAGCAACGCGCCTGATTTTTTAAGTTCTTGAAATTTTTCAGCTTGTTTAGCTTGGCGCTTGAGTTTGTTCAATTGTTTTTCTAATTCATTACGCACATCATCGAGCCGAGCGATATTTTCACGGGTATGATGCATACGTTGCTCAGTTTCCTTGCGCCGTTCTTTATATTTAGAAATCCCAGCCGCTTCTTCTAAAAAAACACGTAATTCTTCAGGCTTAGCCTCAATCAAACGCGAAATCATGCCTTGTTCGATAATGGCATAACTACGTGGACCTAATCCGGTGCCTAAAAATAAATCAGTAATATCTTTGCGGCGACAACGGACACCATTGAGAAAATAGACAGATTGGCCATTACGGGATAGTTGCCTTTTAACGGCAATTTCAGAGTTATCGGGATACTGGGGGATATTGACATTTTCAAAGACTAATTCTATTGAGGCTTGATCAATTGCCTTACGAGTACGAGAGCCGTTAAAAATGACATCGCTCATTGCCGCCCCGCGTAATTGTTTGGCGGAGCTTTCTCCCATCACCCAACGGACGGCATCAATGACATTGGATTTGCCACAACCATTGGGACCAACAATCCCGACTTTATTGCTCGGAAATGAGAGAGTGGTCGGATCAACAAAAGATTTAAATCCTGTGAGTTTGAGTTTACTGAGTCGCATTGGATTGGTCAAAAATTTTTGATTATAACAGGATTGCGTTCCAGCAACAATAACTACAGAAGTTAAGACAAACAGACGGGGAGTATTTTAGGATATAATGGTTTGTAGGGGCAATCCTTTATGGTTGCCATAGCATTTTTGCACCGCGTGGAAACGAAAATAAATCCGTTTATTCCCCAAATCCGTTGTACTATACTTTGTTGTACTATAAACCTAAATAACAACAGGAGCCAACCCCCTATTATGTCCCTAAACACCCTCATCAAAGCCGGCATCACCGCCCTACTCGGTGGTCCCATTATAGAAATCCTAATCGAAAAAGCCAGCCAAAAAGCGACCAAAATTTTCAATGAAAAATTCACTTTTACGGCTTTTGAAATCGCTGAAACTTATCAAGAAAGCTATAGCTACGCCTTGGCAGCCATCACCGCCGGATTAGTTGAGCCCGATGAAAAAATCAGCTTTTTACAAAGAATGAAGCAAACCAAAGTCAAGCGCGAATTCGCTGAACAAATTGAGCACGAATATTTACACCCCTTCGCCGCGCAACAGTCTCGCCCTATCGCAGTGTGTCGCCAACAACTGATTGAACAAATTAAAAAACTCGTCTCTCAGCCGCCCATTTTTAGTGCTGAAAAGCGCCGCTTTACGGAGTCTGAATTAGCCGCCTTCATCAAAGATGAAGGTGCTGTCGCCATTACTTCACTGATTTTAGCCCAATTGCAAGGCTTAGATAAAACTTTAGAAGCCTTTTTCCGCTACAACGACTTATTAGGCAAAGCCACGCTATTCTTTTTTCGTGAATTACTCCATAACGATCCACGCACTAAAACGACTTTGGAGACTTTACAAAGAGAACAATTATTAGTCAAAGTGGACCAAATCCAAACCACTCAAGAGCAATTGATCACGGGCTTATTACATCAATTAGATGAACAAAATGCCAAAGTCAAGCAAGCCCTCAAAACGGGCGCACCTAATCTCACTCAAATCACATCTCAACGAGATCGCCTACAAAACGCTATCGAAGTCGTGCCCCAACGCCTACAATCGGCTGTCAGCGATTGGCAAAAAAACCATCAGGCTTTTATTGAATTTTCGCATCAATTTAGCAGCTGGACACAATTATTGGATAGCAAAGTCGATCAAGTGCTAAAAGCGGTGGGCTCGCTAGGAGACATTGATAAAAATGTCAAAAGCTTGTTACAGGAATTTCGGGACTTTATGCAGCGTTATGATTTATCCAGACAAGTGAAACCCCGTGACGAGTTTACTCAACACAATAGCAACAGTTTAGAATTGATTCGCACTGCCATTGCCGAGTTAAAACAGTTGCCAAGTGACAATCTACACTATCATCAACTGGTTATCATGGCGGGCACCGTCGTCTCTTCGACAGGCGACATCTCTCTCGCGGAAAAATTATTTGTCCAAGCGCGAGAACAGGCTCGAAATAAGGCAGAAAGTGCTTTAGCCTCATTCAATCTCTTTCAAGTGAAACTCCGGCGCCAAGCTTTTCCCGAAGCCTTAGCTGATTTACAGTCGGCGATAGCCAATGAGCCAAGCTATGCTTTGCACAATCTCAGTCGCTATCCTATTCAAAAGCTCTTGGGTGCTGGTGGCATGGGTTGTGTTTTCCTAGCCCATGATGTCGATCAGTATAATAAACCAGTCGTCGTCAAATGCTTTTGGGAAGGGCGCCAGGGAAAACGCAATGAAATTTTTAAAGAAGCCATTTTGATGCGTGATATTGCCAGTGAATATGTGCCTAAGCCACTACATTGGGATTATGCTGATGCCATCCGAGAACAAAAGCCTTATTTTGTCACCGAATATATTGAGGGTGCTTTGGATGGCGAAACGTGGTTGAAAGAAGAGGGCAAGCTTGATATTGAAACGGGGCTGTCGGTGGGAATAGAAATCGCAAAAGGGCTACAAGTCGCGCATGAGCATCACATTTATCATTTAGATTTAAAACCCGCCAATTTGTTGCTTCAAAAAACGAAAAACGGCTTAATCTCGGTGAAAATCATAGATTTTGGACTGTCTCGGGTAGCGACTTCTTTGAGAGATAATGTACAGAGTGCAACGGGTAAGACGCAATTTGGTCAAATGATAATAGGGACATTGTATTATGCGCCACCGGAGCAATTAGGACATACGGAATATGGTGAACCGAGTGCCAAAAGCGATTTATATGCGTTTTCTGGTACTTTGTATCGCCTGATGACGGGAGAAATTCCTCAACCTTTAAATCCTGCCTGTTTGAGGGATGCGCCGCCGGCATTATTTGAATTGTTGTGCCAGTGTTTGAGCAGAGAACCGGCACAACGGCCTGATTCTGCACAAGATGTGGTCAAGCAGTTGACAGAGATTAAGGCAGAACTGTGCAGGACGCAGAGCGTCCCGGCAGGCATTCCTTTGCCTCGCGTGGGAACGAGAAAAAGGAGTCCAAGATTTATCTTGGGCTTGGGATTTGTTATCGTGCTGGGTGTGTTGATTTGGTTTGGGGTAAGAGAACAGCCTAAACCTAAAGTAGAGGAGCCAACATTTCAGGAGGAATCGCACTATTCATCGAGCGAATCCCAGAATTTTTGGCAAGCTAATAACAAAAAAGTATTCCAAGATCGCCTAAAAGACGGCAGTTTAGGGCCAGAAATGGTGAAAATACCGGCAGGGCGGTTTCGTATGGGCGGGAATGAAGTTTCAGTGAGTGCTTTTGCGATGGGAAAATATGAAGTGACGTTTGCTGAATATGATAAGTTTGCGGAAGCCACGGGTAGAGAAAAGCCAGATGATAGAGGCTGGGGACGTGGCAATCGTCCGGTGATTAATGTGTCTTGGTATGATGCTAATGCTTATGCTGAATGGCTCAGTGAACAAACAGGAAAACAATATCGCTTACCGACTGAGGCTCAATGGGAATATGGGGCGCGTGCAGGGACGGAGACTGAGTATTGGTGGGGTAACACCGCCTCACACGAATATGCTAATTATGGTGCTGATGAATGCTGTAGTGGTTTAGCAGAAGGAAAAGACCGTTGGGAATATACCGCCCCTGTAGGTTCTTTCGCAGCCAATCCGTTTGGTTTGTATGATACGGCGGGGAATGTATGGGAGTGGACCTGCTCTGAGTATGAAAGTCGATATAGTGGTCAAGAACAGCGTTGTGCAAAAAAGATTAATGAAAACAACCGTTTGTCCTTGCGCGGCGGCTCGTGGATCAACGACACGACGAGGGTGCGGTCGGCTTACCGCAACGGCAGGAGGCCGACTTACCGCAACGGCGTCGTGGGCTTTCGGCTCGCCAGGCTATAACCCTTTATTATTTATCACTTTTACTCTTTTTGTTTTTTTATTTTTTTATTTTTTTTTGTTTTTTTTTGTTTTTTTTTATTTTTTTCTGGTTTTGGGAATCATCAGGCGAGTGGAATCATAAAAATAGTTTTAAAATGAGAGGTATGTGTGGGGCTCCGCGCTGCGGAGCCCGCGATTTTTTGTGAGGAGTACAACTAATTGAGACAGCCTAGTGCAGGATAGCGGAAATCCCCATACCATCTCACAAAATGCCTGGAAATAAATTTCCAGGCATCTTTGGAGTTTCGGGAAATCCGCTTCGCTCCATTCCCGAAACAACATGGTCTGGATATTTCTCGTTCCCACGCTCTGCGTGGGAATGCATGCCTGGACGCTCCCGCGTCCTGCACCAAAACCTTGCTATTTTTCTTATCACATATTAGTGAGCATTGGTTATCGCTATTGAGTCCCCATCATATCGAGCCTGCTGTAAAACGTCTGAATTAAATTTTTCGTTCAAATTTGGCGATTGCTGAAAGATTATTTCTATAAAGGAAAAAACATGAAAGCGTCTATTTTATTCATCTTTTTCTACATTTCTACATCACTTTTTGCCGCTACAGACGATGTCCCAGATGTTGGCACCTCATCAAGCAGTGTGCGCTTTGCCGCGATTGGCGATTATGGCTCAGGGAGCCAGAACGAGGCGGATGTGGCCAGCCTGCTCGACAATTGGAACGTGGAATGGTCAGTTCTACTGTGATTTCCTCAAGGATGCTGGCAGCCACTGCGCCGGCGGCACCACTAACGCCTTCTTCCCCTCTCTGGGCAATCACGACTCAATGCCACCTTCGTTAAGGGCAACCATAAAGGATTGCCCCTACGTGAACCGTGATTTTTTGTAGGGGCGGGCAACCACAAGGGATTGCCCCTACGAAGTGGTTGCCCTTAGCTTAATGGCATTGCCTTGCAGCCTGGGGTGCTGATGCCATCATAACGGGCCACGAGCACAGCTATGAGCGGATTAACAGGGATGGTATCGTCTTCTTCGTCAACGGTCTGGGGGGTAAATCCAGGTACAGTTGCGGATCGCCGGTGACTGGTAGCCAGATATGCTACAACGACGATTATGGGGCCATGCTGATCGAGGCCAACTGGATGACACGGGAGCTATTAGCTCCCACAAAGCGGGCAATCTCACCGAAAAATGCCGGCTCGCCTATCAATGGATACTAGACAACGCGATCTATTCTCCCTACAATAACATTTTCAGGTTCTATCGCGCAGGCGTGGACAACGAATTAGCCATCAAAGACTTAGGTTATAGCTATCAACGTAAACGTGATAGGATGAATGGAGATGCTTCGACTATAGCCTTGCAAATAGCGGCACGCGCCATTTTAGCGATTTGGCAAAGAAAGGTAGATCGTTCACGCAAACGGGGCACTGATAATGCGCCTCGTTTTCTCCCTTATGCGAACTATTTTTTAGCCATGTTGATAGGAAAACTATTGCTAGAAAAATTGAATATTTCTTTAAAACAACTGGATCATCAAAATTTTACCCAAGCAAAAAACCTGCTTGAGCATTCTTTTCAAGATATTTATTCATTAGCCATCGACAAACTTGAAGAAGCACTTAAAAAGTTATATGGTACACAGACAATACCGCTACAGCGTCTTGCGGCTACTTTTCGTCGTGGTGACTTGTTAGAGTTTTTTCATAAATAAGACGTCCAAGATAAATCTTGGACTCCTCTAAACTTTTATTTCCTATCACTTTTTCGAGACAAGGAAACATACGCCGGTTTTTGGTCTTGCAAAACCATTTGCCCAACAAAATCCTCTATTTCAATCGTTAACAACTGATTTTGTCCCTGTTCTTGTTCAACTTGTGAACTCAATATGGGTAACGCCCGTAATTTGTCCATCCACTGATTCACTCTCTCTTGACGCTGTGCCACTAAGGTTGACCAACGCGATTGTAAATCGTCTAAGCTCTTGAGCTTTTCCACCGCTAAGATTTCTCCCGTCCAAAGCGTTGTACCTTCAACGTCATTGATAAGCCCTAGCGGCGCATAACAGTACATCACCAGCGGCGTGTGCAAATCACTCCAAAAAGCAGTATCGGGTGCCAGTTCAATTCCAACAACGGAGTTATTACATAAAAACACTGCACCTGTTTGCCCTGGCACAGGCTCTAAGTGATAAACCGTTCGCAATAATTCTGGCTGATGGGCACGTTTTAATTCATCTAAATGTCCCCTGTCTTTTAAATTAAGGCGATGATTAAAGGCAGCAATATCTTTCCATAATTTGCTATAATCCTCTTTACCTCGCAAAGCCAGTGCCTTGTCGCGCAAGGGTTGTGGGAGAATAATAAAACGTTCATCGGCTCGAAGATATAGCCACCCTGTGCCGCTTGAATGCAGCAGGCATCCTTAAATTGTTTAGATTTGCCCGCCGCCAAAAGTGCCGAAACACACATGGCATGATTTTGGGCGGCATTTTGAAAATAGCCTAAATGCAGCGGCACAATGGTTGGCAAGGTGCCTTTATTTTCTAAGATCATCTCACCATAATTTGTGACTCTCGTTCGCCGCAAAGATTTTTCCGGTGGCGCAAAGCTGCCCGCCGCACCGCCGCTCCCGCTTTTCTGCCTTGTAATAAGTCGGCGAGAGAAGTCAGTGTTGCGCCATTGGTTTATTTCCAAACATTGAGTTTCATTTTTGACCACCTTCTGAAAGCGTCTCTCGTAACAAAGCTTCGATAGAGTCTGGGGCTAAATGGAGACGGCGTTTAAAGGGTAAACCTTTACCTGCTTGAATATCTTGACGTGCCGCGAGGTAGGCGTTTAACAAGCTAAATTGGCTTTGTTTTAATTTTCCGAATAAAAACAAAAACACGTCACGCACCAGTGCGGCATTTTTGCCATAGCGCAATACATAGCGTTGGAGATAGGCTGTTGTTTTGGGCGCTGGGTTTTCTATGAAAAATTTATGCAAACAAGTCAAAGTCACTGGATTACCCAGCGCGTGACGGACTAATCTTCTCAAGTCCCGCCGATGACTAACTGCCCAGGATTCTAACTGAGGCGCACCAAAAATATAGGCACGAATCCAGCCCCAAGTCAATGCCACCAACGCCCCAGGGCAACCACAAGGGATTGCCCCTACGTCATATAACGGTTTGTAGGGGCAATCCTTTATGGTTGCCCTCGATACTTAATGGCATTGAGCCCCAAGTGCGTTGATTATTCACTCGCCGCTCAAGCAGATTTAAAAATCCGCCTAAAACGGTGTCAACGGATAAATGGGGGAGAATTTCGACAATTAAGCGATCTTCTTGTAATCGTAGAGAATCTGGGACGGCTTGCCCCGCAGCCATTTCAGTCACCGCCAATAATCGTTGGATTATCGCCATAGCGGTTTCAGCGGATTATCGCCATAGCGGTTTCAGCGAATAAATTGGGCAAACGTAATAATGCGGCGTAGAGTTGTCGATCTTTGCTCAAAAATGCATCATGTTGCGATCCACTGTGGGTTTTCGTCTGTCCAAAGCTAAAGCTTTGGACTCCAAAATACCTTAAAATTATTGATTCGCTATGGGGGCGGTGGATGAGACAGGCTATCAAACGATTTATAGTTACCATCAATAACTTTTATTGCCATTCACAATTTTTTTGTCATATCATCGCTCGCTGGCTCGATCACTGGACTGAACCAGTGCCACAAAACGCTCAAAATAGTGTTCAAAAAAAAAATTTTTTGGCAAATTTTGGAAATTTGTCTGTTTATTAAATTAAGAGCAAGCAAACCAGCCATTTTTATTGCCATCAAAAATTTTTATTGCGAACAACAATTCTTTAGACTATAGTGTAATTGTACACATTTTATTTATTTTATTTTTTATTTTTTTTTGACTCAAAGAGGTATAGTAGCATGAAACTGTTCAAGCTGTTCATTACAACACTTTCGCTAGTGCTTGCAGGATTCGCACAGGCGCAATTCACAATTGATTTCACCGACACATCGGGCTTCGGAACGGACTCTGAAGTGGTACAAATCAACAATATCCGTGTCGATACTGAAGTACCGAACCCCTTTGGGCCTCTAAAAATTATCACTGTCTATTACGATGTTGGATTCCAGTTTGATAAGGAAACCCTGCATCTGGTACCAGTGGTGATTGATCCGCCCGGTCTTAACTGTGCCAATTTTAGCGTTTTGGTGAATCATGCTGTCACTGGTGAGAATTTGGCCGACATCAATGTCACTGTGGACGATGTGTCAGCCACTACGAATGAGACTGGTATAGCATCATTTAGTGAATTGTCGGAAGGTGTCAAAGCAGTGGTCGTTAATCACACTAATTTTATCAGTGCCTCAAGAAATGTGGACCTCGTCTGTGGTGACAATCCACAGCTGTCTGTTGCTTTGACTCCAATATTGTCGTCTAAAGAAGTGCGCGTTATTCTGACTTGGGGCGAAGAACCTCGCGATCTGGATGCCCATATGACTGGCCCTGCGCCTGGGCAGCCTGAAGGGGACATAAACGAGGCGGATCGTTTTCATGTCTATTGGGAGCATAAAAATGCCGGCGAAGGTGTGGCTGTCCTAGATGTAGATGATAGATTCTCCTATGGGCCAGAAACCGTTACCATTACGCCGCCCACTGACAGTGAACAATTCAGACCGGGTACTTACCGTTTTAGTGTCTATCACTTTCTAGGAACGGGCACGCTGGCTGACAACGCTGTTGTGGTACTGAATATTGGGAATCAGCCATCTCGTACATTTTCTCCCCCCAAGGAGAATCAAGAGAGCTTGTTGGGTGAGAACGATGTTTGGACTGTCTTTGAAATGGAGGTGATAGAGGATGGTTCAATCAGCATAAAAGAAATAGGTACCTACAACCAGGGGAATGATCCCAAAACGGTGCGTAGTGCCAAGTCGCACACTGATTCACTAGATAAATTCTATCCATAGTCTTTCTGACGTCCAAGATAAATCTTGGACTCCTTTTCCTTTAAAAGTTTATGAAAATTTTTTGCTTGTTATTGTTGCCGCTATTGGCAATAGCCGACGAAGTACCCACCGCCGATACCCAATATGAACGGGGGATGCGTTACGCTCGTGGATTGGAGGTCCCGCGTGACGATACACTGGCTAGGCAATGGCTAGAATCCGCCGCAGTGCAAGGACATCCCAAAGCCATGTATGTACTGGGCTGGATTTATCATAATGGTCGTGGCGTGGAACAGGATAACCGCCTGGCAGTTGAATATTTTCGTCGAGCCGCCAAAGCTGAGTTGCCTGAAGCACAATATATGTTGGGCATCATGTACGCGCAGGGTTGGGGAGTGGAAAAAAATAGCAATTTATCTCTTTATTGGATAAGACAGGCAGCAGATAAAGGGTATGCCGTCGCACAACGGATGTTGGAAGGCTTCTTTGGTAAGTACTGAACCACAACTTTTCCAGCATTTTGGAGTCCAAAGCTTTAGCTTTGGACTGTTGTTTTTTCTCACTTCCAAAGCTAAAGCTTTGGACTTTCCAAGGCTGAAATGGAGTCCAAAGCTTCAGCTTTGGACTAAAAATCATCTTCTTCTATTTCAAGATCATTATAGTCTGGATTTTCATGAAATTGTTTAACCAAATGAGTACGCCCAAATTTTTCCAAGTAAGATTGAAAGCTAGAAAAGGGATAATCATTAAGCTTAGTTACATAACCATGTTTTATGGGATTATTGAGCAAATAATTTAATCGAATCAAATAGTCTGTTTCATCTCGCGGACAATAATCCCAATAATTCCACCAAACCGGTTTTTCGCAGTGAGTCAGTTTACTAATTAAAAAGCCTGATTGTGCGTGAATAGCTTGTATTATTTTGGGCAAATCTTCACCTTTGTGACTATTTCCCAACAAGTGGTAGTGATTATCTAAAATAACCCAATGTTCTATAAGCCAACCTTTTTCCTCAAAAAGTGTCTCAATCAAACGCAACAGTTTCGCTTTTATCTGTTCATCAGCTAACAATGGGCGTTTCTCATAAATAGCTGCGCTAATAAAGTAAGGTGAATTATCGCAGAAAAAGTGAATCGGGGTGTTTGGATGTCGTTTATATTTCATATTTGAATATCCTTAGTCCAAAGCTAAAGCTTTGGACTCCAACTAAAATTTCTTAGTCCAAAGCTGAAGCTTTGGACTCCAAGGCTTAAATGGAGTCCAAAGCTTCAGCTTTGGACTTTCCAAAGCTAAAGCTTTGGACTCCAAGGCTTAAATGGAGTCCAAAGCTTCAGCTTTGGACTTTCCAAAGCTAAAGCTTTGGACTCCAAGGCTTAAATGGAGTCCAAAGCTTCAGCTTTGGACTTTCCAAAGCTAAAGCTTTGGACTCCAAGGCTTAAATGGAGTCCAAAGCTTCAGCTTTGGACTTTCCAAAGCTAAAGCTTTGGACTTTCCAAAGCTAAAGCTTTGGACTCCAAGGCTTAAATGGAGTCCAAAGCTTCAGCTTTGGACTTTCCAAAGCTAAAGCTTTGGACTCCAACTAAAATTCTTATTTAAGCAACTCACTCGCCCTTTTTTTATCTAAACCACGATCAAACGCACTTACAATCTGAAAATTTTTTTCTGGATCAGTAATTCGATAATGGATTATTTCTAATAATCTCAGTTTATGTCTGGAAAATTTTAATTTTTCCATCAGCAGCACAACCTGATTCGACGTAAAAGTATTACGGAAAGCCGCAAGTTCTATCAAATAGAGTTTTTCCCTTGGAAAAGACTGCCTATCCAGCACCTGCAACAGTTCCGAAAAAGCTGACTCTTCCATCGCTGCGGGCATCTCCACACCTTGGGATAATTCCCTATGCTTTAACATATTCAGTGCGGATTCCACATTTTCTGGCTGTCCAAGTAATTGACTTGCCCTTTTCTTATCTTTAGCAAAAGTAAACACGTCCATGAGCTGAAAGCTATTGCCTATATCAGAAATTTTAGGACGCAGTACTTGGAGTGTCCGCAATTGATCCTTGGAAAATGAAAAATGTTCCAGCATTTCCGATACCTGATAACTCGTAAACGTATTTTTACCAGCCACTGTTTGTACCAAAGTTTTTTTATCCTTGGACGAACTCTCCTGATTGAGACTTTCTAACAGTTCAGAAAAATTTAACGGTTCCATAAGAAACGCCCTTGTTTTTATTTAGAGACTTTCACCACCACGATTCTCATAAAAATTAAAAATCGTATCCACCACTTCGCTAGACTTCTCAACCACCGTGATTAAATCTAAATCTGCCGGCTTGATGGTTTTATGCGCGACGAGTTGATCTTTAAACCAATCAAGCAAACCCTGCCAAAACGCGCCTTGCACCAAAATAACAGGCACCAGTTGAGTTTTATTGGTTTGTACCAAGGTAAAGACTTCTGACAACTCATCTAAAGTGCCAAATCCCCCCGGTAGCACCACATAAGCCGACGCATATTTAACCAACATCACCTTACGCACAAAAAAATGCCTAAAATTCAATGAAAGATTCTGATAGGGATTGACTTTTTGTTCATGTGGCAAAGTGATATTCAGACCAATACTCTGTGAGCGTCCTGCAAAAGCCCCTTTATTAGCCGCTTCCATAATCCCCGGACCACCGCCTGTCACCACTGAAAATCCCGCATCAGACAAATCACGGGCAATTTCTTCAGCCAAGCGACAATAAGGATTATCTGCGGCAAAGCGGGCAGAGCCAAACAGACTCACCGAGGGCGTAATAGTCGATAACTCTTCAAAGCCTTCCACAAATTCCGCCATAATCTGGAAAACTCGCCAAGTTTCTTGCTGTAAATTCACGAAATTTTCTCCTTATATAGTTTTTCAGATAAATAATTTCACACCGGGGCTTGCGCGTCAATGCCATTAAATTAAGGGCAACCACTAGGGTGTTGCCTTCCGAGGCAAAAGTTTTCGCTGCGCGAAAACTTTTGCCTCGGAAACATAATATGCCGTTTCGTAGGGGCAATCCTTTATGGTTGCCCCCTTAACTTAATGGTATTGGGCTTGCGCGTGGGATTGCCCCTACAGAGGGATATTGTATTGTAGGGGCAATCCCTTGTGGTTGCCCTTTGCGAATTTATTTTTATGAACGTCTATAGGTCAACATTGGGCCGTTAGCTCAGTTGGTAGAGCGGCTGACTCTTAATCAGCATGTCGTAGGTTCAATCCCTACACGGCCCACCACTCCCAGGGCTATAATTGCGAAAGTGGCGGAATTGGTAGACGCGCTGGCTTTAGGTGCCAGTAGGGCAACCTGTGAGAGTTCGAGTCTCTCCTTTCGCACCATTTTATATATAACTATAAAACAACAGGTTTAAGATATGCAAGTATCCGTAGAAGCGATGAGTGGTGTCGAGCGTCGTCTGACAATTGGGATACCTCAAGAAAGTATCAAACCAAAAATCCAAGAACGTCTCAAATCTTTGGCGCAACAATCCAAAATCAATGGCTTTCGACCGGGCAAAGTGCCCATGCGAGTGATTGAGCAAAGATATGGTCAAAAGGTGCGCGAAGAAATGGCGAGTGAAGTCATACAGCTCACTTTTAACGAGGCGATCACGCAAGAAAAGCTATATCCGCTTGGTGAACCTAGCTTTGATTTGAAAAGTGACATAAAAAATCTTGAACAAGGTTTTTCCTATACCGCTGCCTTTGAAATCTCTCCTGACATTACCACATTGCATGTAGACGGATTAGCTGTCGAAAAGCCCGTAGCAGAAGTCACTGATGCTGATATTGATACTTTGTTGTATCGCTTACGCCAACAACGTCAATCATGGAATGATGTTGATCGTCCTGCGAGTGACGGAGATCGCCTGATCATTGATTTTGTCGGTACCATCGACGGTCAGTCTTTTCCAGACAATGAATTTAAACAAGTGCCGTTGATATTGGGACAAAAGGATTTTATTGTGCCCGGCTTTGAGGACCATTTAATGGGCGCGAGCAAGGGAGAGCAGCGCGAATTTGATTTAAGCTTTCCTAATGAGTATCAAAACCCGACATTTGCCGGACAAACTGTCCATTTTGTGGTACAGGTATTAAATGTCAATGAATCGGTATTGCCTGAGATAAATGAAGAGTTTATAAGATTGTTTGGTGTTGAAGATGGCCGTCTTGAGACTTTACGTTCTGATGCACGTCGCAATATGGAAAATGAATTAAAGTCTGTGACAAGAGAGAAACTCAAGCAGCAAATACTTGGGGCTTTGTTGAAGGCAAATCCTATCGAAGAAGTCCCGCAATCTTTAGTGAAGGATGAAACACAACGCTTGCTCAAAACGCGACAACAGGAGTGGAAAATTCAAAATCTCAGTGCTGATCTATTTATAGAGGAGGCGCAGCAACGGGTTAAAACGGGAATTTTAGTCAGAGAATTGATGAAGAGATATGATCTTCAAGCCAATCCTGAGAAAGTTCGGCAACTCATTGAAAATTTTGCATCTGTTTCTGAAAACCCTGAGAAAGTGAAAGAATATTATGCCAATGAGGAACACTTGAGAGAACTGGAGTCAATGGTATTAGAAGAGGAAGTGGTGGACTGGTTACTCAACCGAGCACAAATATCTGAGACAAAAACAGATTTTTACAGCGTTGTTGAGGCTCAACCCTCCCCCTCCTTAAATAAATCTTAAAAGTATAGGTAGGTTGCCAATAGATGAATGATAGAAAACACGCTGAGGTTTGGGCCACAGGTGGTTTAGTACCCATGGTAGTCGAACAATCGGCGCGTGGTGAAAGGGCTTATGATATTTATTCTAGGTTGCTAAAAGAGCGGGTGGTTTTTATAGTGGGTCAAGTTGAAGATTACATGGCTAATCTCGTTGTCGCTCAACTGCTCTTTTTAGAATCTGAAAATCCAGATAAAGATATACATTTATATATCAATTCGCCTGGCGGTTCCGTGAGTGCTGGTTTGGCAATTTATGATACCATGCAGTTTATCAAGCCCGATATTAGTACTTTGTGTATTGGCCAAGCTGCGAGTATGGGTGCATTGTTATTAACGGGTGGTGCTAAGGAAAAACGTTATTGTTTACCCCATTCGCGCATGATGATTCATCAACCCTTGGGTGGTTTTCAAGGACAGGCAACGGATATTGATATTCACGCCCGCGAAATTTTAAAAGTGCGTGATCGTCTTAATGCGATACTCGCCAATCATACCGGACAACCCTTGGAGAGGATTGAACAAGATACTGAGCGAGATAATTTTCTGGAGGCCGATGTGGCTGTAGAATATGGTCTGGTTGATGCGGTTTTATCAACACGGCAAGCGTTGACAGAGAAATAGACATCGGGAAGGAAACTCACTATGGCAAAGAAAAAAGGCCAATCTGGCAATGATGAGCCGTTGCTTTATTGTTCATTTTGTGGAAAAAGTCAAAATGAGGTCCACAAACTGATTGCGGGGCCAGCGGTATTTATTTGCGATGAATGTGTTAAGTTATGCAAAGATATTCTTGTACAGGAAGTCGCACCTGAAGGCGTTAAACCTGAGAAGGCTCGGCACTTGCCAACTCCACATGAAATTAATGATCATTTAAATCAATATGTGATTGGGCAAGAGACTGCCAAAAAGGTACTCTCTGTCGCCGTGTATAACCATTACAAACGCTTGGAAACTCAAAGCGAAGAGGTGGAAATTGCCAAAAGTAATGTGTTATTCATAGGACCAACCGGCACTGGCAAAACGTTGTTGGCTGAAACGATGGCACGCTTGTTAGATGTGCCTTTTACGATGGCGGATGCCACCACGCTCACTGAGGCGGGTTATGTTGGTGAAGATGTCGAATATATCATACAAAAATTATTACAAAATTGTGATTATGATGTTGAAAAAGCCCAGACGGGTATCATCTACATAGATGAAATTGACAAAATTACCCGTAAAGCTGATAATCCCTCGATAACCAGAGATGTTTCTGGGGAGGGGGTACAACAGGCGCTATTAAAATTAATTGAAGGCACGGTTGCCTCCGTCGCACCTCAAGGCAGCAGGAAACACCCGAAACAAGAGTTTTTAGTGGTTGATACCAAAAACATATTATTTATTTGTGGTGGAGCCTTTGCCGGTTTAGAAAAAGTGATTCAGGCACGTACTGAAAAAAGTGGCATTGGTTTTGCCGCAGAGGTGTCAACTAAGGAAGATAAACGGAGCTTTAATCAATTACTGAATCTCCTTGAACCGGAGGATTTGATTAAGTATGGTTTGATTCCAGAGATTGTAGGGCGTTTACCTGTGAGCTCAACGCTTGAGGAATTGAATGAAGAGCAACTGGTACAGATTTTAACAGAACCCAAAAATGCTTTAGTTAAACAATATGTTCGCTTGTTTGAGATGGAAGGCACAGAACTCGAATTTAGATCCGCCGCCTTATGTGCTGTGGCACGTAAAGCCATGGAAAGAAAAACGGGGGCACGAGGGTTGCGTTCTATTTTAGAACAGGTTTTATTGGATACTATGTATGATTTACCGTCTATGGATAATGTTGTAAAGGTTGTTGTTGATGAAGCGGTTATTGAAGGTAAGTCTCAACCGTTGATTTTATATAACAATGTACAGGCCGCTTCGGCGTAATCTATTAAATAATAAGAGGAAATCCCCATGGCATCTGATGACAAGGCCAATTTGATCATGCCGGTGCTTCCTTTAAGGGATGTGGTTGTCTACCCGCATATGGTGATTCCATTGTTTGTGGGTCGAGATATGTCTGTTTCTGCTTTGGAAATGGCAATCGCAGATCCTCACAAGCCTATATTCTTGGTAGCCCAAAAAAATTCCTCAGAAAATGAGCCTGGACAGGATGATGTTTATAGTGTTGGCACAATTTCTAGCATTTTACAACTACTCAAATTGCCGGATGGCACATTAAAAGTATTGGTTGAAGGTGGACAGCGTGCAAAAATCATAGAATTTTTTACAGATGAAGGTTTTGCGGCTAAGGTGGCTCCCTTATCTGGCAGCTTGGGAAATGAAAAAGAAGTTGCGGTTCTATCGCGTTCTGTCACTGAGCAATTTGAACAATATATTAAGTTAAACAAAAAAGTCCCCCCCGAAATTCTTAATTCTTTGTCGAGTATTGAGGATCCCAGTCGTTTGGCAGATACCATCGCTGCCCACATGCCGATCAAATTAGAAGAAAAACAAAACGTTCTCGAAATGACCGAGGTGCAAAAACGTTTAGAGCATTTGGTTGGCTTAATGGATCATTCGCTGGATTTGGTCCAGGTCGAAAAACGCATTCGTAAACGAGTGAAAGGCCAGATGGACAAGAGCCAGCGAGAATATTATCTCAATGAGCAGATAAAGGCTATTCAAAAGGAGTTGGGAGAGCTTGATGATGTGCCCAATGAGATGGATGAGTTAGCCAAGAAAATTGAAAAATCTGGCATGTCTAAAGAAGCCCATGAAAAGGTGACTGCGGAACTCAAAAAACTCAAAATGATGCCGCCGATGTCTTCAGAAGCGACAGTGGTACGTAATTATATTGATGTGATGCTCGCTGTGCCTTGGAAAAAGCGTAGCAGGATTAATCGCGATATTGGTAAAGCAGAAAAAGTTTTAGAAAACGATCATTATGGGCTAGAAAAGGTTAAAGAACGGATACTCGAATATCTCGCTGTACAACAGCGCGTGAAAAAAATGAAAGGTCCTATCCTTTGTTTGGTCGGTCCACCGGGGGTGGGTAAGACGTCTTTGGGTAAGTCTATTGCGCGGGCGACCAATCGTCAATATGTGCGAATGTCCTTGGGTGGTGTACGTGATGAGGCCGAAATTCGGGGGCATCGTCGTACCTATCTTGGCTCTTTGCCTGGCAAGATTATCTATAATCTGTCTAAAGTGGGTGTGCGTAATCCATTGTTTTTGTTGGATGAAATAGATAAAATGTCAATGGATTTTCGGGGTGATCCATCGTCTGCTTTGTTAGAGGTCCTTGATCCTGAGCAAAATCATACCTTTAATGATCATTATTTAGAAGCGGATTATGATCTGTCCGAAGTCATGTTTGTTGCGACTGCGAATTCTTTAAATATTCCAGCCCCTCTTTTAGATCGGATGGAAGTGATTCGTATATCAGGTTATACCGAAGATGAAAAGCTGAATATTGCAAAGGGTTATCTAAACCATAAACAAATAAAAAATAATGGTCTCAAAGAGACTGAGATCAAAATTCAGGATAGTGCTATCCGCGATATTGTTCGCTATTACACACGCGAAGCTGGGGTGCGTAATTTAGAGCGTGAAATCGCTAAAATTTGTCGCAAAGTTGTTAAAGAAATTTTGCTCAAAGCGGTTAAAAAACCCTTGAGTGTCGGCACAAAAAATTTGTCGAAATATTTAAGTGTACGACGCTTTAGTTATGGACGTGCTGATGAGTTTGATCGTATTGGTCAAGTGACGGGGTTGGCATGGACTGAAGTGGGTGGAGATTTGTTGACTATCGAGGCGGCTATGATGCCGGGTAAAGGTAAATTGTCTTATACTGGACAATTAGGCGATATTATGCAAGAATCCATTCAGGCTGCGATGTGTGTGGTACGCTCACGCGCTGAAAGTTTGGGCATAGAGACTGATTTCTATAAAAAATTTGATTTACACATCCATGTGCCAGAGGGTGCGACACCTAAAGATGGTCCGAGTGCTGGTGTTGGTATGTGTATTGCGATGATATCGGTATTGACTCACATTCCGGTTTGCTCGGATGTTGCAATGACTGGTGAAATTACTTTACGTGGTGAAGTTCTCCCGATTGGAGGCTTGAAAGAGAAATTGTTGGCTGCCCTCAGAGGTGGCATACGTCTGGTGTTAATTCCCTCAGAAAATAAAAAGGATTTGCAGGAAATCCCAGATAATATAAAGAACAATTTAACTATCAAACCCGTCAGATGGATAGAAGAAGTCCTTGAGCTTGCTCTGCAACGATTGCCATTGCCATTAGATGATGATGTTATGCTAAAACCGGGTAGTCGTGTTGTGGTGGACAGTAAACAACGCATACAAACACATTAGTGTGTTACAATCTTGGACGTCCAAGATAAATCTTGGACTCCTATAAAAAATTAACGGAGTTAATTGGTGTATTATTATCCACATTAAACGGGGGAAAAATGAATAAGTCTGAATTAATTCAAGATGTTGCTGAGAACTCTGCGATTTCCAAATCCATTGCGGGAAAGGCCGTTGATGGGGTAATAGAAAGTATTAAAAATGCACTGGCGGATGGTGATACTGTCACTTTAATAGGTTTTGGGACTTTTTCAGTACGTGAGCGTGCTGCAAGGAAAGGACGTAATCCACGCACTGGAGAGCCCCTAGATATAAAGGCAGCCCACGTACCTGTATTTAAAGCTGGTAAATCGCTCAAAGATGCGGTAAACTAGGCGGCGAAAATTTCAAGATTTTTTTAGCTTGCAATTCGCTCAAAGATGTTGTAAACTAGGCGGCGAAAATTTCAAGAGATTTGAGTGGGTGTTTAGCTCAGTTGGGAGAGCGTCGCCCTTACAAGGCGAATGTCGGGGGTTCAAGCCCCTCAACACCCATTTTTTTTTATTTTTTTTTTATTTTTTCTGAAAAAATGAAAAAAAGATTTGCATTTTCGATTTGATGTGATTATAATGTGTCCATCTTTTCAATGGAGTGGTAGCTCAGCTGGTTAGAGTATCGGCCTGTCACGCCGAGGGTCGCGGGTTCGAGTCCCGTCCGCTCCGCCATATTATTAATGGCTATTATAATGATCTTCAATAGCTTATAGTTGTCCAGAAAAGTTTTGTCGTTGTTTCGGGAATGGAGCGGAGCGGATTTCCCGAAACCATCTACCTCGACTGAGTTTCGGGAAATCCGCTCCATTCCCGAAACATTCTGGACAACTATTTTAAAAAAAAAGCGTATCTGCTATAGATACGCTTTTTTTTTGATCTATCGCACCTTCCAAACAAAGGATAAAAAAACCATGCTACAAAACATCCGTGACGGCGCCCGAGGTTGGCTCGCTTGGGTTATTGTTACCATCATCTGTGTTCCTTTTGCGTTTTGGGGAATAAATGAATATTTTAACCCTTCCCCTAAACGAGTGATTGCTGAAGTCAATGGCGTTGAATTGTCAGAATACGATTTTCAACAACAAGTCAATCAGCAGAAACGGCGACTTTATGACATGTTTAAAGATCAAAATATCGACTTGTCATTTATGGATAAGCAAATCAGGGAAAGTACGCTGACGCAGATGATAGAAGAGGAAGTGCTCGTGCAATCTGTCAGCGAGGCGGGTATGCAGATCGGTAATGATTTATTAGCCAGTCGTATCCATACTGAGCCCGCATTTCAAGAGGATGACGTTTTTTCCCAAAAACAGTATGAAGAAGTTTTAGGTTATCAAGGCATGTCCCCCACTCGCTTTGAGTGGCTCATTCGCCGAGAACTGTTAACAAGCCAAATCCGTCAAGGTGTGTTACGTTCTGCCTTGTTCACTGATTATGATGAACAACAACAGGCTCGCCTTGAAAAACAACAACGCTTTATCAGTCATTTGATTGTGCCCGCCAGTCGCTTTAAGGATTCAATAACGATTACTGATGCCGATATTGAAGCTTATTATAAGGATCATGCCAAGCAATACAGGACGCCCGAAAAAGTCAGCATTGAATATGTCGAAATGTCAGGTGAGGATTTAGTCATCACACAATCCATAGATGAAGAGACTTTAAAACAACAGTATCAACAACGCAAAGCCTCTTTTACAACGCAGGCGCAATGGAAGGCGCGGCATATTTTGATTGAGGGAGATGCAGATGAGTTAGAGGCGGCGGAGAAAAAAGTGCAAGAAGTTTTAGCTAAAATCAAAGCTGGCGAGGCTTTTGAGGATTTAGCTAAGGCTTATTCTGATGATATTGGCAGCCAGAAACAGGGGGGAGATTTGGGCTGGTTTGGTCCAGGTAGGATGGTGAAACCGTTTGAAGATGCTGTCAAGGCACTGAAAGTCGGTGAAGTCAGCGAGCCTGTCAAAAGTCAGTTTGGCTTTCATATCATCAAATTGGATGATAGTAAACCTGAAATGGTCCGTCCTTTTGCTGAAGTGCGTACCGAGTTAGTGCAAGAAATTCAAAAGGAATATGCAGATTCAGAGTTTTATGGACAAGTGGATGAATTTGCTAATCTCGCTTATGAACATCCCAATAGCTTAGAGGTGTTGGCAGATACCTTAAATTTGGAGAGCAAAACCACCGAATTATTTGAGCGTCGTGGAGGGGAGGGTATCCTTTCAAATCGTAAGCTTATTGAGGCGGCTTTTAGCGAGACGGTGCTCAAAGAAGGCTATAATAGTGATCCGATTGAAATTGGCGAACAACATGTTGTTGTGTTGCGTCTAAAAGAGCATGTATCCGCTAAAGCTAAACCGCTAGCTGAGGTAAAAGAAGCTATCGTCTCTGCCATCACACAAGAAAGGACGCAAGAAAAAGCGAAAAAGTTGGGCAAAAGCTTAATTGTGCAAATCAAGGAAAATGGTGATCCTAATGCGCCGATTAAAGAACATGATGGATTGAATTGGTCAGCAGCAAAGTGGGTTGAACGGAAAGATAGTACGCAGCCGGCTATAGTGAGCGAGGCTTTTAAAATTGGGCGGCCTGCCGAAGATAAGGCACTTTATCAGGGCATTGAATTAGGTAATGGCGATTATGCTTTGGTGGCGGTGTTGGATGTTAAAGATGGTGAAGCCACTCCACCGGATGAAGAAAGTGAAAGTGCTGATGAGCCAGAGCAAGATGATGCCAAGCAGCAGGCAGTTGGTGAAAGTGAATTTAGTCAATTGGTGTCAGGGCTAAAAGCTGCGGCTGAGATTAAAGATTATTCGGGGAGCTAATCGCTGCGTTTCTTTCCTATTTTTTTTAGCAAACACTAGGCATATAAGGTAATTAATGTTACTTTATATGCCTATTTTTTTGTCTATCAGATAACAGACCATGACAAATTCCAAAAGAAAAATTTTAGTCACCAGCGCGTTACCCTACGCTAATGGCTCCATACACCTTGGGCATTTAGTTGAATATATTCAAACAGATATATGGGTACGCTTCCAAAAATTGCGCGGACATGAATGCTACTACGTTTGTGCCGATGACGCGCATGGCACTCCCATCATGTTACGTGCCCAAAAGGAAGGCATCAATCCCGAAAAATTGATTGCCCATTACCAGACTGAACATCAAGCTGATTTTGCTGATTTTGCAATAGGCTTTGATAATTACCATTCTACCCATAGCCCTGAAAATCAGTACTTTTCCAATCTGATTTATAAGGGCTTGAGTGATGGGGGACATATCGAGCGTCGCACTATTCGCCAATTTTATGATCCGATTAAAGAAATGTTTTTGCCCGATAGATTTATTCGCGGCGAATGTCCACATTGTGGGGCAAAAGACCAATATGGCGATAGTTGTGAAGTGTGCAGTAAGACTTATAATCCGACTGAACTCAAAAATCCGAAATCTGCCGTTTCTGGTGCCACTCCTATAGAAAAAGAGTCGGAACATTTGTTTGTCAATTTGTCGAATTTTGAAAGCCTGTTGCGGGAGTGGACAAGCAGCGGCTCTTTGCAGCCTGAAGTGTTACATAAACTCAATGAATGGTTTAAAGTCGGACTACAAGCTTGGGATATTTCTCGTAATGACCCCTATTTTGGTTTTGAAATTCCCGATGAGCCGGGCAAATATTTTTATGTTTGGCTAGATGCGCCTATTGGTTATATGGCGAGTTTCAAAAATCTCTGTGACAGAGAACACATTGATTTTGACGAATTCTGGGGCGCCGATAGCCAAGCTCAGTTATATCATTTTATTGGCAAAGACATTATTTATTTCCATACCTTATTTTGGCCTGCGATGTTGTCGGGGGCGGGTTTTAGAAAACCCAGTGCCGTTTTTGTACATGGCTTTTTAACGGTGGATGGACAAAAAATGTCCAAATCACGCGGCACTTTTATTAATGCTCGGACTTATTTAAACCATCTTGAGCCGGAATATTTACGTTACTATTTTGCGGCTAAATTAGGTAATGGTGTCAATGATGTTGATTTAAATTTAGACGATTTTCTCCAGCGCGTTAATGCCGATTTAGTGGGTAAATTTGTTAATATTGCCAGCCGTTGTGCGAGATTTATCACTAACGGACAATTGGCCCCAGAATTAGCGAATTCTACCCTTTATCAAGATTTTATAGATGAAGGTGATGCTATTGCTGAGGCTTACGAAAGCCGTGATTATAATAAAGCGGTGCGTGACATTATGGCTTTAGCGGCTCAGGCGAATCAATATATTGATGAACAGAAGCCTTGGGTGCTGGCGAAACAAGAGGGCAAAGAGGCTGAATTGCAAGCGGTTTGTAGTCAAGGCTTAAATCTGTTTCGGGTATTAATGGGTTATTTAGCACCGATTTTGCCATTGATGGTAAAACAGGTTGAAGAATTTTTAGCCGCGCCCATCGCTTGGCAACCTGAACCGTTACTCGCGCACACGATTAATCCTTTTAAACCGTTAATGACGCGCGTCAATAAAAAACAGATTGATGCTATGATTGAAGGCTCCAAAGAAAGCCTCGCAACGCCGCCGCCCAAACCGCCCAAAGCGCCAGTTGCTGCCGATACGATTGGCTATGAGGACTTTTCTAAAATTGAGTTACGCATCGCCCGTATTGTCAAAGCGGAGCATGTTGAGGGGGCTCAAAAATTGTTGCGTTTAAGCTTAGATGTGGGAGAAGAAAAGCTGCGGAATGTGTTTGCTGGGATTAAGGATGCTTATACGCCTGAAGATTTGACTGGGCGTTTGACGGTGATGGTGGCAAATCTGGCGCCGCGACAAATGCGTTTTGGGGTGTCAGAAGGCATGGTATTAGCGGCTGGTCCGGGTAAAGAAGATATATTTTTGCTCACTCCTGATGAAGGAGCGCAGCCGGGGATGCGGATTAAATAATCGTTATCTTTTGTTGTTTCGGGAATGAGGTCATGATTTCCCGATACGAAGTTAACGGTTTCGGGAAATCGTGACCTCATTCCCGCAACGAAGATCGCTGCGCTAAACAACTGAATCATGGAGTCAATTAAAATTATACAGGGCAATGCCATCAGTGAATTGAGACAGTTCAAAAGTGATACTGTCGATTTGATTATAGCGGATCCACCCTATAATCTTGGAAAAGATTATGGTAATAATCATGATCTGAAAGGGTTTGATGAATATTTAGAATTTTCTTTTTCTTGGTTACAGGAAGCGCATCGTATTCTTAAACCGACAGGAACGATCTATGTCTTTATGGGAGTCAGATTTATTTCCTATTTATATGATATTTTAGATCGAAAACTAGGTTTGTATTTCAATAGTTGGCTCACTTGGCATTACACGCAAGGGATGGGTAGAAAAAAGGGATTTTCTCCAAGGCATGATGATATTCTCATGTTTAATAAAAGTGAAAATTTCAAATTTCGTCTTGATCATATCAGAGTGCCTCAAAAATATTTTAGAAAGCGGAATAATATGTCAGGGGCGAATCCGGGTGATGTTTGGTCTTTTTCTCATGTTCATTATTCTAATCCTGAGCGTGAAAATCACCCGACACAGAAGCCAGAAGCATTAATAGAACGGATGGTTTTAGCCTCTTCTGATGAAGGTGATTATGTGGTCGATCCATTTGCTGGCAGTGGTACCACTTTAAGAGTTTGTCAGCAGCTTCAGAGAAAGTGTGATGGTATAGAA
The DNA here is from genome assembly GCA_000785145.2 of Candidatus Thiomargarita nelsonii. Lineage (GTDB taxonomy): Bacteria > Pseudomonadota > Gammaproteobacteria > Beggiatoales > Beggiatoaceae > Thiomargarita > Thiomargarita nelsonii_B. The sequence goes on from JSZA02000017.1 coordinate 41,790, forward strand.
ATTAATCCTGAGTACATTTTTCTGATTAAAAATCGCTTGAATAAAAATTTTGAAGGTTTTGATAGTATTGATCCGAGAATGGAACGTGTGCCAAGAGATTTACCAGAAAAGATCGGTACGGGCAATTTGTTTTAAATAGTGCCACCCAAAAATCCTATTTCTTCAAGAAATAGGATTTTTAAATTTACAAATCGACATTGTTGTTGGAGTCCAAAGCTTTAGCTTTGGAAGTTTTTTTAACTTGACATTGTTGTTGGAGTCCAAAGCTTTAGCTTTGGACTAGTCTCGTCCAAAGCTAAAGCTTTGGACTCCAAATGCCTTTGATGTTAAGATTCGACATTGTTGTTGGAGTCCAAAGCTTTAGCTTTGGAAGTTTTTTTAACTTGACATTGTTGGAGTTCAAAGCTTCAGCTTTGGACTAGTCTCGTCCAAAGCTAAAGCTTTGGACTCCAAATGCCTTTGATGTTAAGATTCGACATTGTTGTTGGAGTCCAAAGCTTTAGCTTTGGAAGTTTTTTTAACTTGACATTGTTGGAGTTCAAAGCTTCAGCTTTGGACTAGTCTCGTCCAAAGCTAAAGCTTTGGACTCCAAATGCCTTTGATGTTAAGATTCGACATTGTTGTTGGAGTCCAAAGCTTTAGCTTTGGAAGTTTTTTTAACTTGACATTGTTGGAGTTCAAAGCTTCAGCTTTGGACTAGTCTCGTCCAAAGCTAAAGCTTTGGACTCCAAATGCCTTTGATGTTAAGATTCGACATTGTTGTTGGAGTCCAAAGCTTTAGCTTTGGAAGTTTTTTTAACTTGACATTGTTGGAGTTCAAAGCTTCAGCTTTGGACTAGTCTCGTCCAAAGCTTAAGCTTTGGACTCCAAATGCCTTTGATGTTAAGTTATATATTGTAAACAAAAGGTATTAAAAATGTATCAACGATATTTTACCCAAGGGCTGAAAACGGTGGTTTTTTCAATCAGTCTCTTATTTTCGCCGGCTATTTTGGCCGATAACCCCAAATTTGATCTCACCTCAAATATTTTGCATATCCCGCTTGTGGAGGTTGTGTTATTAAATAGTGATCTTGTGTGTTATCGCGCTGATTTGGGATTAATGCCAGACAGCAGCACTCTGGCTTTTTCGCTAAGCAGTGCCGCTCCTGTTGATTGTGGGAATGAGCAAGGGTGTCAGAATCCAGGGACTCCGTCTTATAATGAATGCCAAACGAGACGTTTGCAGGGAACGTGGTCGTTTACTTACACGGATGGTAGCACAACAACGACCCGGATATACACTTTAACGGATGTGCGAGAATCTTCCTCTGGTGAGTATAGTATCATTGGAACCAATGAAGAGGATGAATTCGTTGTCGCTTTGTATGATGCTGAGGATGAGATGTTTTCTCTTTCGGACCACATTTCAAGCACTATCGCTCGTTTGTTTATTTTTGATTTGACATCAGAAGATACAGTTGCAGGGTGTTTTTACTTGTTTAAAGAACTTCAGATCGCCAGTGATTGCCATGATATGACTGGAAATCGCACTAGCGGCAGGATTCGTGCGGCAAAGCGCGTTCCTATAGAGGCGGTTCAAGGCATATACGAAAAGTCTAAACTTCTGCGGATGGAACTGATAGACTAAATCAACTGCGTTCAGTAGTCCAAAGCTAAAGCTTTGGACTCCAAAATCTCCGATTTGATTTCAAACGATTCAGCACAACTCTTAGTTGTTTCGGGAATTTCGCTGCGCGGATTTCCCGAAACCTCCAAAATCTCCGATTTGATTTCAAACGATCCAGCACAACCAACTTTTAATGGGAGCGATACCATTAGAAGATATGGATTTGGTGATTTCGACAAGGGAAAACGCTGTCATCTGTTATAGTCAAATACCACCGCAACCGCCTTGTGAAATTCGCTGTTTAAGTCAGGCAACTTGAATAATGCCTTAAACTAAGTTAATATGTTTGACGCAAATTGTAAACAAGAGGTATTAAAAATGTATCAACGATATTTTACCCAAGGGCTGAAAACGGTGTTTTTTTCAATCAGTGTCGCTGTGACTCTCTTATTTCCGCCAGCTATTTTGGCTGATAACGCCAAATTGGAGCTAGCATCAGGTAGTTTGCATCTCCCACTTGTGGAGGTAGTGTTCCCAAATGGTGATGTTGTGTGTTATCAAGCTGATTTGGGATTAATGTCAGGCAGCAGCACCCTGGCTTTTTCTCTAAGCAGTGCCGCTCCTGTTGATTGTGGGGGTGAGCAAGGGTGTCAGAATCCAGGGACTCCGTCTTATAATGAATGCCAAACGAGACGTTTGCAGGGAACGTGGTCGTTTACTTACACGGACGGAAGCACAACGACTACCCGGATATACGTTTTTACAGAAGTGCAAGAAAATATAACGAGCCCCAGTGGGTATGTTCTCATTGGTTCCAATGAAGAGGGTGATTTAGTTATATTTATGTATCATCCTGATGAGGAGGTATTTTCTCTTACAGACCTCAGCACTGAACGGTTTTTTATGTTTGATTTTGTGTCAGAAGATACAGTTACTGGGTGTTTTTTCTTGCTTAAAGATGGTCTGCCCGCCAGTGATTGCCATGAGATGACTGGAACTCGCACTAGCGACAGGATTCGTGCGGCAAAGCGCGTTCCTATAGTTGATGCGGCCATATACGAGATGTCTAAACATTTGTGGATGGAAATGATAGACCAAATGAAATAAGCGCTCGCCCAAGATAAATCTTGGACTCCGAAATGTTGGAGTCCAAAATTTATTTTGGACGACCTCCTACTTATTGCACCCCTTTTTCTTTTGCTGAGACTCTCCATATCCTACCTGCTTGAGACTCCATTCTTCTTCAGAATCAGAAGCCAAACAATCTTTAATCATCTTCGAGGCATCAACCCTTTGATTGGGCAATAAGCTGATAGTCCCAACATCAATATGTTCTGGGGTTTGAAGTACGCCAGAGGCTTCGACTTGACTGTCGGTTGAGGCGATAAATACGTCGGCATCTAGGGTCAAATTGCCCCCCTTGTCGGCATCGGCTTTGAGATTGGTGCTATCAAGGATGAGATATTTGGGGCCGCGAATTTCTAAGTTACCCCCAGTACCGGTTTCTCCGGCAGTCGCGGCGATTTGACTGTCAGTGATTCTGTTATTATTAAGTTCTCTGATTCCTATTAAAATGTTTCCACCATCGGCATGAGTGGATGATGTTGATATGGTACTACTGTCTGACATGTCAAGTTGGTGGGCTCCAATGATTATGTTTCCGGCTTGGTTAAAGTCGGCAGTTTCATTATCCGCTGTAATCTCGGCATTGTTGAGGCGCAGTTTCGAGCTTGTAATTGTTATAGTACCGCCATCCCCTTGACCGCTCGTTGAGGTACTGATTTCTCCGCCATTTTCTAAGGCAAGCCCGCCCTGAGCATGAGGAATGAGTTCCGCTGAGGCACTAAACAGGCTACCGGGTATGATTTCTACTCCGTCTTCTGGTGTGCCGCCGGCTAATATGTTTATTTGTCCGGCATTTCCAGTCTTGCGGGCTGTGCTGAAAATGCCGCTGTTGTTTCCAAAAATTTGGAGGTATTGGGTGGCGGTTATGGCGATTTTGCCGGCTGAGCCGCTGCCTTGGCTAGAACTGTCAATCTTGCCCCCTTGGGTGATTTCTAGGTTGTTGATGTTAATGTCAATTTCGCCACCTTCTCCGGCGCCAAAAGTCGAGGTGCTAATTTGTCCGCTTTCTGTCACGGTTAGTGTTGGGACGGGTATAGTCTCGCCGCCAATGGTGATTGTCCCTGCATTGCCTGTGGCTCGACTGGTACTGAAAATGCCGCTGTTTTCTCCAACAAGATTGATGTATTCTGAGGCTGTAATGGTGATTGTGCCAGCATGACCGCTACTGTCACTAGAACTGTCAATGCGCCCCCCTTGAGTGAGTTCTAGGTTGTTGGTGTTAATGTCAATTGTGCCACCGGCTCCAACACCCTTGGTACTACTGTTAATCACGCCGTCCTGTGTGATTTCTAGGTTGTTGACATTAATGTCAATTTCGCCACCCTCACCGGCGCCAAAAGTTGAGGTGCTAATTTGTCCGCTTTCTGTCACGGTTAGTGTTGGGACGGGTATAGTCTCGCCGCCAATGGTGATTGTCCCTGCATTGCCTGTGGCGGAACTGGTACTGAAAATGCCGCTGCCTTCTCCAAAAATGTTGATGTATTCGGAGGCTGTGATGGTGATTTGGCCGGATGAGCCGCTGCCTTGGCTAGAACTGTCAATATTACCGCCTTGGTTTATTTCTAAATTTTTGATATTAATATCAATTTCTCCAGAAACACCCGCACCCCAACTTGCGGTACTAATTTCTCCACCCTCTGTTAGGAGCAGCGTCGGGGCGGGCACGGACGGGTCTTTGCCAATGGTGATTATCCCTGCATTGCCCGTGGCATCGGGAAACTCATTTTCGTCTCCACTGATACTGGAAATGCCACTGTTTGCCCCAACAATTTTAATGTATTCGGAGGCTGTAATGGTGATTTTGCCGGCTGAACCGCTGTCGAAAGTGCTGGCTGCAATCGCTGAATTTGTCAAGCTTAAACTGCCAGTCTCAATGTCAATCGAGCCGGCATCACCACTACCGAGAGTATCCACCTTTAATTCACTGTTCTCTTCGAGCGTTATACTATTTGCCGCCTTAATTTGTATATCGCCTACATTTCCGGTACCCAAAGTGCCGGCTCTAATAGCTGATGAATTTGTCAAGCTTAAACTGCCAGTCTCAATGTCAACCGAGCCGGCATCAGCACTACCGGAAGTAAGCGTGATCAATTGACTCCCATCTTCGAGCGTTATACTATTTGCCGCTTTAATTTGTATATCTGCACCCTTTCCGGTGGCTAAAATATTTGAATTTGTCAAGCTTAAACTGCCGGTATCAATGGCAAGCGAGCCGCCATCACCACTACCGGAAGTAAACGTGCTCAATTGACTCCCATCTTCGAGCGTTATACTATTTGCCGCCTTAATTTGTATATCGCCACCCTTTCCGATGGCTAGAATATTTGAATTTGTCAAGCTTAAACTGCCGGTATCAATGGCAAGCGAGCCGCCATCACCACTACCGGAAGTACCCACGAGTAATTTACTCCCCGAGACTAGCGTTATACTATTTGCCGCCTTAATTTGTAGCGAGCCAGCATTTCCGGGACCAGTACTGGTGCCCCCGACTGATGAATTTGTCAAGCTTAAACTGCCAGTCTCAATGTCAATCGAGCCGGCATCACCACTACCGAAAGTAACCGTGCTCAATTGACTCTCCGAGACTAGCGTTATACTATTTGCCGCCTTAATTTGTATATCGCCGGCATTTCCGGTACCAGTAGTGGCTCCAAGAACTGTTGAATTTGTCAAGCTTAAACTGCCAGTCTCAATGTCAATCGAGCCGCCATCACCACCATTACTATCTTGAGTAGCCACAAGTAAATCACTATCCGATAGCGTTATACTATTTGTCGCCTTAATCTGTACCGAGCCAGCATTTCCGGTACCAGAAGAGTTTGCCAAAATCTTTGAATTTGTCAAGCTTAAACTGCCAGTCTCAATGGCAAGCGAGCCGGCATCACCACTACTTTCTGTAGCCACGATTAAGGAACTATTATCTTCGAGCGTTATACTATTTGCCGCCTTAATTTGTATATCGCCGGCATTTCCGGCACCCTTCGTGATGGTCCCTATAACTGATGAATTTGTCAAGCTTAAACTGCCAGTCTCAATGTCAATCGAGCCGGCATCACCACTACTTTCTGTAGCCGTGACCAATTTACTCTTCTCTTCGAGCGTTATATTATTTGCAGCCTTAATTTGTATCGAGCCAGCATTTCCAGAGCCATCTGTGCTAGTCCTAATCTCAGTTCTTTCCATATTTAAACTATTTAAATGACCCATCCCGATCAAAATCGAACCCGCATCACTTCCCCCTATTGGATTAAGGCGAATGGTAGAATCCGTCAACTGCATCTCAGTCGCATCCAGTTCAATCCGACTGTTTGCTGAGTTAGAGTCCACTTCAATGGTTGAATTATTCATCACCACCAACTCCCCACCACGGAAAAATATTCTTCCCTCACCTTCAACCTTCATCTCTGAATCCGTCACCCTGATCGGTGCCGCACTCTCAATCTCAATCCCCTGCCCGCCCGAAATGTTAGCACCATTTATCGTTATCTCCCCGCCCACCAAGGCGAAAGTTTTTCCGGTTTGAATTTGACTACCCGTAATAGAAATAGGGGCAGGTGGCGTATCATCATCTAAAAAACCAAACGCGGAAAAAGGCTCGGCTGACAGTATCGGCGGATCGTTTTGTGGATTTGTCGCGCTAAAAGTTGTACCATCTTCGAGGATAATTTGATCGGCAGTACTCGCATAAAATGAGCCGGGCACATTTAAAGTCGCATTTTGACCAAATATGATGCCACGCGGATTGATCAAATAAATATCCGCATTGGGCATATCGGAGCTGATTTGTCCATCAATGAAAGACTCTCCGCCGGTGACGCGCCCAAACACATTATTGATGTCCAAGGGGCCAGTAAAAGTGGCACTTTCACCAGTGTTAACATTGAACTTGTCAAAGCTGTGATACAAATTGCTGCCACTTTGGCTGCCTAAGTCGTGGCCAATCAGATAGTTAGGGCCATCCAGTGTGCTCGCTGGTCCCACTGTGCCGTCTGTGATAATTTCTGCCGGGATACGGGGTGTGAGTGTTAATAGGAATAGGCTCGTGATGAGCCTTAATCTTGGTTTTTTCATCATATTTTCTCCATTGTCGGAACAAAACTACAAGGATTGTTTATATATAATAAAGGATATTGTTGATCGGAGTCCACCGTGCAATGCCATATCGTGTCGGGCAACCATAAAGGATTGCCCCTACGAAACGGCATTGAGTCCACCGTGGCTCTGAGTCGTCCAAGATAAATCTTGGACTCCGACAGCGTTTCGCTTTTGAGAGGATTATTGTTTTTGCTTAGCCTTGTTTAGGTATTCTTCAATCACCTCAATAGGAAGGGCTTTCACCACCTCTGGCGAGGTAAAAACTTTCACCACTTCTTCTTGTGAACGTTCCTTAACGATTTCTTCTAACGTCAAGGAATTAAGCACCTGTTGTCTAGTCTCTCTCAGATAGTCTTCGACGGTATAAGACATAAATACCTCCTCAGCACAATAATGCTGATAAAGTTGATTGTTTTTCCAATTCTACCTGATAATTCAATGCCATTAAGTTAAGCTTTTTTGTAGGGTGGGTAGAGCTTCGCTGCACCCACCAAATCGTTGAAATTTATAACAATGGTGGGTTGGGCGTCCCATAACGATGTATCGCTCTCGCTCTACCCACCCTACAAGATTTCTTAACTTAATGGCATTGACCTGATAATTAGAGTTGCTGAAATAATCGGTTAAAGTGATCCCAAACAGTCGATGCCAATCGGTTTGAGTTGTCGTTTTTTGAGTGGTCATTTTTTCAATCCCTATTTAGGCTCAATGCCATTATAATTGATTTTTAGTTGCCTTTTCAAATTTGCTTGACCACCATTTGTTGAGGTCGTTGTTGACCATTAGCTGTACTCACCACCACTGTAATGTTAACGACAGCCAATTTAACAGGGATAAGTCAAAACCCTTTGCACCTATAACTCAATGCCATTAAGTTAAGAGATATTTGTAGGGTTGTTGGAGTCCACCTTCGGTTTGGGCGAGCCCGCTGCTAGTCCTTACGCTGCCGCTTTGGACTCCAAGTGCCGCCTGAATGTCAAGATCAAAAAAAACTTAATTTATAGAAATCCTATTTTAAAAAAAAAATAGGATTTCTTTGACAGTCTCTAACTTTAAATTGACTACCCATAATAGTTTTAGAGTGGGAACGCTTGTGGTGTGGTGGTGAGTACAACTAATGCAAGCCAGTCGAATAAAACAAACGGCTAAAGCCGTTTGTTGAGGTTTTATTCGTTGTTGACCATTAGCTGTACTCACCACCACGACAAAAAACGTCGATATAACAATGATTGAACGTTCCAGTAACGAAGTTTCGCTTTTGAGAGGATTATTGTTTTTGCTTAGCCTTGTTTAGGTATTCTTCAATCACCTCAATAGGAAGGGATTTTAGCATATCTGGTGCTGAAACGGCTTTCACCACCTCTTGCACTGGAACGGCTTTCACTAGCGTTGGGAAAGCTTTCACCACTTCTTCTTGTGAACGCCCTCTCAAAATTTCTTCTAACGTCAATGAGTTAAGCACCTGTTGTCTAGTCTCTCTCAGATAGTCTTCGACGGTATAAGACATAAATACCTCCTCAGCACAATAATGCTGATAAAGTTGATTGATGATCGAACTAAGTTCTGAATTACGCCATTCATGGTGAGTTTTAGCGTAATTAAAATTTGAAGATACGCTGCTAAACAATTGCCACATCGTATTTCTCTGGGTTTGGGGTATTTGGCTCAAAACGATAACCCGTATCACCTTATCTCCCCAAACCAATTCATATACTCCCTCTTTTTTAAAGTCAAGTGGGTATTTTTTGGCCAATTTGCGCGGATAGCGCGTACAAACGGCATACAATTGAAAATCCGTTTCCGGCAATAACTTTTTCTTTTTTTTCGGTTGTGGGGGTGGCGGACTTTCTTGTTTGCGGTAGTTGACGTAATGCCCCACTAGTTCATTAATCGCCCAAGCATCCAAGGGTTCTTGATGAGATTTATAGGTGAGCAAATTGTGTTGGCGAAGATTATCCAAGCCATCTGGGAGATCGTCAAGCATTTGCCCTTGGGATTTTTCAATAATGATGACATCTAAATATTGTTGTTGGAGGGATAAGTCTTTTTCCAATTCTACCTGATAATTAGAGTTGCTGAAATAATCGGTTAAAGTGATCCCAAACAGTCGATGCCAATCGGTTTGAGTTGTCGTTTTTTGAGTGGTCATTTTTTCAATCCCTATTTAGGCTCAATGCCATTATAATTGATTTTTAGTTGCCTTTTCAAATTTGCTTGACCACCATTTGTTTAGGTTAAATAATATACCAGTCAGGGCAACCATAAAGGATTGCCCCTACGGTAATCATGGGCTTGTAGGGGCAATCCCTTGTGGTTGCCCTTGGTATAAATTAATCCGTTTATTCCGCGAATCCGTTGTACTCAGCTATAGCTATCCAAGATAAATCTTGGACTCCTGCTCAAAACCAATCCCCAATTAAAATAAACGGCGCCCAATACCTCGCAATTAAAGAGGACGTTTTCTCACTCCCATCTCTGGGAACGATGCCCTCCCTTGATTCTTTCAGACTCATAATTTCCCGCTGCGCCCCTTGTAAGGCATGAACTCTTGATTGTCCCGCTTTAAGTCGCTTATAAAACCCCTCCATCAATTTAGAAGTGAAGCGTTCATCAACCCGCCATAAAGTCGCCAGTACACTTTTGGCACCCGATTTGAAAGCGACACCCGCGAGCCCTAATGCCGCTTGCTCATCTCCTTTAGCAGTCTCACAAGCACCTAAAGTCAATAATTCTATTGGAGATTGACGCAATTCACCAATACTAAAAATATCTTCAAGACGATCCATTGTCAATCTATCGTTCTGGTCCAATTTCGTGTTATAAGTGAGCAAAAAAGTGTCTTTTTGTTCTTTGCCGAAAGTCGCGTGCGTGTGTAAATGCACAATCGTATTGGACGGTATCTTATACATCTCTTGTTTCAATTGACTAATCAAAAATTCTTCATCTTGTATCACTCGGTTGTGATCTGGGTAAAGCCTTTGTATAGCCCTCAAAGCTTCTTGAGTTTTAGAAAGTTGAGAAAAATAGACACTCTTAGTTAAAGAGACTGCCTGAGACATACCAGCAAGGAGAATCCGAGGATTTTTCCTAAGCGGAGTACCCACAGATTTTGTCAAACTGAGTCCCGGAATCGTCACAACGGCATAATGTTTATCAACAACAAACGCTTGACCATCAAACAGTGCCACCAAAGGAATAGTACGCAAGATACCATCTGGCACAAAAACCAGTACTTTTATGTTTTTTAACTGATTTTCTATGGGTTTCAGGAGTAACTGATAGAGCGCATTTCCATGCTGCTTAGCGGATTTACCGGGTGGATTTTCACGCGGCGGGTTTTCCAGTGCTCGGCGAAACGCCTCTACCTTTTCCTTAAAGTTCGAGATGTCCTCATTGACAGAACGCCACGGCGGCTTGATCCACTTGATCTTTTTATTGGGCGATATCAGTAACAATTCGACGGAGCGAGTGCCTGCCGCTTTCGGGAATAAAATCGGATAAAATATCGCCGTCTGCTTTCCTAAGTGATTTTCCACGCGATCAGCATTGCCTGTCACAAGACAGTCATCTTGGAAATAATTTTCCAATTCAGCTTGTTTAAAAAGTTCTACCGTCTCAACAACTTCTTTAAGAAGCCCTTGTCGCTTTTCCTTTTCATATCGCGTGAACAAAATATCGACAAGTCCATAATAAACTTGCTGGGACACCGTTTGAGAAGGCTTAATCCCCATTTTTCGCAACCTTTCCAAAGCTTGTTTAGCCTGCTGATAGGCATAACTCGCTTGTTCCCATTTTTCCTGAGATTTGAAAATTTTCCCTAACTGCCATTGCAAACGGTACAAAATCTCCAATACAAAATTGTCAGTGTGGAGACTTTTAGCTTGCGTAAAAAATATCGCTTGTCGGAGCCCCTTGATTGGATTAGCTGAGGAAAAAAGGGGACTGAGCTGTTGATCAATATTCTGACAGCCCTGAGAATAAACCGTATCAATCAGCCTTTTGATCTGGGCGGATTCATCGGCAAGGGCGTTTTGAGTGCTTAAAAGCACTGTTAATATTAGTAATAATGATTGTCGCATTTTTTTAGAATTCCCATTGCTCGGAGTCCAAGATTTATCTTGGACGCTTATTACCACAAATTCACATAAATTTCAAAATGAAACCCCTCATCCTGTAAATCATGATCAGGCTGACTGATATTTCTGAGTGCCTTCGCCCAATAGAATTGGGTGTGGACCTTTTTGAGAGGGGACCAACGCATCCCAATACCAACGCTAGATATATCCTTGGGCTCGGGCGTTGAACGGTCTTTATTCTCTCCTCTACCATAATCAACAAAAGGGACAAGATGTATTTTGCCCTGCTCCGTCTCATCGAAACTCAGATGACCAATAGGAATATGCCATTCCAGAGAAGCGGACACTCCATTGTCTCGTATCAATTGACTTTCCCGATAACCACGGACAGAGGCGTGCCCGCCAATGGCAAATTTCTCTAGCGATAATAACTCTTTATTGGCCAATTGAATATTAGTACGGAACAATAAACGACTCTCCCATAAACGTGGAAAACTCGATCTCATCCACGAGAATTGCTTAAAGCTGCCAAACCATTGAAATTGACCCAACCACGTCAGAAAGTGATTGTCGATGAGCGTTTTATCAATCGTTGTAGAGCCTAAAGCGTCGGTACCGAAACTAAAAGTATTATAAAACGCCAACACATTATACTGACCACGACTTAGCCATTCTGAAGAAAAGCGTATGACACCATATTCCATTTCCCCCTCAATGGAGCCGCGTGAAAATGGAAAGGGTTCATCCTCTAAGAATGTTGTATTACTGCGCCGTTCCAGTTTCAAAGCCAGCGCAAATTCCTGATAGGATTGTGGATTGGGATCAGGTGGCGGATAACTTTTATAAAAAGGGTGACGCAAAGAAATTGACCATCTTTCAGAATCGCTTTTGACACCAAGCTCATTAAAAGGCTCAGTCACGACTTCAGAATCGCTTTTGTCAAAATCCAGCGATAATGTCGTATCATATCTCATCAACGGCAACGGGACACTATAATTCAACGCATAATCGTTTAAGCCTTTCGTCAAACCATAGCGAAAATAAAAGGCATCGCCCCAACCTAATGGCAGATTGCGGTAATTCAATTCAACCGCCCCCCGATAAGCGCCAACGCTAGGCGTGCGGTAATTATTAAATCTAAAGCCGATCTGAAGAGAATCCGCCTCTCTCACCTTGACTTTAAGTATCCCATCGCCGGGTTTATCGCCGGGGGCAACATTGCCAACGATTTGTTTAAATAATGGATTTTGTTGCATAATTTGCAAACGCTCTTGCAAAGTTTTCATATTCAGGATATTTTGCTCATCCTCTTTAAACTTTAAACGCCGTTTAATATAACCACTGGACAAGCGCAATTGATCCTCATTCTCTATCACAACATCTGTTAACCTGCCCTCAATAATGCGTATGACAATCACCCCCTCCTTGACTTCTTGATCGGGAATAATGGCACCCGAATTAATGTAGTGATTTTCGATATAAAAACGACTGATAGAAATTTTAAAGGCTTGGATTTGTTCAGCCGTCATATAGCAATTAACACTGACAATCGGTTGAGCCCTTTGACTCAATGTGATCTGACAATCTTCAGACAGTTTACCAGCCAGTTGCTGTTTCAAATGACTTTCCAGCGCAGTCAACCTTGTCGGATGGAGCCCATCCAGTATCAATTGACGAACATACAATCCACTTTGAGCGGATAACGGCTCATCGTTGGCAGCTAATAAAGGATGAATGCCCCCCAGCAAAGCAACAATTAACCAATAAGATTTAAATTTTACATTAACAATCATAATGATGACTCGCTGTTTGATAGACTTTACCTCTTAAAGTAAAAATCGCCTACAATAGAACTATGCTCCCAAGGGGTTTGTGAGCCGTTTGATTTTTCATGCACCTTCCGACGGACCTGCTTAAATACATCTTCTATTTTCTGTCCGGGAACGCTGATAGCTTTTATCAATTCACCCGTATAAAGCCCGTTTTGACCTTTACCATCCGCAGCGACAGAACCGGGTGCCGTCGCAAACGCCATAAATGTACCATAAGGGGCGTCAATTTTTGCCAATCCTCTGCTGTTTGTCATTGAACTGAAAAAACTTCTCGTCTTTGAAAACGGATTGTTACGACAAGCATCTAATATGATGATATTCATTCTATTGCCAGCAGATTTCATTTCGCTCATCACTCTGGCTAATCTGACCGATTTAGACTCCACATATGGATCTTTCTGAATATTGACATCGACCGGTATCAAGTAGTTCTCTCCTTTTACCTCCATAGCGTGTCCGGCATAATAAAATAAACCCACACCGCCGCTTGCGCTGACTTTTTCGCAAAAACGCTTGATAACTTGTATCATCTTATTTTTGCTAAGCTCGCTTTCAAACAAAACCTCAAAACCTAAATTTCGCAATGCATTCTTCATTGCCTCTGCATCATTCACCGGGTTGCGAAGCGGGGCACTGGTATATTGACTATTACCAATGACTAAAGCAATGCGTTTTTCTTTGTAGATAATATACTTACCATTTTCCCACCTGCCCACTTGTTTCGTACCATCAACCTCATACAAAGTGCCTTGCCCGTGCCGTTTGCCATTTTTCCAATTTCCCTTATATTTCTTATAAGCTTGGGGGTGATTTGTCCAAGTAAAAGAACCTTGTCCATGACGTTGGCCGTTTTTATAACTACCTACATATCGGGCACCATCCGACCAAGTTTCTTTGCCCAGCCCGTGCTTTTTGCCATTTTTCCAATAACCATCATAGACAGCGCGATGTTTCCAAACTTTGACACCATAGCCATTCTCGCAATTTCCAAGCTCGCATTCGCCCGCTTGCACAAAATGGCTAAGGATAAGCATACAGATAAAGATCATCTTTTTCATGTTATGACTCCCGCGCCCAAGATAAATCTTGGACTCCAAAATTATTTTTTATCCAATATGATTTCAATAAACAAATCAGCCTTTTTGATTTTTACCCACATTCTTTTTGAAACATAACCGGGGCATGTCACATAAATGTCATAGTTACCGGGTTTTAGGGCAATGCCGGGCCTATATTTGGGTTTGATGTTCATTATCCTAATTCTGCTATTCACCGGTTTAGCATTGACAGTCAGGCGACCATCAAGCGGTGGGGGAGATAATTTATCGCGGGCTGCAATCGCTGCCTTATGTCCCTGTGCGCCTGCCAACGAAAAAAAATGATAAGCCCGCGCCGTATTCTGCGCGACGCCTTTGCCCTCATAATACATCGCCCCAAGGAGATATTGTGCATCAGCAAGCCCTTGTTCGGCTGATTTCTGAATCCAGCGGTAGGCTTGAGCAAAATTTTTCTCCACCAAATAAATGGCACCTAGCAAACTTTGAGCATCAGCATGTCCTTGAGCCGCCGCTTTTTTTAACCAATGTATCGCTTTATCTGTATCACGGGAGACACCTCTGCCTATCAGATACATTGAGCCAAGTAAGCTTTGAGCATCAGCCTGCCCTTGCACCGCCGCTTTCTCAAGCCACGGTGCCGCTTGGGTAAATTCTTTGTTGTCATAATGGATTTTCGCTTGTGCGAAGGCATTTTCAGCCTCGACGGCTAGAAGAGGCGATACCCACGCCAACACTAGCAAAAAAAGCACTTTACTCAACATTTGCATTTTTCCTGTATAGTATATCAGTTTAAAGGAGTCCAAGATTTATCTTGGACGTCCAAGATAAATCTTGGACTCCTAGCCAACTCTAGTGGATGCAAACGGGTTTATCGGGACTGCTCTTGTCAACAAAGACTATCTTCGTGACCAAATTATCGTCGCGCTGATAACAAAATCTCGCATTGTAGTTGTTGGCAGAAGCGTATTTTTCTTCTGTGTCTGAAAAAAACCACCCAAAAACGGAAAACGGAAACAATTCAATGTTTGCCGAAGTCATATCAGCCGCTATGGGTTCGTAATCAACCATTCCACCTTGATCCTTAACGGCTGCAATCCATCTCTGCAATTGCGATGGCATTTCATCTTCAGGCTCGATACTTTTCGGTAGCACGACGGTTACGGTTTCACCAGACTGCATGGCAGTTGATAGTTGTTTATCAAAAGAAGATTCCTCTGTAAAGGTGAGTTCTTTTGGCATTGATTGAGCTAAGACGGCTGATTTTTCATAAGCCTGTGGCTTGAAGTTGTTAGGAGCACCACATGCACTGAGTAATGTCAAAAACATAAAAACTAACAAGAGATTTTTCATCATATTTCTCCTTTGATTAAAAACCTAAAAAAGTCCATTCGCATCATAGCCAAAATTAAGCAAATTTTCAACCTATCGTGAGTACAACCAATGCCAGACAACGAATAAAAAAACACTGACTCAAGTAGTTGTATTCGGAGCCCAAGATTTTCCTCGTTCCCACACTCTGCGCTCATCGAGCCGACACGTCCAAGATAAATCTTGGACTCCAAAATTATTTTTTTTCCAATATAACTTCAATAGACAAATCAGTCTCTTTGATTTCTATCCACATTCTTTTTGAAACATAACCGGGGCATGTCACATCAATGCTTAAAATTTCTATGGGCATCAATAAATTCTGATGGTTCTAACCAGCCCTCGGTGTTTAAGCTATATCCAGGACCCGTTGTGGGAATCTTTTCATCACAGCGCAATTCAAAATGGAGATGAGCCAGCTTCGTTCCGCTGTTGCCAATTGTTCCAATTTGTTGTCCACGAGTTACCTTGTCTCCCTTTGAAACCCAAATAGAATTAAGGTGGGCATACTGCGATTCTACGATTCCACCACATTCATTTGTCGGAAGTTTGTGGTGAAGAGTGATGATGTTGCCCCATCCTCGCCCATAAAAGCCGGCATCAGAAACGATGCCATTTGATACCGCATAAACTGGATCTCCTTTATCGGTATTACCGCCTCCTTCGCCGTTCCAGTCTTCACCCAAATGATAGTTGACTCCAAAATCTTGTGCATTGTAATAGCCATCTCCATCATTTGCTGGCGTGACAATATATTTTTTTCCAACTGGGTAATCAAAGCCATCTGAAACATCGGCAAATGATTCCGTTGTCAGTATTGCCATAACAATGGTAAAGATCTCACGATACCGTGCTTGTTTCATCAAAGTCTCCAAGAATATTGATATGATGTGTATTTTAACATTATAGAATTCCTATTTTTTTAAGATTGAAATAAATTGTCGCATTTCTTACAAAAAATCTATTTTTAATTTGTATTATTTACGACTATTTTATAGATATAAAAATAAATTTATGATAAAAAATACTTTAAATTTAACAAGATATAAATATTATCGCGCTCAAATATAATTGGTATATTATTTGCTCTATAACCTTAAAATGGCGCATTTTTCCTCGTTCCTCGTTCCCACGCAGAGCGCACTCTCTTATACTGTAGGGGCAATCCTTTATGGTTGCCCAAATAATTGATTTAATTGCTTTAATCATTAAAGGTGCCAAAGGGCAACCACTAGGGTGTTGCCCCTACAAACCGTCGTATTCGGTAGGGGCAATCCTTTATGGTTGCCCTTGTGTATAAGAGAGTGCGCTTCGCTAAGGGAACGAGGATTAGAGGCTGAGTAGCTACATATTTTTTAAGGTTAAAGGAGTTCTTAAATGAAAGAAATGAAAGAAAAAATCGTTTGTATCGGCAATGGTATGGCGGGTATTCGTACTCTTGAGGAATTACTCCAGCTTGCGCCAGATCAATATGATATCACTGTCTTTGGGGCTGAACCTTATGGTAATTATAATCGTATTTTATTGTCCCCTGTTTTAGCCGGTGAAAAAACCGTTAATGATATTATGCTCAACGAAGAGCAATGGTATTTAGATAACAATATCACTTTATACAAAGGACATTCCATTGTTTCCATAAACAGGCGCAAACGACAAGTACAGAGTGATAAAGGTATTTTTGTTAATTATGATCGTTTGTTGTTGGCAACCGGTTCAAGTCCCTTTATTATTCCTGTGCCTGGTCATACTTTGCCCGGCGTGGTGGGTTTTCGTGATGTTCAAGATGTCTATACCATGCTTAAAGCTGCCAAGCAAGGACAACATGCGGTTGTCATAGGCGGTGGTTTGTTAGGCTTGGAAGCGGCTAATGGTTTGATGAAACAAGGTATGGATGTGACTGTTGTGCATTTATTAGACAGTCTGATGGAACAACAATTAGATCATGCCGCTGCCGCTTTATTAAAAAGTTCATTAGAAAAGCGTGGGTTAAGCTTTCTGATGGGGGCTGAAACTAGCGAAATTTTAGGAGAAAACCAGGTAACTGGGGTACGTTTTAAGGACGGTTTAGAAATACCGGCTGATTTAGTGGTCATGGCGGTGGGTATTCGTCCTAATATTGAGTTGGCGAAAAAAGCGGGTTTGTATTGTGAACGGGCTATTATCGTTAATGATACTTTACAAACTTATGATCCCCGCATTTATGCCGTTGGCGAATGTGTGCAACATCGAAAGAAACAGTATGGCTTAGTAGCTCCCTTATTTGAACAAGCCAAAGTCTGCGCTAATCATTTGGCAAATTTAGGGTATGCCCTTTATCAAGGCTCCGTCACTTCGACTAAGTTGAAGGTGACTGGTATTGATTTATTTTCAGCCGGCGATTTTCGGGGCAATGAAAATACTGACGAATTAGTTTTTCAAGATCCAAGTCAAGGTATTTATAAAAAATTGGTGATTGAAGATAATCGTATTAAAGGGGCGGTGTTGTATGGCGATACGCTGGATGGTGCTTGGTATTTTCAACTCATGCGCGATAGCGTCGATATTAGTGGGCAACGTGATCGTTTATTATTTGGGCAAGCGCATTTAGGCAACACTGGACATGGCGAAACCAATGCCGCTGCCATGATGGGCGATGAGACCGAAATTTGTGGTTGTAATGGTGTTTGTAAGGGTACAATCGTTAATGCTATTGTCGATAAAAAATTGTTTACTTTGGACGATGTCCGCGCTCATACTAAGGCGAGTAGTTCTTGCGGCTCTTGCACGGCATTGGTAGAACAATTGCTCGCTTTTACTTTGGGCAGCGATTATTCGGCTTCTCCTAAAACTAAACCTTTATGTGGTTGTACGGAATATAGTCATGACAATGTACAGCGCGTCATCAGAGACCAACATTTAATCAGTACACGCGCAGTGATGGACTTTATGGATTGGAAAAATCCTGATGGTTGTCATGTTTGTCGCCCGGCGCTTAATTACTATTTGCTTTGTGCATGGCCTGGTGAATTTAAAGATGAGTCACAATCTCGCTTTATTAATGAACGGATTCATGCGAATATTCAAAAGGATGGGCGTTATTCAGTGGTTCCACGTATTTGGGGGGGCATTACTACGCCTCAAGAATTACGGGCGATTGCTGATGTGGCTGAAAAGTTTGAGGTGCCCACTGTCAAATTCACGGGCGGACAACGGATTGATTTGTTAGGGGTAGAAAAACAAGATTTGCCCGCTATTTGGGGTGAATTGAACAAGGTGGGTTTAGTTTCTGGACATGCTTACGGTAAAGCTTTACGCACGGTCAAAACTTGCGTGGGTAGCGATTGGTGTCGTTTTGGTACCCAAGATGCTATCGGTATGGGTATTAAGTTGGAAAAATTAACTTGGGGCTCATGGACGCCGCATAAATTCAAAATGGCAGTCTCTGGTTGTCCTCGTAATTGTTCTGAGGCGACGATTAAGGATTTTGGTGTTGTCGCGGTCGATTCAGGGTGGGAATTATATGTTGGGGGTAATGGGGGCATCAAAGTCCGTGTGACGGATTTGTTGTGTAAGGTAGAATCGCAAGATGAAGTGTTAGAATATTGTTGTGCTTTTATTCAACTTTATCGTGAACAAGCGCATTATCTTGAACGCACGGCGCCTTGGATAGAGCGGGTGGGTTTGGCGCATATTCAGAAAAAGATCGTTGAAGATGCGGACAATCGCAAGGTGCTTCATGAGCGATTTTTAAAATCACAGGAGTTTTCTCAAAAAGATCCCTGGAGTGAACGATCAACGGAAGGGGTGGCTCAACATGAATTTACTTTTTTAAAAGAAATGGGCGCACCAATACATGCGGAGGTTGTCTAATGTCAAACAAGATTCATATCGGAACGCTTAATGACATCCCTCGTTTGGGAGCACGGGTAGTACAAACGGAACAGGGTGATGTTGCGGTTTTTCGCACGGCTAGTGATGCGGTTTTTGCTTTGGCGGATCGTTGTCCTCATAAAGGGGGACCTTTGTCGCAAGGTATCGTGCATGGTGAAAAGGTGACTTGTCCTTTGCATAATTGGCAGATTAATTTGTGTGATGGACAGGCTTTGCCACCCGATGAGGGGTGTGCTGGGCGTTTTTCGGTTTATGTGGATGCTGAGGAACAGTTATTTTTGGAATTGCCTTAGTCATTCGACTAGTACACTGTCAATGTTGTTTTGTAGGGTGCGTCCTACGCACCATGACGTTGTCAATGTTGTTTTGTAGGGTGCGTCCTGTGCACAAATAATCGGTAAAGGTGCGTAGGACGCACCCTACATTACCCAAAAAACTTATGTTACAGCGTACTAGACGCCCAAGCTCTCAATGGAGCTAACAACATGATACGCGAATTTGTGAAAATAAAAAATCACAGAATAGATTTATTATTACCAAAAGATTTTATTTATGATGAAGTTGAAGTGATTGTGCTACCTAAAGCAGAATTTGATTATTGGAATAGTGAAGAAGTCGCACAAATTGGCAAAATAGGACAGGTGTCTAAGAGTTTTGAAGAAGATGATGAGGATTATTCAAAATGGTAGGCGAAATATATTTATCAAAAATTTATTTTACCGATCTCTCAGAATATAAAATTAGACCCGTTCTAGTTATTAAAGAAATCGGTGATGATTGTATCTATGTTCCACTAACAACAAAAACTAATCAAAACGGTATTATTATTAATCCTAATGATTTGGAAAGAGGTGAATTAAAAAAGGAATCATTAGTCATAATCCCTAAAAACTTCACCTTGCATAAATCTATTTTGTTTAAATATCTTGCTACTATGAAAACGGATAAACTTAATACGATTTTTGCCGCATTTTGTGAAAAATTGGGATGTTAGCAACCAAAAACACGTTGCCCACCCTACAGGATAGAATTCCACGCTCTGCGCTCATCGTTATACACAAGTCCATTTTGGACGAGATGTCCAAGATAAATCTTGGACTCCATCGCCTTAGGAGTCCAAAATTTATTTTGGACGAGATGTCCAAGATAAATCTTGGACTCCATCGCCTTAGGAGTCCAAAATTTATTTTGGACGAGATGTCCAAGATAAATCTTGGACTCCATCGCCTTAGGAGTCCAAAATTTATTTTGGACGAGATGTCCAAGATAAATCTTGGACTCCATCGCCTTAGGAGTCCAAAATTTATTTTGGACGAGATGTCCAAGATAAATCTTGGACTCCATCGCCTTAGGAGTCCAAAATTTATTTTGGACGAGATGTCCAAGATAAATCTTGGACTCCATCGCCTTAGGAGTCCAAAATTTATTTTGGACGAGATGTCCAAGATAAATCTTGGACTCCATCGCCTTAGGAGTCCAAAATTTATTTTGGACGAGATGTCCAAGATAAATCTTGGACTCCTTAAAAAAAACTTGTGTCGGCTCGATGAGCGCGAGGCAAAGGAATGCCTGCGACGCGGAGCGTGTTAAAATATAAATATGACTAAACTAAAAGCTTTAATTTTTGATGTAGATGGTACGTTGGCTGAAACGGAGCGAGATGCTCATCGTGTCGCTTTTAATGAGACTTTTGCTGAATATCAGCTAGATTGGGTTTGGAGTGTCGAACTTTATGGTGAGTTGCTGGCGGTGACGGGTGGTAAGGAGCGCATGAAATTTTATTTGGAGCGTTATCGTCCCGATGTTCCCCGTGTTGATGATGCCTTTATTGCTGAATTACATCAACATAAAACGGCTCGTTATAATAAGATGTTAAGGAGTCGCCCCATTCCGCTACGTCCGGGGGTGCGCCGCTTGGTGGAGCAGGCCCGCAGTGAGGGGATACGGCTTGCTATCGCTACGACGACGAGTTTGGATAATGTCACCACTTTGTTAGTGCATAGTTTGGCACCGGATGCGGTTGAGTGGTTTGATGTGATTGCTGCGGGTGATATGGTGTCGCTTAAAAAACCTGCGCCTGATATTTATGATTATGCGTTGAAAAATTTGGGATTGCCAGCCGGGGAATGTATTGCGATTGAGGATTCTTATAATGGCATTCGTTCTGCAATGGCTGCTAATGTGCCGACTTTGGTAACGGTTAGTGATTATACGCGCAAGGAAGATTTTACGGGGGCTTTGTTGGTACTCAATCATTTGGGGGAGCCTGAGCAACCTTTTACGGTGTTAGCGGGCAATGCGGGTGAGGCGTGTTATGTTGATGTCGCTATGTTGCGTGGTTTGGTATAATTATTTGCTCGGACCGTGAATCGAACACGGGACACAAGGATTTTCAGTCCTTTGCTCTACCGACTGAGCTATCCGAGCTAAGATGTGCGAGGGGCAGTACTATAAGACTTACTCGAAACAAAGTCAAGTTTTTTTTTTATTTTTTGGGGGTGAGCAAGCATCCTTTTGTTTTTATTTAATAATCTCTGTCTGTGCAAAAAATATGGTTAATGTGGCTATAAATTGCACAGATGAGGTGTTTTGCTCCAGCAAAGGTTTCGGGAAATCCGCTCCGCTCCATTCCCGAAACAACGAAATCTGCGAATTTTATCTCGTTCCCACGCTCTGCGTGGGAATGCCTGCCAGGACGCTCCGCGTCCTGCAATAATTTTTATTTCACCCGAATAAATTCCACCCGCCGATTTTTAGCTCGCCCTTGGTTGGTCAAATTAGTGTCTATTGGTTTCTCTTCTCCGTAAGCTTTGAGAATGAGTCGCGCTGCTTGAATATAATATTTGTTGGTGAGCAGGCTTTGAACGGCTGTGGCTCGTTTTAGGGATAATCCTAAGTTGTAGGTTGCTGCTCCGGTGCTATCTGCATGTCCGGCTAAAATAAAAACGGCTTCTGCGAGTTCGCCTTGAAATATTCTACCTATTTTTCCCAGAATGCTTTTGGCTCGTTGGTTTAGTGTCGAGGAGTCATATTCAAATTTGATTTGAATGACTATTTTGGGATGTTTGTCAACTATGTCCACAATATCCCGATAGATTTGTTTGGGATTAGAGGGTAGGCTTAGGGCGGCTACGATTTCGTCTGGCGAGGTGCTTTCTGTTATCCAGAGTGGCTCGCTTGCTTGAATGGGTGAGGCGATGATTATCGCGCTTATCAGGATTGTGTTGTACCAATTTGTTGTTTTCATCATATTTAGTTTACCTTTAACAGGGATAAGTCAAAATCTTAACTACAAAGATTACATTTAAGAAGGGATAAGTCAAAATCCAAAATTATCGTTAAGGTTTTGATTTTGCCTTATCCTTTTTTAAAAATAATCCTTGTCGTTTTGGTTTTGACAAATCACTGCTCAAAAAAA
>JSZA02000043.1 GCA_000785145.2 Candidatus Thiomargarita nelsonii
AAACAGGGATAAACCCAACCAATATTTGAAAAAAAACGACAATGTTTTGACTTATCCCTGCTTATATTAAATCCCTGTAGTTTATCAGTTGTCCCAAAACGGAAAATGTATCCGAAATGCTGGAAATATAATTGCAGCATAATACTCAACCACATGCTCTACAAATAGCTCCCCTGAATGATAAATCAACAATGAAGACTTTATTGCAAGTAATAAATAAATGACGGCAAGAAACAGAGTCAGCATGGAAATGATGTAATATCTGGTGAAACTCCCAGATAGCCCCGCAGGATTGACGTTAGTTCTGAGCGATGCAAAATAATTTTGTACGGCAATCCAACTACCCCAGAAAATCGCTGCTACTACGATTGATATAAGAACAGCCGGTGTTAAATAGACAAAAAATGGCATGAGGAACACTTGCCAAACCCAAACCAAACCAGCCGCTATCCATTGAATTACCCAAACAACGGCTGCAATAACCCATATTGCTAGAAATATTACAATTATAGCACCTACAATTTGTGGCATATTTTCTCCTGATTTTTTTTATAACTACAGGGATTAAATATAAACAGGGATAAACCCAACCAATATTTGAAAAAAAACGACAATGTTTTGACTTATCCCTGCTTATATTAAATCCCTGTAGTTATTGTTTGTTATTCAGCCATAAGCAGAATTTTCCTAATCCGTAAATCATCTTTATCACCCTCAGTAGTAACACCAGAGCAAATTTGTAATTTATTATCCTTGTTCTGCTGCAATGTATCTGTCGCTATATCGACTTGAGCCTTAACCCACTACTTCTTAGAAATCACCGGGTTTAACAGCCATGACATAGGCTCAAACACATGGCTAGGAACAAAATCCTTGCTCGTTGAATCTGGTATTCTCCCTAATGCGGAGCTAGAAAAATACTGAACATCCTTGAAACGAGTCTCGATTTGCTGTATCAACCCTCCCTCATCCCAGTCTATTAATTGCTGCCTTATGAGTTCACTCTTTTTATCGACATCTCCAAGGAGCCCAAAGGCATCCGCTTTGCTGATCACAACAGCCAAAGGCTTTTTTATCTTGCCCGTTTTGGAAAGTCCAAATGATTCTTCTAAGGTTAATAATACGCTATTAAGCGCATCTTCAATATTCAACTGACTTGGATTGATGTTTGACCAAGTTCGTGAAAGCTCATTCTCATAATCCCGCCTGACTGCTGGAATACTGAACGGATCAACGATCATTATCATGCCACTCACATAGTCATAATATTGGTGCGCGGTCAGATTTTCCGTGTTTTCAAAGGCTTCTCCGGCTGGATCGTAAATATACAAAAGCCACTTGGTTTTGCCATCCTTGTTTAACGCCAAATTAAAGGCTTTAGGGATACTGGCGACTGTTTTTGTTGGCACGTTTCCCTTGCGTAGCTGATCGACAATAGTCTTATATTCAGACTCAGTATTGCTATCAATAAAGGCTGTCTCAAAGCCCATCTCAGCCGCTTTTTTTTCAATCAATTGACGTACCACGGCAAACATAAATGCGGTTTTTCCCGCAGAGGGACCACCCAAGATTGGGACAAAGATTTTTTTCGACTCAACATGTTCTCTATGCAGCAATTGATGACATCCCCGACAACGTGCTTCTAGCCGCCCCCTGTTGAGAAAAAACGTTGCTGGTAGTTTTTGCCCACACTGGCACTGATGGAATAATATCCCATAAGTGTTTGGTACGAGTTTTTTGTGGATTCTTCCGCATTTATCGCACAGATACTCTGGTAGCACAGTTTTTTCGTGACAGTGCGGACACACAGAAAAAAAACCGTGAAAAAAAAGATAGGTGCGTTCAGTTACCCAAACAATTGTAAATATAATATATATCAATAAAAAAAATGAGCTAAGGAGCAAAATATGGAACAGTGAAACCGCAACGAAAAAAACCGTACCAAAGATGATGACAGAAACGCCAGCTCCGCCCCAGAATATGAACGATAACGCTTTCTGCCACCCTTCACCATCTTTCTTTATTTTGGAAAAAAAGTCTTTAGTTGAGTCAAGATTACGTTCCCAGCTTTCTTTGATAACCGCTCCCAAATCACGATAGCCTTTACCAAAAAAGTAGCTCTTGATTGCTGGCTCGGTAGATGTACTCATATTGTTGGCCTCAATATTAGGGTATTTGGAGTCCAAGATTTATCTTGGAACTTTATTTTCGCCATTTTCGCCATAAACTGCGAAACAAGGTATTTTTCTCCTTTTTAATCTCGCCCCTTGAATACGCCTTATCCTTTAACTTGGCACTAATGTGAGACAATAACCAGTCGATAGCGGATGCTTGAATGAGTTGAAACGTCTCCTTATCCTCATCATTTAAGTACAACCAGAAGCTCAAAGCCGCCATATCTGCATCATCAAATTGCTTGGCTGATCTCTTATCAAAAAACAAACCATACGATTGCTTGAAAATATCAACATGTTCACGGCAAAAGACGGCTTTTATCACCAAACCATGCTGTTCTTTTTTCGTGAGACAGGAAAGAATTAAAGGCAAATAAATCTGACTAAATTCCTTGTACGTCTTGTTGTCCACTCCCACCAATGCGGCTTTAATTTCATTAAGTGGCTGTTTATCAAAATCGAAATTCTCTACATCCAACTTGATAATAGCATCTCTAAGCACCAAGCGATTAGGACACAATACAATATTGCGGCTATTCACTTGATCCACGAGCATATTGTATAATATGTCGGATTGCCTATCCTTTGGCTCAAAAGAAACTTTTTCACTCGCGGTTTGAAAAACGGTATTTTCCAGTTCTTCTGCTAAAGGCTCAGTTTGTTTATCTCGAATCCAAGCGATAGCCTGTGCCAGTCGATCTTTTTTCGACAATAAATCCCACAGTTTCGCCGAAAATACAGGCAAATACCGTTGTGAAAATTCAGACTCATCTTGAAGAACGTGTTGATAATAGCTCGCGTGGGCGGCAACCTTGTCACGCTGTTTTGCTATGGCGTATTTCCACTCCTCTTCTAATATCTGCCATGTACTGCGACTCCCTTTCATCGTATTAATAATACTGAAACGATATTTCTTATCGCTAAAAAAACGCGCCAAATTCTTCATTGACTCGTCACTCACTTCGCTCTGTTCCGCAAAAATTTCGGAGATATAGACACAAATGCTGGCAACGGCTATAGGATCATCAACAAACGGAGTCAACAAATATTCAAGCCGTTGTGGCACATTGGCTAATACCACTTGCTCCACAAACTGCCGGAAATGATCATCCTCGTACACTTTGGCAGCGCGTATTGAAGAAATCAGCTCGTTAATAGCAAAAGACAACTTTTCAGGGGGCAACATATTTGACGTGATTTTCGACAAGTGCGGCGCCGACAAAAACAGACTCGAAAATTCGTCAGCACCAAAAGCCGCTTTTGCCTCAGAACGTAGCGCATTGATTTCCTCAATCAAACCGCCATCATTGTCGAATAAGCGAATAATGAGTTGATAAGATAGCAGCCGGTATTCACTGTCGGCGCTCTTGATGAAAAAGCGGATCAAATGCGTTAAAATGGCTGGGTTTTCAGATTTTGTTAAATCAGCCGAGCCTATAATTTGGAGAATACGCGCAAAATTTTCCGGTTTTGTGTATGAATTGACAAAATCCAGTACATCCACCAACTCCTTTTCTCCCAGCACTCGGTTTATGCTGAGTTGAAAGAGATGAAGCAGCGAGATAAGTTCATTATTCAGGCTGTTATGCTTGAACAGTCTAGTAAATTCGTAAAAATCCTGAAGTCTCTCAGGCTGTGTACTCATCCAAGTCGAGACGGTGGTAGCATACTCGTTGAGAGTACCCACTTGACTGTGATTGCCCTCCACAAAGTCAAAAACATAAAATTGATATTTGCGCTCGTTTTCACCCAGCACAAAATCTGTCTCTCCCAGAGTCACGTTGACTGCTAGACAGGCACGGGGATCAAATTGGTAACTGGAACAATCCAACTCTTTTTGATGACTAGGCGGAAATGATTTTTGTAAACAGGCAATCCAAAATAAGCCATTTGTTTCATTATCCTTGATGACCACATTTCTTGAAGTTTCTCGCCGCATAAATACCGCTTGGATCATGTACGCAAATTGGTTTTTGCGATCAGACTCCTCCTTAATAAATTCCTGAAGTTCCGTGAAAGCATAAGCTTTTTTATCCGGTGTCAGCGTCACAACAGGTAATTCAAAAGAGGCATCCTCCGTATCTTCTGCTGGCAACAGCTTATCTTTCCAGCCATCCCATTCGTATAAATCAACAGGCCAAATATCATCAGGCAAACGATCTTTAATAATCAGGGCATGGGAAAAATAATTTCCGAGACGTCGCGTGTAATCTTGTCCGACATAGGCTGATTTGATGATAGCCAGTCTGCCTGTTCCCAAATAAGCGTTACGATACGCTTTTGGAAAATATTGAGCGGCTTCCGTGTTACGTGGGGGCTGATAGATTCCCAATGGCTCCACAGCCCGTTGTTCATCCGGTTTAATATCGCTGCTCATGGCGCGAGTCTGAAAACCGGCTTGACCAGAACGCCCATAACGACAAGAGGTGTAATGAAGCTGGAAACCGATGATTTTTTTTAATTGTTTCATTTGTGTCGTACCTTTTTGATGATCCTATTTTGCGCCAGCAACCAAAGGAATGGATCCTCAACGCGGCGAGGGATAACACTAGGAATCTTACTGGTATCATGAGGATTACAGCCCAAGGCACTGAGACCGAAAAAACCGTGTTTGGTGTATCGTGTCTGAGCCAGGTGAATGATATCCTGTCCGTTCCACTGATCTAGCAAAGACATCATTTCAATATTGATCGCCTCGAAATCGCCCATGTCAAAGCCCTTGTCATGGTTGGCAGTTGCGTGTAATTGAAATTGAGGATCGATAAGCGGCAAAACGGCATCAAACTTAGAAAAGGCTATCGCCAGTGGCGTTTTTATTTTATCTGTGGGTTTGAGTTCGCAGCCTTTCTCAATAAGACGTGTTGTACGGTTCAGAATATCGACGGATTCCGTATTCTTCTGAGGTAAGGCAGTGTCATTAGGCACTTGATCACGAACGCTTAATAGTTGTAAGGGATCTATGAGCAAGACAATACCGTCTGAGCGGTAAATATATTTATTGACTGTTGACATCACATCCTCATCATTGAGATCTTCCCCAGCTGTATCAAAGAAAACGAGCACAAATGCCTTTTTGATACGCTCATTACCCAGCAAACTTTTTCCACTAAAGGTAATACTATAAACCAAAGGCTGTTGAATGCTACGATCCGCTAAAGCAGAATGAGTGGCTTCAATGACTTTTCCATCATCATAAACAGGATTGTAAAAGTCCTTTCGGTAACGATCAATCGTTTTGTCATTCATTGGCTCCAATAACATGTCCATGTTAGGACCTATTTGCTTTTTGAGCTGATTGATCAGGACAGCAATATAGTGGCTTTTCCCCGCCTCCTTAGCACCTATCACGGCAAAGATATAGTTTTTAAATTGCCCCGTCGTATGCGGCAAATCGCTATGACAGTGTGGGCATAAGCGTTTACGGCTCTGGTGTCCACAACTCCCGCAACGATGGGATTGCTTAAAGCGATCTTTAAACTTGCCACTCGGTTTTAACACTTTACCCAGCGGGCGTGAATCTGCCCAAGCTGATTGATAAATCGCATCAGGTGCAGGCGCACATCGGCTGGGCGGACTGGTGCATCGAAAAGGGGTGTCTTTAATATGGAAATATTCAAAACAGTATGGACAAATTTCCTTTTGGAATAGGCTTGCTATTTTACGCCACATGATTTTTATTACCTGATAAATTAATGATGATAACACGTCGAGCATAAAATGTGACATCTACGAAATAAGTTGATTGGCTCGTAAGTACTGAACCATAAATTTTATGGTATTTTGTGTAGGGTGGGCGTCCCGCCACTTCGTATCGCTCTACCCACCCTACAATATGTCATAAAATTTTTTAATGAAATAGATTCAATTTTCATATCAATTTCATTCTTATTTATGTATGCTTTTTGCTCACAGGATACACTTCATGTCTGGGATCCCACCATAATATTTTGAAAATATGATGTTCTCGAATGCCCCATAGACGTTCTTTCCCCGAAAGACGTAAAGAAAATAGTTCTTCTTCAAATCCAATGACTTTGATTTCAGTCAGACGTTTTTGTGCTTCGCTACATAAATCTTTGATCTTGATGGAGTGACAACCCGTGTTGGGATGGTTGACTTCAGCCCAAGTCATGGTTTCAAATTGCGCTAATTTTCCATGTACATATTTTAAGGTTTCAGCGTCCATTTTACCCCAGCCCCAAGGACCATCAAAATCTAGGAGGCGTATTTGCCATGAGAGTTTTTCGTGGTCACTATTAGGATGTTGAATTTGTGACGCACGATTCCTCATCTGTTGAGTTGGTTTATTATAGGCGTATGGTTTCGTGAGTTTTTTGGTCTTTTTACCCATAATGCTAAGGTTCTATTTCTACGCCCTCGTTGTACGCTCCTTCATAGTATTCTGCCATAGACGCGATAGTGATTTCATGGTTGTCAAGTTCTGTTAGCCCTTTACGTGCATCAATCCATGGTTTTTCCATAATGATTAAGTCACGGAGCCATTGAGCAGATTTATTGCCGTAGTAATGCAATACTGTTTGAACGGTTTCTTTTTGGGTATCACTGAGAGCCTCAGAGTTTCCAAGTTTTGGTACATCCAATAAATCCATTTCGTATTGTCCATTATGAGCGTCATACAATTCCTTTATAACTGGACCACTCGCCCATGCTTCAATGGACTGTTCAAATAGCGGTTCTTCATTCCATACCAGCGACCATGCTTGGCAATAATAAAGTAACTTGTGTAAGCGCGGTGTCGGTAAAGGATGTTTTTGTGAAAGAATAAAAGCTGCAACATCAAAAACGTTTTTAGTTACCATATGTACTCCTTTATTTTCGCATACTGTCTGATAAGTCAACCGTCATCATTAAATATCGCCCATTGAAGAAAATATCGACTGTTTTAAGACTAGGTTTTTACCGTTGATATTTCTCAACAAAATATTTAAACAATTTTCTCAAAAAAACGTTTATCATCTTGCCCTTCAACAAAGATAAACCGCTTTTTAGTTAGCATTTGAAATTCCTAGTAAATCTTGTGTATATAAATATTCTTCTTTTTCAAACGGGCGACAAATCGTAGAAAATCCGTCGTTATCCCGCGAAATGAGCAAAATATTCTCTGAATCGGCATATTTTATCATTTCAGACTCATGTGTCGTTATAATAATTTGTTTGTTCTCAGAAATTTCCTTGAACATTTCAATAAACGCCGAAATGAGATAAGGATAAATATGTTTTTCAGGCTCTTCAATTAAAAGAAGTGGCGTTTCATCAAAATATAAAGCGATAATGAGAGAGATTGCATTGAGAGTACCATCGGAAATAAAAGCCGTTGGTAAATAGACTTTAGAGTATGCTTCTCTTAATCTGAGAATTAAATACTTGTCAGCAACGGGATCAACACGAACATCCTCCACAAAAGGCAAAACATAACTCAACATATTAAAAAAGAGTCTGCTTTTATCTTTATTGGCTAGAATGTCTTTGAGAACAATGGCTAAATTACTGCTATCTTCTTCTAATTTCAATTGCCCAGTCATCAGCGCTGCTTTTTTTGATTGTTTAACATCAAAGTCGTAAACAAAAAGATTATTGAAAATATCAACATCATCAAAAAATTCTTCCAGCGCAAACCTGAAAATCGGCTGTTCAATAAGGAGAGTTTGAGGTTTTAGTGTTTTAATTAAACTGATTTTTTCAAAAAACTCTGGCAATAGCTCACCTAGCGTATTTTCGACCAAAACTTTTCCATTGACAGAAATAACCGCAAATTCGTTGCCTTCATATACAAAAGTAAGTTTATCCTGTCCAATTTAAAATTGGGCGCCGTGAAGAGAAAATTCATAAGCCATTTCTGGCGTTGAATCAACGACAATTTTCAACGCAAAAGCTTCAGTCGCCGCGAGCTGAATATTCCTTAAATATTCAACACCTCCTTGCAAAGAAATTGCATTATTCAAGCCATGATTAGCGATGTTACTGATAAACTTAAATATCTGCAAAAAATTAGATTTGCCAGAGGCATTGGCACCAACCAAGACATTAAATTGTCCAAGCGTAATCTTTTGATGACGGAAACTTTTAAAGTTTTTTATTTCTATACGTTTTATAGTCATGATAAATTACCTTATTTATATTAGTGTTGTTTTGTTCAGGGTAGGTTATCATATTCTTTTTTTTGTTTCAATAGCTGCGTATTTGCCGGCATAACGCATGGCATTACCCCAATTTGTACAAGTCATAGTGCCGCCGGATCGGACTGGCAGAATCATAAACCTATCCACAGCCCGCGTGGTAAATTTTAATGGCATATCTATAGTCGAAAAAATGTGTGAGGTCAAAAAAATTTTAAAAATCGAACTTTAATTTGAAGGTCGCAAGCGAGGGCAACCACAAGGGATTGCCCCTACGAGTTGCGCTCATTGTTAAATTGAAACTAAACACATCAAATAACTTATGAGCGTCATACAATTCATTTATACACATTAAGTTGCTTCAGGATCAAAAAAAGGAATTGAAAGACGCTCACAAACATTTTGCATCGACTTATCTGAGGTAACAAGGATGATAGAAAACTGTGACTGTAGTTCCTTAACTATAGCCACATGCAACGCATCATTTGAGCCGATGTCAAAGGTAAATGCTTGTTGGAATAAAATATTCTCAGCAAGCCGAAAGGTATCTTCAGGCATTGGAACTACTTTAAACAGACGATTTTTCCTACTGAGATCAGCTTCTCTATCTCTTCTTAAACGATTAACGATATGCTTAACCTTTTTCCTCTTAAAGACACCTTGACGGTAGGATTTCATAACAACACTTAAACTCTCTAACGAAGTGAGTGATGATATCAGAATCGGCGTGGATGAGTTGGAAACCAAACGTCGTATCTTTAAACTACCATCCTCATCTTGATAATACTTCAGCAAAGCGTTTGCATCAAAATAGTAATAAATATCTACATTGTTCATTTCATTTTGTTAGTTCGATTTTGGAATGGCGGATAAGAGGCGTCCCATCTCACTCAGAGGTATCACTTCAGCCACTTCCTTGACTCTTTTGACGAAATGAGCCATGTTAATGCCAGATTTTTCAATCCAAGCTTTCACACCCATATTTATCGCCGCGACAGCGTCATCCTTTTTCCCGTGTTCTGTCAAAATCACCATATCAGTATCAATATCAGCTTCGTTAGCCTTTTTGATCATCTCGATACCAGTCAGTTTAGGGAGTTGTGTCTCCACAACCGCTACGTCAAATTCACCAGTATGAAGTTTCTCAAGCCCTTCGATACCGTCTTGAGCAGTTTCTACCTCAAGCCCATGTTTGGTGAGGTAATCTTGATAAGTGGTTAAAATCTCACTATCATTGTCCACGATTAAGACTCTGTACTGACGTTCCATAGCATTTTCTCCTATCAGTTTATTGTCGTTGCTTTTTCAAAAGCAGCGTTGAGACCACAGAGTACATGCCTAAAGCCTGCATTTCTTTGCCATCATCGCCACATTTGTTGTACCTAAATGTTCCAAAAACTTTATCAATCGCAGCAAGATCACCTAAAAACCAAGATTCAAGCTCGTGACAAAGCAGATGTGGATATAATTGATTTTCGGGTTCTTCAACACACAATAAGGGGTGTGGCGACGGTTCATGTAATAAAATCAGATAGGCAAACATTTTAAGAGTGCCATCTGAAACTTAGCGGGCTAAAAACGGTGAATAATTTTCACCTCATTCAGATCAGTGTCTGGCAAGTCTGTTGAATATAACTTTAATATTTCCATTTGCAGGTTAGTTAAAGGGGGCTTTGGTGCAATTATGCTTTCTAACACTCGCTTTTGTTAAAAAATAGCCATTAAAATTTTACTGAATTGTCCAAACATAATCTGCGATACGTGTGATTTTATCAGATTTTAAGTTTATCTTTCGCAGCAGGCAGCAATCGCACTTCCTTAGCAAAAGCATCGTCTTTGAAAAACACCTTTAAGTATCCTCCCTCTTTGAGATATTGCTTTGGTATCTCAATTCGTGACTGTTTATCCGTAAAAGTTATCCGCTCGACTTGGGCAACAATAACGCCATCATTCTTTGAAACGGGTGGATATTTGGCTTGACGCACAACTTGCAATCCTTTTAGCGTAGCACCTTCTTCACTCATAAATTCGACCCACGCTGTATGCGGCGTTTTGCTAAATAGCCTTTTCTTGCTCACCACTTGGTAGCGGACAATGTTTTCCTGTCCCATGGATTCTAACAGATTCACGCCACTGGAGTAGATGTTAGCAGTGGGTTCTCTGACAAATACGGTAAAATAGTGTTTTTGCTGCGCTGCTGAGCGTAATTCCCAATAATGATTGCGCTCGTATTCTGAGCGCGTTACCCGTGCCTTTGCCGCGCCATTTTCTGCTCCTGAACTCGGAAAATGATCGTGATGATAGGCAACCTGCACTTCTGATGAGCCGGTGGGCCATTGCCACGTTAAAATAATGTTGCGACCATTGCGCTGGGACACAAGGTTAGAGATTTCGTCAATCGTCGTGACGGTGACAGGATTGCCTAGTACTGCCGTTTCTGAAACAATGCTCACGGGTACGAAAAACATGCGCCCTTGCGTTTTCAAGGTTGTCTGCGCCCGCCCCGGAGATGTGACAGGAATAGGTACGCCAAAACGTTCAGCCGTTTTTAGGGACACTATTTGTCCAGGTGTCATATCGGGTATAGTTTGTGCTTGGCGAATTTGGACTTGTGCCTTACCGGGTGTCCAAGTCAAGAATACGGTACGCTCGTGACGATTTGCGCTCAAATCTTTCACCGGTTCGGGTGGTGCTACCGGCGTGGCGAGAATGCTGACACCTTTAGAATATAAGACCTCTTCGGGGTGGCGATATTTTGCAATTATCAAATATCCGTAGCACCGTCCGTTTTGTAAA
The DNA here is from genome assembly GCA_000785145.2 of Candidatus Thiomargarita nelsonii. Taxonomy (GTDB): domain Bacteria; phylum Pseudomonadota; class Gammaproteobacteria; order Beggiatoales; family Beggiatoaceae; genus Thiomargarita; species Thiomargarita nelsonii_B. The sequence goes on from JSZA02000043.1 coordinate 11,108, forward strand.
TCGGCATCCAGTAGATGGCTCGCCGTGGCGGAGGCGATCTGTTTTCCGTCACCACGACGCGAAGGGGCGATTTTTTCTTTACGCCAAATTTCGACCGCTATACTCCCTTCAGGTGCTCGCCATTTTAAGGTGACTTGCCGATTAGTGACTTCGTAGTCGATTTCTTCAACTTCAGCCGTTTTAAGGTGAGGACCGGTTGATGCGAAACTGAGGGATGCGATGCCGACACGGACGGAAAAAATACCATAGTAGTAGGCGATTCCCGGTTTAATCTTGATATCATCTGCCTTGGTAATAGATGTCTCGGCGATTATATCGCCATCTCTATCGTTGGCTGGTAATCCGCCTAGTTTCCGAACGAGACGGTAACTGATTTTGCCACGCGCCTTGACTTGGGACCAAGATAACCGGAGCGATTCGCCACGCCATTCTGCGGTGAGAGTTTGTGGCTGAGGCGGCGGACTGCTGGCGGATAGGGCTGGTGAAAAATCGACACTGTGAGAGAGAGACTCTTCGTATTTGTCAAAAGCCTCTTCGGTTTTGGCGGATAAGCGTAGTTTTTCGGCCACCTCATAAGCCTGTTTGGCGCGACGTAAGCCATCGTCGATCAGTTTTTTGATAGCATCAGTACCCGCCTGAGCGTGTTCATCTTTAAATCGTTCCAGTTGCGATTTGCCTGCTTCGAGTTTTCGCGCCTTAACGAGGGCTTTGATCTTATCCAATGCCTGAGTGCGCTCTCGTTTTTTCGATTCCGCCTGCTTTTTTTCATCAAGCGCAGGTTGCCAATCCGTCCAATAATCGAGTGCATGATTAAAATGGGAAATCGCCTGATCAAGTTCGCCTTTTGCCATCAAGTCTTTTCCATCTTTCAGCAGGGCTTTGACAAGCGGGGCATCTCCAGTATGGCAACCGCAACGAGTACAAGCGGCATTTTCGGTCGGTGTTGGCGCTCCGCATTTTGGACAGGGTTGCACCAGTTCTTCGCCACAGTTACTACAGCGTTTATCCCCTTCTGATGCCGCTAAGGTATTGCAATAGCCACACGTCAGCAGTTTGATAGTGACGGTTTCTGTCTCTTTCTGTACGTGCCACTTTCTTTTTGCTGCATAATCTTCAATATATTCCATCGCAAGCGTTTCAGTAACACCGAGTTTTTTTGCCGCTTTAAGCAGGGATTCAAGCCCTACCTTGTCGATGATTTTGTCACGTCCGGCTATTTCCAATGGATTGTCAAGTTCAACAAGGACTTCCGTTGCCAGCGTATTATCGTGACGCTCTTTTTCTGTGTCGTTAGTGAAGACGGATTTAGCACGCCCAGCCAAACTCATTTTTGACGTTGTGTCGGCATCTGTTTTCCCAACCCGGCTCAATTCTTTATAGATGGCATCTGCACGCTCATAGAGGCTCTTGGGAGAGGAGCGGGCACTGAGCTTGGGAGAATGTTCAAGATTCAGAAAATTATAGAGGTTGCTCAATTTCAAGGTATCCAATTCGCCACGAATACCTTTGGCAACGGCTGTCTCCAATTTAGGACGCGCTGTTTTTTGGTGTTTGACAGTATCCAAGCTGATCCCTCGCTGCTTCAGGCGAACCTCAATCTCCTTTTCTGAAAAAACTTTCCCGCTCTTATTGATCAGCAGTTTCACATCCTTTGACGAAACGGTGGCTGTATGGAGCATATCAATCAGTTGGTCAAGTTTTTCAAGCTGGACTTGCTTTTCTTTTTTCAGCTCCTGAACGGCGGCCTTTGCCTCTGTTTTACGGCTTTCCTGTTCCTTGAGCAAGGCGTTCATTTCTGGTAGGAATTTCATGTACCGCTCTGCCTTTCTACGGGCAGCCGGGGAGCCTTGGTTTTTTTGCATAGCCCAAAAGCGGTGTTTACTCTTAATGGTCGCTTCAATGGTTGACCAGTCCGTTATAGATGGATCGAGTTCTAGGATGATGTAAAAGTTAGGGCGTTTTTCCATTTTTCTTGTTCTCACAGGCGACGCAGAGCGTCGCAGCAGGCATGATCTCCACTTCGTTCCGTTACTGCGTTTCCCACGCAGAGCGTGGGAACGATAAAAACAGGGCAACCATAAAGGATTGCCCCTACAAACCGTGATTTATCGTAGGGGCAATCCCTTGTGGTTGCCCTGTCATGGTCTGGATCGTGACAAGGGATGCGTATCACTCGATGTTCAAGTCATGGTTTAAGTAAACCTTTTGCCACACGACACGCTCAAAACCCACCGCCACCACGCTAATCAGTTGCAAGCGTAGCAAAGAGTCGCCATATTTAGACTCCAAACGAGTTTGATAATCAAGTAATTGTTTTTCAGATTCCGCCAATTTATCTTCTACGGCACTTAAAGCCATGAGTTCTTCAATACTTTTCTCGCGAACTTCCGCACCATTCAAGCCCACTTCAGATAATTTTAAATACTTAAATTCCAAAATAAAATCATAAAGCGGATATTTGCGCTGATCTGGACGCATAATCATCGTCAAATCCGCATATCTCCGTTCTAGCGGAAATTCCGAGTCCATCACATAAAACACATCATCAAATAGCACCGTTAAAAAAGCTGTCTTAATCACTAACTCATTTGCAGAAGTATAATCACGATTATCAAATACCCTAAAATAACGCTGCTCCATAAAATCACACAAGGGTTGTAAATCGCCGGTTTGATAAAAATCTTCCGCGAGAAGCTGAGCTTGAGAGCGCTCCGATTCTTGGGGTAAAAACAACTCAAAAAGTTGTTCAACATAGAGTTGTCGTGCCACTAAATTTGGAATTTTGAAACGCAGTTTACCAAACTCGGTTTTTCCATTAAAACTCAAAATGCCCAAATAATAAAGCAAAGAAATGATAAAAGTCTTGCCTTTAGCGGCATTTAACATCTCATCCACACCTTCGCTCTTTGCTAAGCGTTTGAGATTCAAGGGCGGCGTCTCATTTAGAGCCTGAGAAATAATGGATTCTCCATTGGGCAAACCAGAGAGATAAGAAAGTTTTCTCCGATCTATTGCTAAATTGTTATCCAGCATTTGACGCGGAAATTGACACTGACGTTGAAAACGTTTTATAAAATAAAGAACCAACGTCGGGTTATAAATCAATTCATTCTCTTGCTCGCTAAAACTGTAGCCATCATAAAACGCTTGCATCAGGGCTAAGGCATCTTCCCCTTTTTGAGGAGAAAGTTTACATTCTTCAACTATTTGAGTCACAACGGCTCTGATTTCTGATTTGAGAAAGCCACATAAATCATTAAATTCAGGCTCCAAATAAATGTCTTCTGCCACATTATAAGCACTGGTGATATCAG
>JSZA02000053.1 GCA_000785145.2 Candidatus Thiomargarita nelsonii
TTAATTGTTGATTTTGCAAGAGAACATGAAAAGCAAGGTTGGTCACGAGAAAAGTCAGTACGTGAAGCGGGTGCATTGCGCCTACGCCCCATTTTATTGACAACACTGGCTATTGTCCTTGGCACGGCGATTATGGTGCCTGATCCCGTGTTTGGCGGATTGGCGATCAGTTTGATTTTTGGAGCGGTGAGTTCAGCGGTGTTGACCGTTTTTGTGGTGCCGTTGCTTTATCGTTAGAAATTGTGCTGATGCAATGTGGACATAAAACGGTTGATGAGATCAAACGTACCATATTTGTGAAGCTGGCAAAAGGTTTAAATTTTTTAGGTAGCCTACAGCAGTGATCAGTGCTCCGTACATCTTATATTATATATATAATAGTTGGATCGCGCAGTTGCACGTTGCAAGAGATTTGGGACACAAAACCGCGTGCCATATTTATTAATTTTACTCTGATCCCAATTATTATTGCGCGGAGTGTGATGTCGCTTTCAGGTGGGAGATGGAAATATGCGGGGGCTTTGGTTGTTGGTGCGTGTTTGCGGGATTTGGTGTCTCAAAAAATTAGATGGTTTTGAAAAAGTTAGTACGTGGGATGTGATAGAGTCAATGCCATTAAGTTAAGCAGCCTTATACCATAAGAGGTTTGTGCCGCTCAAGACTTTGTCTTGGCAATTTCTTGTGGTTGCCATCAAAAATGACACTAATCACAGGTTTTGAATTAGAATAATAATTAGGAAAGACTAAATTAACAATGTATGCTAGTTGTGATAATTTTTTTTTATTCAAAGTACTTTAATATCAATATTATAATGATTAGTTAATTATAAATTAACTAATCAAAATAGTTGGCTTAGCAGATTTTTATAATTTTGTTTATTTATGATTAGATAAATAGTGTGTTTTTTGATAAAAATTGTCATTAAATCATTTTTGAGCCATTTTTGAGCCAAAGTTCCCCCAACCCATTCAAAATGATTGAATGGAAAAAATCAACCTTTGAATTTTGTCAAAAAAGGTGTTTAACTAAAAACAAGGTTTGTAAATACGTTTATAGTAATTTAAAGAAACCCTAGCTGAGCTCTTTTTTCGTGGTACCTCACGATCTTGTCTAATGTACGTTGGATCCTTGATAAACCATTCTGTCAACGTTGCCATAAGTTTTTGAATTGGCGAGCAATGATAGAATAGTTCTATCATAAAATTTTTGATGGCATTAAAAGACACCATATTGTTAACGGTTTGCCGATGTTTATTTTGACGTGATTTGTCAAATAATTGTGACTCAGCTGTTTGAGTGAGTATAGATTCTAAGCCAGTAAGGAACAAGGTTGCATAAAAATCTTGTTTAACTGATATAACGGTTTTTCCAGTGAAATTATCAATTTTTAAACGCTCTTTTAAAACGCCGTAAAAACACTCGACACCCCAACGCAGATTGTACAATTCCTTGAACATTTACTTCGTTACTTCGTTTGTGCGGTATATTGATTTTCATCAAGTAATGAAGTTACAAGAACTTCTATTTCTCCGGTGCTCAATATAACCCTTACAAAGCGTACTATTATTTTATCTGGTAATCCCAACGCCTTGCACTTTTTATTGACATGACCTTCCGCTTTTAAAGTGACTATACTACTGTCAGTAATATGTTGTTTAAACAGTTTTTGTGCTGCTTTAAATGAACTTTTTGAACAACGACCGCAAAATTGCATGTTCAGTTTGATTAAAGAGGCTAAAAAGATATAAGATGGATAATTACGATCAAACAAAATCAGATCATTAGCCCGTGTATGTTTGATGTGTTCCAATGCTAAATCAACCTCATACGCCTTTGCAGGTGCAAGGCAAGCATCGACAACAACTTTGTTAAGGGGATCATACATCACTGATGCGAGTGCATAGCCATGTTCGCCCGTTATTTTCTTGTCATTGCCAACTGTTGTTTCAAATCTAATGGTGCCAAATTCTTGTATAATCTCTTGGGTATTAGGCATATGGATTTTGGAGCCGTCAATCACCAAAAGGCGGAATCCCCAAGCGGTTTCATAATTTTCATCACCATAAAGAACATCGAGCACTGCTTTTTGGTTTAACATGATAAACGCTGTGGCTTTTAAATGACGACGTGCTTGGGTAAATGCACTTTTTGTTACTGAAGTACCATTATCTAGCTTTTTGAAAAACTCATTCAAAACAAGCTGTAATGATTTAATGCTTTTTTGTAAAATGAGCAAAATGACAGCTACAAAGTTTAATTTGAAATTGCGACTGAAAAATATAGAAGATGTTTCGAGGTAAAAGTTTTTGCTCCGCAAAAACTTTTACCTCGAAAGCTGTTCATTTTTAAAGTCGTCATCGTTTAACAACTCGCGAATAATTGAAATTGATCGAGTGGCTTTGGAATGATCGTCCACCAGTGTGTCTTTTTCCATAATTTGATTTGACATCATGTTTGAAAGCCACTAAGTCTAACACATTTTCCTTAACTTAATGGCATTGATGTGATAGAGTGGGTGCTAAAAATATCATTATGCGCCGCGAGAATGCACAAGGTGATGACACTGATAAATGGTTCCGAGGCAAAAGTTTTCGCTACCGCGAAAACTTTTGCCTCGGAAGGATAATCAAACAGGCTTACGGAGCTTATATCTAGCGTGATGGTTTGCCCAATATCGTGAGTGGCGCAAACAGAGCACTTATGATATGATATAGCCAGAGCGCGTGGTAGCACGGTGCGTGCAACTCAGCCGGGCATGTTTGCGGTGGCTGGTTTTTAAAAAGTTAATCGCACTGAGCGTAGATATGATATAGTGGCTGCTCAAAATGCGCCACGATAATACACAAAGTGAAGCTGGCAAAAATGTTTAAATTTTTTAGGTAGCCAAAGCGCGTAGCATTGAATCCGGTGACTATGTTATGATGTATTCCAAACGTGTCGCCTCTCACAAAGACACGATAATTGGCGTGCATAATAACCACTTCCAGTTTTCTGAGCTGATGAAGCGGGGGCATATTGAGTTGTCTAAGGCAGCCGTGACAGCGGTGGCTATTGTCTCTCCACATGTCAAGAAAGGCGTGATGTACAGCAACATGCTTGACCCACGCCAACCCAGCAACTCACGGCTGTGGTTGATCACATTAGTGGCAATTACAAGATTGGTGTGGCTAAGGTTAAAAAGCTTGGCGAGTATAAGACGGAATTTCGGAGTATGTCGTTTGCATCGCGAAATATTGTTTGAGGTTTAGTGGAGTGTCGAGCGGGGCTTTGGGTCTCGCTTGATATCGTCATGGTCATTATGACTTCAATCGCCCTGTGACACCAATTAAAAGTAGGGATTTTTTAAGAGGTTTGGTTAAAATCATGAAAAAAGTTAAAGTTCTGATTAGCGGTAGCGGTGCAGTATTAGGATACGGAGCAACAAAACTTTTAAATCAATATAGGGGAATTGAAAAATTAATTGTTGCTAATACATCAAAATATTTTCCAGCTCGAAATTATTCATCAGAGTACATTATTACACCCGACTTTTATTTTGAAAAATCGGCAACAGAGGATGAATTTATTGAATTTGTGTTGCATTTCTCCATTGAAAACGGTATTAATTTAATAATACCATGTTCAATATTTGAACTAAAAGCCTACGCTAGAAATTTGAAGCGTTTTAATAGTTGGATCGCGCAGTTGCACGTTGCAAGAGAGTTGGGACACAAAACCGCGTGCCATATTTATTAATTTTACTCTGATCCCAATTATTATTGCGCGGAGTGTGATGTCGCTTTCAGGTGGGAGATGGAAATATGCGGGGGCTTTGGTTGTTGGTGCGTGTTTGCGGGATTTGGTGTCTCAAAAAATTAGATGGTTTTGAAAAAGTTAGTACGTGGGATGTGATAGAGTCAATGCCATTAAGTTAAGCAGCCTTATACCATAAGAGGTTTGTGCCGCTCAAGACTTTGTCTTGGCAATTTCTTGTGGTTGCCATCAAAAATGACACTAATCACAGGTTTTGAATTAGAATAATAATTAGGAAAGACTAAATTAACAATGTATGCTAGTTGTGATAATTTTTTTTTATTCAAAGTACTTTAATATCAATATTATAATGATTAGTTAATTATAAATTAACTAATCAAAATAGTTGGCTTAGCAGATTTTTATAATTTTGTTTATTTATGATTAGATAAATAGTGTGTTTTTTGATAAAAATTGTCATTAAATCATTTTTGAGCCATTTTTGAGCCAAAGTTCCCCCAACCCATTCAAAATGATTGAATGGAAAAAATCAACCTTTGAATTTTGTCAAAAAAGGTGTTTAACTAAAAACAAGGTTTGTAAATACGTTTATAGTAATTTAAAGAAACCCTAGCTGAGCTCTTTTTTCGTGGTACCTCACGATCTTGTCTAATGTACGTTGGATCCTTGATAAACCATTCTGTCAACGTTGCCATAAGTTTTTGAATTGGCGAGCAATGATAGAATAGTTCTATCATAAAATTTTTGATGGCATTAAAAGACACCATATTGTTAACGGTTTGCCGATGTTTATTTTGACGTGATTTGTCAAATAATTGTGACTCAGCTGTTTGAGTGAGTATAGATTCTAAGCCAGTAAGGAACAAGGTTGCATAAAAATCTTGTTTAACTGATATAACGGTTTTTCCAGTGAAATTATCAATTTTTAAACGCTCTTTTAAAACGCCGTAAAAACACTCGACACCCCAACGCAGATTGTACAATTCCTTGAACATTTACTTCGTTACTTCGTTTGTGCGGTATATTGATTTTCATCAAGTAATGAAGTTACAAGAACTTCTATTTCTCCGGTGCTCAATATAACCCTTACAAAGCGTACTATTATTTTATCTGGTAATCCCAACGCCTTGCACTTTTTATTGACATGACCTTCCGCTTTTAAAGTGACTATACTACTGTCAGTAATATGTTGTTTAAACAGTTTTTGTGCTGCTTTAAATGAACTTTTTGAACAACGACCGCAAAATTGCATGTTCAGTTTGATTAAAGAGGCTAAAAAGATATAAGATGGATAATTACGATCAAACAAAATCAGATCATTAGCCCGTGTATGTTTGATGTGTTCCAATGCTAAATCAACCTCATACGCCTTTGCAGGTGCAAGGCAAGCATCGACAACAACTTTGTTAAGGGGATCATACATCACTGATGCGAGTGCATAGCCATGTTCGCCCGTTATTTTCTTGTCATTGCCAACTGTTGTTTCAAATCTAATGGTGCCAAATTCTTGTATAATCTCTTGGGTATTAGGCATATGGATTTTGGAGCCGTCAATCACCAAAAGGCGGAATCCCCAAGCGGTTTCATAATTTTCATCACCATAAAGAACATCGAGCACTGCTTTTTGGTTTAACATGATAAACGCTGTGGCTTTTAAATGACGACGTGCTTGGGTAAATGCACTTTTTGTTACTGAAGTACCATTATCTAGCTTTTTGAAAAACTCATTCAAAACAAGCTGTAATGATTTAATGCTTTTTTGTAAAATGAGCAAAATGACAGCTACAAAGTTTAATTTGAAATTGCGACTGAAAAATATAGAAGATGTTTCGAGGTAAAAGTTTTTGCTCCGCAAAAACTTTTACCTCGAAAGCTGTTCATTTTTAAAGTCGTCATCGTTTAACAACTCGCGAATAATTGAAATTGATCGAGTGGCTTTGGAATGATCGTCCACCAGTGTGTCTTTTTCCATAATTTGATTTGACATCATGTTTGAAAGCCACTAAGTCTAACACATTTTCCTTAACTTAATGGCATTGATGTGATAGAGTGGGTGCTAAAAATATCATTATGCGCCGCGAGAATGCACAAGGTGATGACACTGATAAATGGTTCCGAGGCAAAAGTTTTCGCTACCGCGAAAACTTTTGCCTCGGAAGGATAATCAAACAGGCTTACGGAGCTTATATCTAGCGTGATGGTTTGCCCAATATCGTGAGTGGCGCAAACAGAGCACTTATGATATGATATAGCCAGAGCGCGTGGTAGCACGGTGCGTGCAACTCAGCCGGGCATGTTTGCGGTGGCTGGTTTTTAAAAAGTTAATCGCACTGAGCGTAGATATGATATAGTGGCTGCTCAAAATGCGCCACGATAATACACAAAGTGAAGCTGGCAAAAATGTTTAAATTTTTTAGGTAGCCAAAGCGCGTAGCATTGAATCCGGTGACTATGTTATGATGTATTCCAAACGTGTCGCCTCTCACAAAGACACGATAATTGGCGTGCATAATAACCACTTCCAGTTTTCTGAGCTGATGAAGCGGGGGCATATTGAGTTGTCTAAGGCAGCCGTGACAGCGGTGGCTATTGTCTCTCCACATGTCAAGAAAGGCGTGATGTACAGCAACATGCTTGACCCACGCCAACCCAGCAACTCACGGCTGTGGTTGATCACATTAGTGGCAATTACAAGATTGGTGTGGCTAAGGTTAAAAAGCTTGGCGAGTATAAGACGGAATTTCGGAGTATGTCGTTTGCATCGCGAAATATTGTTTGAGGTTTAGTGGAGTGTCGAGCGGGGCTTTGGGTCTCGCTTGATATCGTCATGGTCATTATGACTTCAATCGCCCTGTGACACCAATTAAAAGTAGGGATTTTTTAAGAGGTTTGGTTAAAATCATGAAAAAAGTTAAAGTTCTGATTAGCGGTAGCGGTGCAGTATTAGGATACGGAGCAACAAAACTTTTAAATCAATATAGGGGAATTGAAAAATTAATTGTTGCTAATACATCAAAATATTTTCCAGCTCGAAATTATTCATCAGAGTACATTATTACACCCGACTTTTATTTTGAAAAATCGGCAACAGAGGATGAATTTATTGAATTTGTGTTGCATTTCTCCATTGAAAACGGTATTAATTTAATAATACCATGTTCAATATTTGAACTAAAAGCCTACGCTAGAAATTTGAAGCGTTTTAATGATTCGGGGATATTAGTATTTGTAGAAAGTGAAGATTTAATTTCTGCTTTTTTTGACAAATATGAAACGGCTAATCGATTAACACCAATTGGCAACTGTTCACCTGTTACCGGATTGTTGACTGAATCAAAAAATGACCTGGATAAAATAGAGGTGCCTTGCATTATAAAGCCAAGATACGGTTATGGCTCAAATGGCATTAAAGTTATAAAAACTGAAGATGATTTTTTTGATTGGCTAAAAGAAAAAAAGGATAAATATTCCCCATATATATGGCAAGAGTATTTAACTGATATTCGAGAAGAATACTCATGTTCTGTGTTATATGACGAAGATGGCAAGGTGTTTAATACATGTATTGTCCGACGATTGGCGATGAAAACCGTTACAACAGAAGCAATCTATGATGAGGAATGTAGAAAAATTGAACCTTTAATTGAAGAAATTGCAACAAATATAAAAGGTCGATATTGCCTCAATTTTCAATTCAGAATGAAAGGTGATAAGCCATACATTTTTGAAATAAATCCAAGATTCGGTGCAGCGGAGGCAATTCGTGCTGAATTTGGTCAAGACTCTTACTATATGTTGATGAAGAAGTATTTCGATGTATCGAAAAAACAATCAACAAGATATGGAAGAGTTATCAGGTCATATAAAGAAGAGTATTTACCTTTATAAGATAAGTAAATGAGGTCCTGTTAATATGTTACTTGGTAATAATAATACAGACGAAATTATTATGTTAAGTATGGCTTCTCTGGGTGGAGAAAGTGTATATATATCAAATAATACTCGCTGGATTAAACATCTATACAAAGGAAAAGAATTTTTAACGTATAGTACAAGGCTTCCATTCGATGATCCTAGAGACATTGATAAAGCTGACAATAAATTATTTATACGCTCTATACTTTCAAAATATGAATTACCTATGATTCCTTGGTATTTGGTAAACCGCCAAAATTGTGATTTATTAAAAAATGAAAATTTTGACAGATGGGTTATTAAGCCAATAGCAGGAATGAAAGGTATTTCTGTAATTGCTGATATATCATTTGATAAGCTTCAAAAAATTATTGAACAAAATGATGCTTATTACTTTGTAGAACCATTTGTATTGGGTAGATTATATCGTGTCCTATTATTAAATAATAGAATATTATCTTCGTATGAAAAAAAAGCCCCAGTCATTGTTGGTGATGGTAGTTGCAGTGTAAAAGAACTGTTAAATCAACTTTTTCATAAGTCTAATATTGAAAATAGCTTTAAGCTTTTTGATGATAATGATGTCAAAGAGAGACTAAGTGAACAAAATATTGATTTTGACTCAATACTAAAAAATGGAGAGCGATTTGAAATAACAAAAGTAGTTAATATTTCTAGAGGAGCAACTTGGAAAGGTATTGAAGCTTCTTTACTAAATAGTAGAATAACTTCAGTTTGCGAACAAATATCTAGAATTATTAATTTAAAACTCGTAGGTGTAGATGTTATTGAAGATGAAAATGGAAATATATTTATTTTAGAAGCAAACCCATCTCCTGGTTTGTATGGACATACTGCTAAGTTAGGGTTTAATGGGAATCTCAAATCATTAGATTTGACAGTTTCTCAAGAGATACTGAAAGAAACAATGGCTTTTTTATTTGAAGATTTAGTATTTGATAATCCACTATTTATTCATCTAATGTATGATAACTATTTAAATATTAGGGAAGTGTATATTAAATAATAAAAAAGGAGCGTATGAAATATTTAAGAAAAATAGACTATGACAGTTACATACTAGAATTAATAAAAATATCAGAGGATAGTAATAACGTTTTAGTTAAAAATATTGGTTCTTCTCCTAAAGGTAGAGATATATTTAAAGTGAGCTTAGATGGAGGATATGACAATATTTTGATCGTATCAGGCCACCATGGGGATGAAATTGCCGCCCCAATGGCTATATTGAATTTTATACATGAATGGAAATTATTGAGCGAAAAACCATTTAATATTACATTGTTTCCTTTAATTAATCCAGATGGCTATGAAAATGGAACACGGGAAAACTCAAATTCTATTGATCTAAATCGGCAATACAGCAACACAACTGAGGTAGAAATTAAGTTGGTATTAGAGAATCTAAATATAAATTATATTGCCGCTTTTGATTTTCATGAAGCCTTAGATGAATGTGCTGGTTTTTTTTGTTGTGAGTCACCTCAAGCTACCACTGATTTATTTGATTCTGAAAGCATAGTTAGCCGTATATCAATAAAATATCCAATAGCTAGAGGAGGTATAGTTCGGAATAAAAATAAAGAAGGAAGCTTCAGAAATTTTTGCGATGAAAACGAAATATATTCGTTAACATTTGAAAGTCCTGGGCAATGGGAAATACGTAGAAGAATAGAACTTTTACTATTCAGTTTATATTCTATCTTATAGGAGAATGCTATTGATGTACTACAAAGAATATGAGAAGCATGATTTGCCTGAAACATTAGTATCTCAACTAGACTATACTCGTGTCCAGCTTGAGCTTGAAGGTAGAAATAGTGACACTTTTCGCACTTTAGGTAATATTGACACTGCTGTAACAGATATTCCTGCTTGTTTAAGTCCTGAAGCACTTCAGGAACTTCTTGACAAAAATGAACACAGGCTAAGAGCGGATGATGATGCACGTGCTTTTTTTCGTTATGATCTATGGGTAAGCGAAGATAGAGAAAATCAAAATATTTTACAGAATGAAATTAGCCGTTTTATGCCTGGAGCAAGTCCGAGTGGTTTTTTTTGGTATCCGAATGGCTCACATATGGGGTGGCACACTAATGCAAATAGACCCGGAGAACGTCTGTTCTGTACTTATGTAAAAGAAGGTGGAAAATCATTTTTTCGCTATAGACATCCCGATACTGGGAAAATATATACGTGCTGGGAAAAAGAAGGGTGGAATTTTAGAATATTCCTTGTAGGAAATAGAGCGGAAAATTATTTATGGCATTGTGTCTATGCAGCAGTTGAAAGAATGAGTTTTGGTTTTTATTTACCTCTAGAATTAATGAAACATGATTAGTGACGACCCATACGTTTGGTTTCAGAATGCACATAATCAGGGCGTAAGCTGTTTACTTGTAGGTGACATCAATATCCAGAAACGAGATGATCCTAGTTCCGCCTTTCGGTTTGTACACAATACGCTGTCAAGTGCTGATATATTATATGGTAACTTAGAAGGCTGTTTATATAGACCAGATAAAAACGATCTTCCTGGTAAATCCGCATGGCAACATTCAGATGAATCAATGGTTGATGCTCTTACTTCGGTTGGTTTTGATGCTGTTGGATGTGCCAATAACGTCATTTTTGGTTCTGATGCGATTATTAATACTCTAAAAGTTCTTGATAAGGTGGGAATAGCACATTGTGGTGCAGGGAAAAATCGCAAATCAGCCCGTATGCCCGTTATTATAGAAAAGTGTGGAGTTCGCTTTGGATTTATCCAGTTTACTGCCCGATTGCATAAACCAGAGCAAGAGGCATCAGATGATAAGCCTGGGGTGGCTGTTTTCAAGCCAGATATTCCTAATGATATTGAAGAACTCTGCCTAGATATTAAAAAGCTACGCTCAGAAGTAGATATACTTGTATTTTCCCATCATGTTAGAAAATCATGTACAAATGAAATAGAACCTTATCAACGCAAGCTAGCACGCCGTTGCATTGATGCAGGCGCAGATATTGTCTACGCACATGGCGCACACCTCATTCAGGGAATTGAGCTTTGGAAAGGCACTCCGATTTTCCACTGCGTGGGAGAATTTGCATTTGATTATCCAATGACTCATAGCCGTAAAGAAGGGTTACTTATTCGTTTACTTATAAAAAAAGGGCGAATCGCAGGTATATCAGCTTTACTTTGTTGTCGAGATGCTGATAATACCGTTTATTTGGTCGATCCTCTTGAAAGTGATGGCCAAGAACAGCTTAATCGGCTACGAGAATTATCTCTAGGTATGTCGCTTCCAGTAAAAAGTGGTGAAATTATAGTCACCACAAACAGAGTATAAAGGAATTTTTTCAATAGAAAAATGCCTAATCAGCTAAGCGTATACAACACAAATCATATTTATTTAGTTAGGAGTATTTAACGATGGTTTCACTTGATCCAAAGTATGGACGAGAAGCAAAACTTTGGCATAATAATGAAAATGGTAATGTAGTCTGTGACTTGACTCCAAGGCATTGTGTTATAAAAGAGGGAAATAAAGGTTTCTGTGGCGTTCGTATGAATAAGGGTGGCAAACTCATCACCGTTAATTATGGACGTTCAGTCAATATGACTGAAGAACTCATTGAAACAGAGGCAGTTTATCACTACAAACCTGGCTCTAAAATATTGAGTTTAGGTAATATCGGGTGCATGATGAATTGTGATTTTTGCCAAAATTGGGAAACCTCTCAAGTTCGTAAATTGGATTTAACTAACGTTACTGAATATACACCCGAACAAATAGTTGAAAGTGCCTTGGTGCGTGGCATAGGAATTTTATCATGGACATATAATGATCCAGTTGTATGGCATGAATTTGTAATGGACACAGCCAGATTAGCCAAAGAACATGGGTTAATTAATTTATATAAATCTGCTTTTTATATAACAAAAGAAGCCGCAGAAGAATTATGTGAAGTCATAGATATTTTTAGTATCTCACTTAAATCTTTGGATGACTCATTTTATAAGAAAATTACAAAAGCTGAACTAAAGCCAGTATTAGATGCAATAAAAGTTATTGCAAAACATGATATTCACTTGGAAATTAGTAATCTTGTTGTAACTGGCTTGAATGATAATGAAGAGGCATCAAGAAAAGTCGCAAAATGGGTTGTGGAAAATTTTGGTACCAAAATACCACTGCATTATGTGCGTTTTCACCCAAATTATAAATATATGCATGTTGATAGGACAGCACCAGAGCATTTACATCAAGCCAAAGCAGTTGCGTTGGAAGAAGGAATCAATAATGTCTATATTGGGAATCTCTATGAAAAGGGTGTTGGTGATACAATTTGTCCATCATGTCAACATCTCTTAGTAAGTCGTTTTGGACAGGATATAAATATATCTGGTATGACAACAGATGGTTTGTGTGCGAAATGTGGTGAAAAAACATCTATAGTAGTTGGTAAAGCAGATATTGTTGAAAATATAATCAACAAAAAACTGGAACAACAGACTTCAAATAGATACATCATGCGAGAAAATCATTTTAACTGGGAAAATGATGTCAACGCTTTGCATTTGAATACACTTGATAGTTGTGAAGAAATGATTATAAAAATAACTCATAAACCACAACAAAATGTAAGTGAAACGATTATTGGAAATAAATATGGACTGAATCGTATTCAAATATCTAAGCGACATATTGATGAGCAATCTATCACTATTGAATATTATTCAAATGAAGAAGATAAGTTGAATGTTTTACCATTGTTGGATAGGGCACATTATCCAGTTTCACAGGCAAAGGAAGGAACTAGCTACAAAAACAAGAGGCAGTGTTAATGAAGGACAGCACATTATTGGTCAGAGAAAAGATTGACTACTCCGAAGCACGTCCTATTGCAACTCCTATATTTCAAGCAAGTGCATTTAGAAGTGGCGATCCCAATTTCTATACGAGAAATACAAATCCAAATTTTGAAGATTTAGAAAACTTGTTGGCGAAACTGGATAATACCAACTATTGTGTGACATTAAGTTCTGGGATGGCTGCGATTTCATCGGTAGTTCACCTATTAAAACCAGGCGATGAATTAATTTCAGGTTCTCTAATTTATGGTTGCACATATCGGTTTCTTTCTGATTTTTGTCAACAAATGAATATAAAGTTGAAATTTGTGGATTTAAGTGATTTAGAGAAAGCTAAATCTACTATCACAGAAAAAACAACTATGGTTTTTTTTGAAACTCCAACAAACCCATTTCTTAGAATTATTGATATAAAAGCTATCTCGACAATTTTAAAATCAAGAAATTCTAACGCATGGGTTGTTGTAGATAATACTTGGGCAACCCCTATCAATCAGAAACCGTTAAACTTTGGAGCAGATATTTCTTTGTATAGTGGTTCTAAATTTTTTTCAGGGCATAGCGATGTGATTATTGGTGCCGTTACTGTAAAAAACAAATTGTTATATGATAAAATCAAAAAATATCGTTTTTATCACGGAGCTGTACCAGATGCTTTTAGTGCTTGGCTGACAAGACGGAGTATGCAAACTTTAGAGATTCGTTTGAAGCGTCATGAAGAGTCAATACGAGATATTATTAACTATCTGGAAAAACAACCATTAGTTTCAAAGATTTATTTTCCAGAAATAGATGGCGTTCAATTGAAAGCGTATGGATGTTTGCTTTTTTTCAGATTAAAAACTCAAGATTATAGTCATGTTGAGAAATTTATGAATACCTTGAAATTATTTGATCAAGGAACATCTATGGCAAGTGTTGCGTCAGCAGTAGCCAACCCTTTTAATGGAAGTCACTTATCAATGTCAGAAGCAGAAAGAAATGACATTGGACTGGATGAGTTTGTTATTAGGTTGTCTATCGGTCTTGAAGAAGTTGATGATTTAGTTGCAGATTTAGATTTTGCATTTTCTACGATTAATTAAAGGAGCCAGGCTCGAATTTTATGCTAATATATCCTCATGCCACGTCGCCCACGAATACACATTGACAGTTTACCGTTACACATTGTCCAACGCGGACATAATCGAGAAGCGTGCTTCTGATGACCACCAAGCCTATCTTCGTTGGCTTGGTGAAGCCCTGAAAAATGAATCTTGTACAACCATGTTCATCTTTTGATTACACCCGAACGTGCTGAAACCGTGCCTCCACTCATTATTGCTTTGCGCCGAAGGTATGTCCAATACATCAACAAAACTTACCATCGCACTGGAATAATCGTTACAAATCCTCACTCACCTATCTATCTTTGGAAAAAACAACAATCAGCTATCAAAAGAAAAAGCTTATGATTTATAAAATAACATTAGAAAATTTTTTTAGTTTCAAATCTCCTACAACAATATTTCTAAATCCTGATATTAATATTCTCGTGGGAATTAATGGCAGTGGAAAATCAAATTTTCTTAAAGCTATCTACTTGCTTCAGGAGAGTATTGTCGGAAATGGATTGGAAACCAGAGTGGAGTGGCTTTAATTCCGTTATCAATTTTAGTCAACCAGAAATAAATTATATAAAACTGTCATTTGAGTTTAATAAAAATGTGATAAAAAACCTCATGCAGAAAGGAGGTTTCCCATTTCCTAACAATCCTATTTATGAGATATGTATCTTTCCAGCGGGTACGACTTCATATTATTTGAAAGAAAAATTGTATGATGAGAACGATTTTATCTATATGGAAATGGATAATGCTCAAGGTATTATTTCTACACGAGACGGCATCCAAAAATATCCACAAGAAAATAGTCAGATAAATTTCAAATCTACAGAGCCTGTTTTGAGACAAATTTCTGATCCTGACAGATTTTCTCCACTGTTTACCTTAAAGAGAGCTTTGGAGGAGTTTTCTGTTTATTATGATTTTGATACATCTCTAAACGGTTCTATCAGACAACCTTCCAGTTATGGTACTGAGACAAAATTGTTACCTGATGGGCAAAATTTTATGAGTATTCTAAATGACATAAAAAACAACCACTCTCTAAATTATGAGAAAATAGAACAAGCGATAAACAAAATTAATCCTTATTTTAAAGACATAAATTTTGCTCTTCTCGGCTCAAAATTATATTTGGTACTTCGTGAAAAATATCTATCACGTTCCGTTTCTATTGAGCATATATCAGATGGAACTCTCCGTTATTTGCTTTTGTTATCAGTATTATTTAACCCAGAGCGAGGTTGTTTAGTATGCTTTGATGAACCAGAAACCAGTCTTCATCCTGACATGATAAATACGATTTCCCAAGCAATGAAACAAGCCTCAAATAGCACACAACTAATAATTGCTACTCACTCTCCATTATTACTCAATTCATTCGATATTGATGACATTTTAATATTTGAAAAAAATAATGATAACGAGACAAAGGTATTTGTTAAATCCTCTGATGATTTTGACGAATGGACAGAGGATTATTTGGCTGGACAAGCTTGGTTACAAGGCTTAATAGGTGGAAAGAGATGGTAGATATTACGATTTATATAGAAGGCGTGCAATCAACAAATTCGGCAGTATTGACAGTTGATAATAGTGCCATCTTTAGCTTCGCTTACTTCGTTGCGTGAAAACTTTCATAAATTATTCTCTCAAAAACTATCCTTTACAGAATTTAATCTCAGGATTAAGCCCTTTGGAAGCATAACACAAGCACGAAAAATGCTGGAACTTATGGATACTCAAGAAATTAATGCTGTTCTTTTGATAGACTTGGACGCGCCTAAAGAAAAAAGAGAAGAAAGGCTTAATCAATATAAACCGTTTGATACCAGCAAAATTTTTTTTATGATTCAAGAAATGGAAGCCTGGATACTTTCCCAAATTGACAAAATTGAAGAATTTGGGAAAACTGAAGGACTGATACGGAAAAGAGATAATGAAGATATAAATAATAATTCTTTAATGAAAAATAAGCATCCAGAAGAAATTAACAAACCGAGTGAAAAACTTGACACCATTTTAAGACAATATTTTGATGTTGTAAAAATAAGACGAGGCTTCGAGAGAAAAATTGGTAAACGATATTCAAAAGCCAAAGATGGTCCAAAATTAATAGGATTACTTAATTTACAAATTTTGATGCAAGATTTCGATGAAGCAAAGAGATTAGTTGATTATATCAAGAGATAAAAACACAGGTAGCCACCCAAACAAGGACGCATGCTTTGACAATTTTGGTCCGTCGTTGGAGCGCAGCCCCGTGAAATACGCCTTGAAATTGACCCAGCGCGGTTGCAGAATTTTAATCTCAGCTTAGACACCGTGCGTCAAGCGGTGGTGGGTGCGAATTTATCCTTGCTCTTAGGCAATCAAATTCATCAAGGCGAAACGCATCATCTCCGCATGGATAACTTGTTTATTCACGTCAATGACATTAAAAACCTTATTTTGCGTAGCGATGGTGATCGGATAATACGATTACAAGATATTGCTGACGTGATTGATGCGCCACCGACGGAGCGCACTCAAATGGTCAATGCCAGTATGATAAACCCCCTAAAATCAGACCTGCTGGGAGACCAATACCCAGCAGGTCGTTGTAAATTAAGGTAAAACTAAACCTGACAGGTTTTTGATACCTGTCAGGTTTGTCTTAACTTAATGGCATTGAGTCAAGTCGCAGTATTAGCAACCGGTGAAATAGGCGATCCAACCACCTTAGCCACAATCACCGTAGTCACCGTGTTTTTATCATTGATAATGGTGACGGGCATGTTAGGGCAATATTTTTATCCGATGACTTTCAATGTCCCAGTTGCCATGGTAGCATCCTTATTCATCGCCTACTGCATCACACCCTGGGCAGCGCGGCGTTTTTTGCCGACAACAAATCAGCACACCTCAAAATCTAGTTTACTACAAACCGTTTACCGCTTCCTTTTTAATCTCTTATTACGTTATCGAAGTCTGCGCTATCTGTTTTTTTGGCTGGTAATAATCTTGATAGGCTTGTCCCTATTGCAACCGGCTTGGCAGTTTATTCGTCCCCAAGGCCATCGTTACGCCACTTCTCCCAAGGGAGTACCGTTAGCTTTTTTGCCCAAAGACAATAAAAACACCTTTTTAATCACTTTCCACCATCCAGAAGCCACTCCGCTAGAAGTGACAGATCGATCTGTGCGTTTAATAGAACTCGAATTGGCTAAAAATCCTTATATTCTTAATTATCAATCGTTTGTTGGTATTTCCTCAGTGGTTGATTTCAATGGACAATTACGCGGTAGCAGTGGACGAGTGGGAACTCAATTTGCTGAAACGAAGTAACGGAGCAGGCGACGTTCAATTCGCATCAATCTCAT
Source organism: Candidatus Thiomargarita nelsonii (assembly GCA_000785145.2). Taxonomy (GTDB): domain Bacteria; phylum Pseudomonadota; class Gammaproteobacteria; order Beggiatoales; family Beggiatoaceae; genus Thiomargarita; species Thiomargarita nelsonii_B. Next base: position 17,017 of record JSZA02000053.1, read on the forward strand.
TGATAAAGCACAGCGAGACATCACCTCAATTGAAATAGTCCAACAATTTCGCTCACAAATCGCCCCAATTCTTGCCCATTACTCAGATTCATCTATCCAATTAGTTGAAGAGCCACCGGGACCACCAGTACGCGCAACGGTGCTGGCGGAACTCTATGGTCCTGATAATCTCGTATTAGAAAACATCGCCATGCAGCGAATCACGCCGGCTTTTTTTAATACTTATGATATGGCAGAAATTTGGGCGAGTGTACCTACGCCTATTCCTGAATATCGCATAATCGTTGACCTCGATGCGGCGAGTTTCGCCAAGCTAAGTGCTGCCCAAGTCGCCTCAGCCCTGAAACGTTTTTTAGCCGGAGAAATACTTGGCTACCTCCATGCCAAAGGAGAGCGTACAGCTGTACCCATTCGTTTACAGGTACCACGCGATTTACGTATTGAGCCGACGCTGCTGGCACAAGCTTTTGTCACCAATCCACAAGGAAAACAGATACCTCTCTCGGAATTGACTCAAATTATTTTAACTGAACAACCGCATCCTATTTGGCATCAAGACAATGAACGAGTGATTTATGTGGGTGGAGAATTAGCGGCGAGTGCGCCAGTTTACGCTGTATTAAGCATGGAACAACAACTTGAGGGACTTGATTTAGGAGAATCTGGCACTTTGCATACCACCAATTTAGGTATTAATCCCACCCGCCCTGACAGTTTGGAAGGCTACCGATTACACTGGGCGGGAGAATTGCGTCTGACATTGGATGCTTTTCGAGATATGGGCATGGCACTGGGTTTAGCTTTGGTTGCGATTTATTTATTATTAGTGGCTTATTATCAGTCTTTTAGGACACCTATTTTAGTGATGGTTTCGATACCATTGGGATTAATTGGCGTATTTCCCGGACACTGGCTATTGGGACATACTTTTTCTGCGGCATCAATGATTGGAGTCATTGCACTAGCGGGCATTGTGGTTAGAAATTCGCTATTAATTGTTGATTTTGCAAGAGAACATGAAAAGCAAGGTTGGTCACGAGAAAAGTCAGTACGTGAAGCGGGTGCATTGCGCCTACGCCCCATTTTATTGACAACACTGGCTATTATTCTCGGCACGGCGATTATGGTGCCTGATCCGGTGTTTGGCGGACTGGCGATCAGCTTGATTTTTGGAGCGGTGAGTTCAGCCGTGTTGACCGTTTTTGTGGTGCCGTTGCTTTATCGGTACTGGTTTGGTTCAATGTTTTCTGTCGAATAGTCAAAACTAGACCTGGCAGCTTTTGTTTTGAACCTGCCAGGTCTTTTTCTTGGCTCAATAGTTATTATCCAAATCTAAAATGAGTATTTTCATCAGAGATAATTTCTTGTAACAAATTGACTAAAATTTGTGGGTTATCATTATGCTCTTTTTGCCGATTTGCTTTGGTTAATTCATTCGTCAATACGATAGTAAGGTCTGTAGCCAATTGATAGCGTTTGTCACGGAGATCAAAACGGTCTATTTCTTCGCCACCATCTTCTAAATCTTTTGGTATGGTTTCGGTCACATTAGTCAATTGGGCTAAAGATTGAGTTGTCACAATGTCTTTGAGCAACGGGGAACGAACAACAATCGACTTGCCATAATTCCAGCCGTTCATAAACAGAAATTCCATAATTTCCTCCTATGGATAGGGTTGATCAATTTTGATCAAGCGTAGGGTGCGTCCTACGCACCCTCTCTCTACGCACCGTTACACCTTTACCTCGGTGCGTGGGACGCACCCTACGAGACAATGCCATTAAGTTAAGGGCAACCACTAGGGCATTGCCCCTGTCCCGTAGGGAACTTATCACGGTCCATGTAGGGGCAATCCTTTATGGTTGCCCTTAACTTAATGGCATTGACCCTACGAGAACATCGAGTAAAAACTATCAATTGTTTTACAACTTTTCAGTATGGGTTTATTAAACTTGAAAGGTAAATCAGACAACTCATCAATTTCTACCGCAAGTTTAGTCGCAATTTGTTCATGTTCTATATAGCTTTCAATGGTTTTTTGTGCGGATGATTTTTGTTCAGTCATTTTGTTCCATTTCCAAACTGGTTTTATTTGAGTTCACTATACTTGATACTGTCATAATTTGCAAAGCCAGCGAGCGTAGGGTGCGTACTCCGCACAAATCAAGACGCACCGTTACACCTTTACCTCGGTGCGTGGGACGCACCCTACGCTTGCTTGGCTCTTATGTTCAAACAATTCCCCATAACGTGACTCCCACTGAGCTAAAAGTGGCTCGACAAGAGGACTTACCCCTCGACAGTAATTTTTTAACATTTTATTGACAACACTGGCTATTGTTCTCGGCACGGCGATTATGGTGCCTGATCCGGTGTTTGGCGGACTGGCGATTAGCTTGATTTTTGGAGCGGTGAGTTCAGCGGTGTTGACCGTTTTTGTGGTGCCGTTGCTTTATCGTTAGATCAAAGGCACTTTCCGTCCAAAGCTTTAGCTTTGGACTAATAATTCAAAACTGCTCAATTTTTGAAGCCATACCAATCCCTTGCGCCTGACAAAACTCCCTTGCTTCTTCAGTAAACCCACCTAACGATAAAAAAGCTGGCAAAATATTTTTATCAGCAAAAAGTTGACCATAAACCTCAAATTTTTCCTGAAAATCTTCAAGAATAGCCAAACCAATTTTGGTTTTAGTTTTTTTGACTTCAACCAAAACCACGCGCCCACAATTCGATTCCGCCACCACATCAAGCTCCATACCTTTGCCATCTTCACGCTGAAAAATCACCCGTTCTTTCACATTGATGATATTCAAGCCTGTTGTATCAATGACATTGGCAAAAAACGCTGATAAAGCAAAGCGTTTTCGGCTCCTAAAAGCCGTGGCTAATTGATATTCCGCCAATTTGCCCGATAAATTATTGAGCAATCCACGTAATTTGCTGTTTTCGGAGGTTAGGGTTTTGATTTGTTTTTGAAAAACGTCTTTTAAGTCTGGCGCAAAACCATCGATTTCCTTCTCAAAACGGTTACGCAAAATTAAATTAAGCGTACCATCTGATAGCCCCTTAAATTGAATATCAGAAACCCCTCGATCAATCAAATCCCCTTCACTCAATTGCACCAATCGCTTTTTAATTTGATCAATACTCAAATCAATTCCCAACTCTTCTTTGAGGTCCTTTGGAGTCCAATAACGATCCGCATGTTTACTCAAATGGAGTAACATACTTTTGGCATATTTTTCATTTACCTTATCCAAAGTTAATTGAAGATACTCATTCCAAGTTTCTGACATTTCTGAACGGCGATCAGAAATTTCATAATTAACTGTATTTATAACCCCATCTGCTGTCGTCAAATCCTTATCTTCATACTGATTTTCAATCACACATGAGATAAAAAATGGATCCGCCATGCACAATTGGTTAATCATCAGTGCCGTTTCATTGGTGATGGCTTCTTGCCCAAATTCGGCATATTTATAAACCGCTTGCAAGCCCGCATCTTGGGTGAGATAGGGAGACATGTAAAAATGTTTCAATCGCCCCGCTTCTAAATATTTAGCAATCACTTGGAGTAACCAGCCTACATAAGAGCCGGTGACTAACATGGGGGCAATTTTTGACTCCGATAGAGAATGAAAACTGCCTGCCAAGCTTTCAATGGGTTTGCCTTCACACTTTTCATCGCGGTAAATGTACTGAGTAATATTTTGAAATTCATCCAGTATGACTAAAAACCGTGTCTTCAAAACGGCAGCAAAACGATGGGGGGCATGGCAGGCGGTTTTCCACATGGAATCATGCAATCCCATTTCTTGGTTTTCAAGAAGCAAATCCACATCATCAACCAACAGTTCGTTTGAGTTTGCCAAACCGTATTCTCTAATTTTTTTCAAAGAGAGTGGCTTGTTGACTAACTGTTCATCCCTTTGAATAAATGCAATATATTGCGAGGCAAAGCTACAATAGTAATCAATGGCAAAATCAGGATACCAAGCTTGATTTTCAGCAATATCAAAATAAAACGGAATCACGCCCAGATTGGGATCGCTCCAGAGTTTGTTGAATATCCTTTGCACAAATACGGTTTTTCCACTTTTTCGACGAGCGACGATGACTTTCGATTTGGACATTCTATTGGGTATTAGAGATAGCCATTTATCAATTATACGAAATTCTTTTTCACGCCCTACCAGCAATTCTGGATTGCCTATTTTTTCAATTAAGGGATATTGCATATTATGTTATCTCCTTTCGCTAGTTCTATCAGTTTTGTATAAGTCATTAAATATCAAGCGAGCGTAGGTGCGTCCTGGGCACAAATCAAGACGCACCGTTACACCTTTACCTCGGTGCGTGGGACGCACCCTACGAGACAATGCCATATCGTGCCGAGGGCAACCATAAAGGATTGCCCCTACAAACCGTTATATTATGTTTCCGAGGCAAAAGTTTTCGCGCAGCGAAAACTTTTGCCTCGGAAGGCAACACCCTAGTGGTTGCCCTTAATCTAACCGTTTTAACTCAGGCAAAATTTTTAACGCATCACAAGATTTATAGGGCTGCAATTTAGCTTCACTACAGACTTTATCCTTGGTTTTGTCAAAATCAATAACGACAGTTGTGGCATCGGGACAACAACTTTTATCTATAGTCCCAATTGACTTGAAGTGAAAATAATGAGAATGACAACCAAAGTCCAATATTCTCCGTAAAAAATGTTCTAGCTCCATACTAATTTTTGTAAGGGTTCAAATGT
>JSZA02000059.1 GCA_000785145.2 Candidatus Thiomargarita nelsonii
TTGGAATGTGCTTCTAAGCTCTTGATGACGCGCCCGCTGGATAAGTCCCACCATTTCACGGTGTTATCCCAACTGCCCGACAAGGCGGTTTTGCCATCGGGGGAAAACGCGACGGAAGTTACAGATGAGGAATGTCCAAGCTGTAATACGACTTTATCTACCTCCGGTGGCGAGATAAGTCAAAATGGATTTGAGAGCCTAAAGTATTTTTGTCATTAAGTAGAGCCTACATAAATCTTTTAACATTTCGACTCTCGACTCGACGGCGTTTAGTTTCGCTGACTTAGTTTAGCGTAGCGATCTTCGTTGCGGGAAATCCGCGCAGCGAAATTCCCGAAACAACTGAAAAATAATCCGTTTATTCCCCATCCTCGGGTAACGAAGTAAATCCGTTGTACTAAATGGACTTTTTTTGACTTATCCTTTCTTACATACAATCCTTGTAGTTATTGTTGTTGTTAATCAATCTCAATTTCCACCCGTCTATTTTTCGCCAATACCACCGCATCATAGCCCCTTACCAACGGACGGCTAGCACCATAGCCAGAAATATTGATACGGCTGTAGGGGCAATCCCTTGTGGTTGCCCTTGGTATATTATTATTATGTAGGGGCAATCCCTTGTGGTTGCCCTTGGTATATTATTATTATGTAGGGGCAATCCCTTGTGGTTGCCCTATCGTACCTCAACCACCAACACCTTACGAGCCAAAACCTCATCAGGCTTGGCACTAACAACCGCCATAAAATACTCAGAGCCAGCCTCCAAACGCAACTCATTACCCTGACTGACAAACTCTGAAGAAGAAAGCGGTGGCGGAAAAGCATACAATTTACCAACTTCAATGGGATCATATTCTAGCACAGGCAACCAAACATCACCACTCGAAGATCGATTAAATAAACTAAAAAATAGCGGCTGATTAATAGCACCATCAACTTTATAATAACAAACCACCGCTTGACCACGATTAAACGGAGTTTTACCGACAGAATCCAGCCAAAAACTCAGCATAACAGAAGATTTAGGTTTATATTGTTGCGTAAAAACAACAACCGGTTCAGAAGGCTCAGTTAAATGCTCAAAAATTAGATCAGACACTATATTCACAATGATAGGTATGATTATTGATTTATCTTGGATTGCAGGACGCGGAGCGTCCAGGCAGGCATTCCTTTGCCTCGCGTGGGAACGAGAATCCCTGTCGTTAAGTCTATCGTTTTTTGAAAATGGCTTGAACTTGAGAAGGCGTTAAAAATATCTTATAGATACGAACATCATCCAGCCATCCTTGCAAGTAGCTCAAACCAACAGCCGGTTGACCACCAATAGTCGTAGTATGATTACGCTCCACCGCCAGTTCACCGTTGACAACATCCTTGCTTTCTTGCTTGCCATCAATATAGAGAATGTATTCACCATTTTGGTAAGTTATAGCGACATGATACCAGCGATTTTCTACCAAATGGGTCACAGAAAAGAGATAATGGGTATCACTACTTTCTCCTCTTTGCATGGTACGCACTGCGGTACGGATACGGTTGCTGCCTTCTAATTGCACCATGAACGGATACACATACCTGCCCCGCTGAATCAGCGTCTGATAATCGCTGTTAGTTTTTTCAACTTTTACCCACAAAGACACACTGAGTTTTGATGTGAGATTGAAGCTATCCTTGCCTAAAGTCACATAGTCCTTTTTGCCATCGAAAAAAAGAGCACCGTTAAGTTTACCTTCTGTTTCCCAGCTTGGCATACCAACCAAGGTGCCATTATTTTTTAGGGCGGATGAATCTAACGCTATAACATCCTTGGAATCATCAAATCGCCAATGACCAACTAGAGGGGTGGTGGAAGCATTTTTCCACTCTTTTATGGTGGTAGATACACGGCTACAACTCATGAGTGTGGCACAAATGATTATAGTTAAAACAGATGTTGTGAATTTCATAAAATTTGACAGTTTGTGATATTGGATTAATCCACTCGATAATTTGGTGCTTCCTTAGTGATAGATACATCATGTACATGGCTTTCACGCATCCCAGCAAGACTGACACGTACAAATTGTGGTTTAGTACGCATTTCTTCTAATGTGTGACAACCTGTATAGCCCATGCTGGAGCGCAAACCGCCCAACAATTGGTGGATAATATCTATTAAAACACCTCGATAGGGTACACGCCCCTCAATCCCTTCCGGTACTAATTTTCCCTCAGTCTCAATCTCGTCCTGAAAATATCGATCTTTAGAGCCTTGTGACATGGCAGCTAAAGAGCCCATTCCACGATATGATTTATAGGAACGGCCTTGATAAAGTTCGACTTCACCGGGGGCTTCTTCCGTACCAGCAAATAAGCCGCCTATCATAACAGAATGTGCGCCTGTGGCAATGGCCTTGGCAACGTCGCCAGAATAGCGAATACCGCCGTCAGCGATGAGCGGTATGCCTGTGCCTTTGAGGGCTTGTGCAATTTGATCAATGGCCGTAATTTGGGGCACACCGACACCAGCAACAATACGTGTGGTACAAATGGAGCCGGGACCTATGCCAACTTTGACCGCGTCAGCCCCTGCTTTAACTAAAGCCATCGCGCCTTCACTCGTCGCAATATTGCCCCCTATCACTTGTACATCAGGATATTGTTGTTTAATCCAACGCACTTGATCTAATACGCTTTGTGCATGTCCATGTGCAGTATCTACGACAATCACATCAACGCCCGTTTCAACTAAGGCGGCTACTCGGGCTTTTGTCTCCTCAGCCGTACTCACCGCCGCCCCCACCCGTAAACGTTCTTGTGCATCTTTACAGGCATAAGGTTTTTCGGTCGCTTTTTGGATATCTTTAACCGTAATCAGACCGCGTAGTTGAAAATTTTTATTGACGACTAGCACTTTTTCAATGCGATGTTTATGTAATAAATGCGCGACTTCTTCACGACTGGCATTTTCTTGCACCGTAATAAGGCGTTCTTTGGGAGTCATAACGCTTGAGACGGGACTATCATAATGCGTTTCAAAACGTAAATCGCGGCTAGTGACGATACCAACTAACATTTTTTTATCGACAACGGGTACACCAGAAATATTGTGAGCGCGTGTCAAATTGAGCACTTCTTGAATACTGGTATTGGGCGATACTGTAATTGGATCATTAATGACCCCACTTTCAAACTTTTTAACTATTTGCACTTGACGCGCTTGTTTTTCAATACTCATGTTCTTATGAATAATGCCAATCCCGCCTTCTTGTGCTATTGTGATAGCAAGACGTGCTTCAGTGACAGTATCCATCGCCGCTGATATCAGAGGGATATTGAGAGTGATGTCTCGTGTCAAAAGCGTGTTAAGTTGTACCTGTTTAGGCAAAACAGTGGAATGGGCGGGTAGGAGTAAAACATCATCAAATGTAAGGGCTTCTTGAAGAATTCGCATGATAAATTTTGTGATTGATGGATAAATATTAACATTATAACGATTTTCTAAAATTTGTCATATAATATAGTGCATAAAAATATCTACATTTATAGACATGTCTATAAAAAAGGTTATAGAAATTTAGCTTGACTTTTTTTTACTTTTGTTGTATAAACCTGTCACAATGTTTGAAGTGGTTAGCCTTCCACGTCAAAAAAATGGTCAAACATTGGTTATGTTACCCTAAAAGTAACTCTAAGCGGACAGACGGCGAAGGGATAATGGGTTGATACCTCCCTTATACACAGATGTGGCACTGGATACTCCATTTGTTGAATTGTCACGTTTGTCTATAAAATTGTTACTAGATGAACAACTATAATTGGAGTATCAGAGTGAAAATAAAATTGTTATTAAAAAATGTCGTGATCATGTCCATCCCTAATCTCTTGATGGGATGTGCCAGTCAATTGACACCCAGTGAAGTACTCGCCTTTGAGACACCGCCATCAAAGATAGAAATCCAAGGCAACCCGCACGCTATCGGGCTATTTATTTCACGACAACAAGAACAGATGTACAAAATTTTAGTGGCTGAAATTGCCAAACGTCGTGGTAACAATACCTTAGCAGCACTCTATTTTTTCGAGGTGGCCGCTGAAACCGGTGAACCGCGTTTTGCTGAACAAGCCACAAAGGCGGCTTTATATGCACAACAATATGACATTGCAGCCGAGGCGGCTAGTCTCTGGATAAGGCTTGCTCCGAATAATCCTTATGCACGCCAACTTTTAGGCGGGATATTATTACGGCAAAACCGCCCAGATCAAGCCGTGATACATTTAGAGGCTATGCTCGACACCTTCAAGGATGAGCCCGAGCAAGTCAGCGCATTGATTTCAACATTACTAGAGGCACAATCTGATCAAACGCTGGCTTTAGAATTGATGGAAAAATTGCTCGCTAAACGGCCAAACAATCCCGTGGTTTTATTGAGCTATTCACGCTTTTTGATCGGTATTGATCAGTTAGATAAAGCCAGCGTTCTGTTGCAGAGACTTTTAAAGCAGAGCCCAGATCATGCTGAAGCCGTGCCTTTGTATGCCCATTTGTTGGACAAGCAAGGTAAACGTTCACTCGCTTTAAAATGGCTAAAATCCGCATTGGATAAATTCCCAAAACAGCAGGAATGGCGGTTAATGTATGCACGTATGCTTGTTGATGCGGATCAGTTTAAGGAGTCCATAAAACAATTTAAATTGTTGTCCCAAGATTCCCAACAAAAGGGAGATATTTTATATGCCCTGGGCGTGTTATCCCTACAAGTCAAAGATAACTTAGCTGCCAAAAAGTATTTTTTGGCACTACTCGACACTGGGCATAAACTCAATACGGCACGCTATTATCTAGGCCAAATTGCACAAGATGCAAAAGATCTACAAAAAGCCATTTATTGGTATAAGCAAATTGATGGCGGCTCAAATTATTTAAATGCCCATGCCCGGATTGCTTTGATTTTTAGCGAACAAGGAGAATTAGATAAAGCCATTGAGCACCTGCGGAGCCTACATGTCGAGCGCCAGGAAGATATTATTAATCTGATGCTGTTGGAGGCCGAATTGTTGAGTGATCAAAAACAGTATCGCCAAGTGATGAAGATTTATGATCGTGTGCTCAGTTCGGCACCTGATAATATCGAAGTGCTCTATCAGCGTGCCATGTTGCATGAAAAAATGGGCAGGATAGATCTATTAGAACGGGATTTACGACGTTTACTAGAAATAGACCCAGAAAATGCAGATGCGCTCAATGCCTTAGGTTACAGTCTCACGGTACACACGGATCGTTATCAGGATGCTTACAAATTCATTAAACAAGCATTGCTATTAAGTCCCACCGATTATTACATTTTAGATAGCATGGGATGGGTGTTGTATAAAATGGGTAAATATGCGGAAGCCATCGCATATCTGCGTAAAGCACAAAGCAAACGAGAGGACCCGGAAATGGCGGCGCATTTAGGCGAAGTGTTATGGATGAGTGGTGATCAGCAGGCGGCTAAAGAAGTGTGGGAAAAAGCGCAGAAAACTTTTCCAAATGATGAAAAATTGCGTGAAGTGATACGTCATTTTCTATATTCCAAGAAAAATGGTGAATCATGAGACGTTTGTTAATATTGCTATTACTCCTACTGTTTGGCTGTGTTCAGATGCCGCCAATGCCGCCAATGCCAGCTAAGCAACAACTGGATTCATGGCGTTTAAAGGGTCGCATTGCGATTTCAACTGAAAATGACAGTTGGACGGCTAAGATTTTCTGGCAACAGCAAGGTGCTGCTTATCAACTGCGTTTAAATACGCCGCTTGGACAAGGTGTCATCTTGCTTGAAGGGGATGACAAGGGCGTTGTGATGCATCAGGGTGACAAAAAAACTATTAAGGCTGCTAATCCAGATATCTTAATTGCTAAAGTGCTGAAAGTAGAATTGCCCGTGACCAATTTACATGCTTGGATCAGGGGACTCCCGGCACCCCATTCTTCTCCCCAATGGTACACGCTCGATGATGCTAAGCGGCATGTACAGAGTTTACGACAAGACGGCTGGGAAATAGATTATAAAGAGTATATTCATGTACAGGGCATTGATTTACCTAAAAAAATGCTATTGGAAAATAACCGTTTTAAGGTTAAAATCGTGATTTCGCAGTGGGAGATAGACACTGCTGGTATTTAGGAGTCCAAAATTTATTTTGGACGTCCTACTAAGCAATATAGAAACTAATGTTTGGATTTAACAAAAAAACAGATAATTCTCAAGAAGAGAACACTCCCGCCAAACAGGGCTTGTTTACTCGTTTAAAACAAGGACTCAGCCGCACTCGTGAAAACTTGACGGCGGGATTAGCCAATCTCTTGATCAGCAAAAAAACAATTGATGATGATTTGCTTGAAGAGATTGAAACCTTGCTCTTGACTGCCGATCTGGGTGTAGATGCCACTCAGGTGTTGATGAACGATTTAACAAAACGGGTGGAGAGAAAGCAACTTAATGATTCTGAAGCGTTATTTAATGCTTTGCGTGAAGATATGCAAGCGATTTTGGCACCCGTAGAACAACCCTTAATTTTGCCTGACAATAATAGCAAGCCCTTTGTGATTTTAATGGTTGGTATCAATGGAGCGGGTAAAACGACGACGACTGGTAAACTGACTAAACGCTTTCAAGCTGAAGGACGTTCTGTGATGTTGGCAGCGGGGGATACCTTTCGCGCGGCTGCGATTGATCAGTTAAAAGTTTGGGGAGAGCGCAATAATGTGCCGGTGATTGCCCAGCATAATCGTGCCGATTCAGCTTCTGTGATTTTTGATGCTTTGCAGGCGGCGACGGCGCGTGGTATTGATGTCTTGATTGCAGACACGGCTGGACGTTTGCATACGCAAACTAATTTGATGGAAGAATTAAAAAAGGTACGGCGAGTGATTAATAAACTCGATCCCGCCGCGCCTCATGAAACTTTGCTAGTCATTGATGCGGGCATTGGTCAAAATGCGCTTGTCCAGGCGAAGCAATTTCATCAAGCGGTAGGGGTGACGGGTTTGACGCTCACCAAGTTGGATGGTACAGCTAAGGGTGGGATTGTTTTTGCGATGGCTAAACAAACGGGGCTGCCTATCCGCTTTATCGGAGTTGGTGAACAGGCTGATGATTTGCGGCGTTTTGAGGCGACTAGTTTTGTTGACGCATTATTAACTCAATAAAAAAGGAGTCGGCCAGATTTATCTTGGCAAACAATATTATGGTCTATACAAAAAAACATCCGGCCCTACTTATCATGGGTATTATCATGTTAAGCTTGGGTGCATTGATTGATTTTAGACTGATGAATGGCGTTATCAGCTATCTACATATTTCAAAGCATATCGGTGAAATGACGAGCCTATCCTATATTTTTGGGGGCATCGCGCTTATTGTAGGATTGTGGCATTTTTTGGGTGAGCACAAAGAAGGTCACTTGGATTATTATTTGTCCACTATCGCTGGTGCCACTTTTATTTTATTTATTGCGATGGCTATCCGCTGGTTTGTTGCACCTTTGATAGCGGTATGGAGTAAGTCTCTAGGACCCGTGATGGGGGCTAAATACTTGCATCAAGTGCTTGGTCTTAATTATATTGTGCTAGGCATTTTGACGGGTATTATTGTGGTCAACTTTTTCAAAGTCCCCAGTTGGGCGGAAAATGGAGTGCGCCTGTCCCGCTTAGGACTTAAAACGGGAGTCGTTTTACTCGGTACATTGTACAGCCTCGCTGAATTACAACAGTTGGGTTCCCTCTCTATTCTGATGGTTGGATTTTTCGTTTTAGGATCAGTTGGACTCGTGTTATGGATGGGGGCACGGCGCAATATTCCCAATTCGATGGGCGGCGTGTTATCGGCTGGTATGGGCGTGTGCGGAGTCTCGGCTACCGTCGCAGCCGCGCCAGTGGTGCAGGCGAAATCGGTAGAAATCGCTTACACCATCGGCACGATTCTGTTGTGGGGAGTGGGCTGCATGTTTTTATTTCCCGTCATCGGTCATATACTTGATTTGGGCTATGTCCAGTTTGGTGCTTGGGCGGGGACTGGTATTTTGAATTCGGCACAAGTGGCTGGCGCAGCACTTGCCTATCAGCCTGATGGCATCGAAACTTTGAAAGTGGCTGAAATCTTTAATATTACTCGTGTGTTAGTTTTACCTATCATCGTCGTATGGCTGGCGGTGTGGTATGTTAAGCGCGAAGAGAGTGCCCCAGATGTCAATGTGGCTCGGGTGGCATTTTCAAAGTTTCCCATTTTCGTCTTAGGCTTTCTTTTGATGTTTGCCCTATCTTCCACAGGGATTTTCTCTCCCGCTAATCACTATAAGGGTAAATATTTTGATAATAATATCCCTGCCGAAAAACTTTTGACAGTTGAAGAGTTGAAAGTGCTCAAGAATGAACAGCAAAAGCTGCAACGGGAGGCGCGGAAGGCTGCTTTGGGGGATTTGATTGAGCATAAAAAGGTGATGTCCATTGAAGATGACGACACTTTGCGCGGTTTGGTTAATGCGAATATCTTTTCTAAAGAGGCTAATGCGGTTTTGAAAAATGCACATAAAGCGGTCCGCCATACTGCAAATAAAATCAATAAGTTCCGTCAATTTATTACTTGGTTGTTTGCCTTTGGTTTAGTCGGCTTAGGTATGCAAATTACTTTTGCTTCGATTAAACAGGCGGGGGGACAACCCTTGGTCATTGGTGGCGTGGTAGGGACTCTGAAGGCTGTTTTGTCTCTGGTTGTTGTATGGTTATTTGTGCATGAAACTATTTAATTGACTACTCGACGCTCCGCGTTTTCTCGTTCCCACGCTCCGCGTGGGAATGCCTGCACCGACGCTCTGCGTCGAGTTTTTTTGTTTGAGGAATATTTCATAATGTCTGAAGAAGAAAAACCTAAATTTCATCGAGGCTCAGCCTTGACTATTTTTAAAACAGATAGGCATGAGGATTGGATGGCACTTGTCTTGTCTTTGTCAATTGCCTTGGGAGTGTATTTTTTAGTTGACTAAACTCAAATTCCTCTCCTTCCCGCGAAATGTATCGGGATAGGAAAGGCTTACTTACAAACAATGAGGCTTATATGAAGTGAAGCAGGAAAGGCGAGTGACAACTCGATATGGACACAAAATGCGGGTGCTAGCAGGTGATTTTATTGGTGATGCGATTATTGCAAAAGGTATATTTGATCTAACAGGTGTTGAACTGTTACGTTGTATATTACAAAAAATACCACAAGCAGTTGTTTTGGATATCGGTGCCAATATTGGCAATCATGCTGTTGCTATCAGTCCATATTGTGCCCAGTTGTATTGTTTTGAAGTTCAGCCAGAATTGAGATCGATGCTGCAAGACAATTTGCATTTTAATCAGATTAAACAGGCTCATATTTTTGCTTTTGGTCTTTCAGACAAAAATAAAATGATGCCCGTTTATATCGATAATACAGGTAATTTGGGACGTTCTACGGTCGAGCAAAGCCTTCAGTCCGCACAAAATAGTGAAAAAATGGCCCAAGTGAGAAGGGGCGATGATGTATTGGCAGAACATTCTGTGTCAAAAGTCGACTTGATTAAGATTGATATTGAAGGCCATGAAATAATCGCATTACTAGGTTTACAACAAACCATTGTTAAGCATCGTCCCATTATTGTGACAGAATGGAATAACGATGTCACTAGAGCGTATTTTCGTCAAATGAATTGCGAAGCAACCTTGTTTGCCGATTATAAAATGGTAGGAGTAGTGAATCGTTTAGATCGGATATTTTGGCAAGGGAAGTTGATGCGTGGTATCAGAAGAAGTATTTTTAAACGCACGAGGAAAGATACTTGGCAACCTGTTTTAGTCGATTTTAATTTTGACTATGATTATGATCATATTATCCTTTTTCCTAAGGAAAAGGCCCATTTTTTAGAAGGATTGTCTCGCCGTTTTTGATATGCACTACAAACACCTCCTTTTAGCCAGTCACGGCACCCTGGGTGCTTGCGCGGCAGAAAATGCCAGTTTCAAACTGTGCCACCCAGATAGCCGTTTACATCAATTAATAGTTGTGCCCGATTTTTGGAAAGGTATGTTAGGGGATGATTGGCTGAATAATGCCATGACTCAAATCACCTATGGAAAATATGTGGAAGGTGAGTTGGAAAGAGAAATTCAGGAAAATGTGAACCGTGTCAGTGCTGCCGCCTCAGCGCAAAATGTGGCTTACAGTTATGAATTTATGTTAGGCAAACCTGCCGAGTGTTTGGTTAAAGTTGCCGATGCTTCTCGCTTTGACTTGGTGGTGATTGGCTCTCCCCGTCCTAAAAATAAAGAAGGCTTAAAATCGCGTATGCATTGCGAAACGCTGCTACGCTTTTTATCCATTCCTCTGCTCATCATTCCTTATCCTGACGATGCCTGATATTCCACTTCCTAGCGAAGATGCTGCATGGGTGCGTATTGCCACGCCCTTATCAGCAGACTCTTTGCGTGAATTTTGCCGCGATTTAGAGCGTTTTTATCGCATTAATCCTTTATTGGAATTTGTAGAATGGCGACAAATCAATCCTAATCAGTATTATTTAGTGGCTAATAATCTGAGCAACGGACAAAAAATAGCCACAGAAATCCATCGAGAAGAAAGCCATGAGGGTTTTAAAATCAGCTACAGTCAGGGACTGAAATCTGCTACCTTTATCAGAATCGAAAAGGATAGCCTTGTGCTTATTGATGATTATAGTGGATTATCAGAGGCGGATCGTTCTCAACGCTTGGCAGAAGTTGATCATAGTTTAGAGCATTGGGGCAGAGAGTTATTCGGCTATTTACAGAACTGGCAACGCTGGCATTGGTTTCCACCCTTTCGTTGGTACATGCGCCGCGTCTGGCTGCCGATGAAGCCGTCGGCTCGGCGGATTGCTTATATGTTGATTGTTGTTAGCTTGTTTGAATTGTTGGCGTTTTTTGTGATAGTGGGGATTTGGGTTTTGTAACACAAAGAAATCCTATTTTTTAAAAAAATAGGATTTCTTCTTGTTTGGCTCAATCTGTCTTGAGGATATTAGACTTGTCCCTAAATAATTTTCTCACCTCTGCAGGACGGGGTTTGCAACCCCAGTCACTGCTCTGTTTCGGGAATTGAGCGTAGCGGATTTCCCGCTCCTCTGGTCAGCGAAGCTAAACCCAGTCAATCCCAGCGGTTATAGATTGGCTCTATTTGACGTCGGCTCTTCAGTACAACGGATTAGGGGAGATCACTACTTGTGGTGTTTGTTTTAAAAATGTTTAGCAATGTTGCAGGACGCTCCGCGTCCAGACAGGCACTCACTCCACTTCGTTCCGTTACTGCGTTTCCTTTGCCTCGCGCACTCTCTTATACATAAGTCCATTTACGAGGTTTTGTAGGGTGCGTCCTACGCACCCTGACGCTCAATGCGGTGCGTAGGACGCACCCTACAAATATCCTTTTATTTAAAGTACTTAAATACTTATGTATAAGTGAGTGCGCGAGGCAAAGGAACGAGTCAATCCTATTTTTTTGGAAAAATCTGATTTTTAACGGGGCTTTGCTTACTGTCTAAGTCACATTGATATAGGATAGTTTTGAATGTTCCATCGTATAAGTTCCAATCCTCTTTCACATAGGTTTTCGTTATTGCTCCAATAAAACCTTTTAAGACAATCCGATAATTATCTTTTGGACTTAAATCCTGACAAGAAGTTTGGCGATGAGAAAGCATAAAGAAACGGTTGTTATAGTCAAAATAACATTTTCGCCATCCGACGGAGTGAAAAGAGCAATAAATCCCGCCAAGACAAACATAAATGCTATAAAATAAATAAAAATATTCAACACTCCAATCCACCCTTTAAACACGGGTTTATTGGTTTCTTGAAGAAATTGTACCAAAAATTGCCCTTCAACAAGAATTTTCGCCGTCCCTTTTTCAACAGCTTGGATCAGGGCTTTTTCATGAGTAACAGTTACGGTTTCCGATTTCAATACGGTAATGAATGGATCTAGCTGGCAAGCAGTTAAAACTATTAGCAAAAAAATAGGAATGAAATACCAGCTTTTTTTCATCATGTTTACTTTCTTTTTTTGTGGATGTTGGAGTGCAAGCGAACCTTGCACTCCAACACAATACTCAAATTGTCAGAGCAAGCTCAATATCAACTGATAGCACTACCACCTTTGAGCGCAAAACACGGCTCGACAATGATGCAGAGGAATAACACGCAACACCAATTCTGCTTTCTTTAATTATCTACGTCCAATTTAAAAGTATCAGTCACGCCATTGACATCGACTGTATAAGTCCCTGCTTTTAAGCCATAAACATCTAGTTCAATCACCTCCTCAAAGGGTACAAGTGCCATGGTACATATTTCACCAACTAAAGGCGCATTTTTTGTAATGTTGATGTTAAAGGTGTTGCCAGTTCGAACCGTGTGAATTTGGTCAATTCGCCCGCAACCATTCATAAAAACCCCCTTAGCGACAACATGGACTTGTACCGGAAAAGATTCAAGGATTACAATCTTAATAGCATTAATAGGGGCTTTCGGTCCATAAATTCCGTTTGAAGTCTGCACATCTGTGACTGAAAACAACATCGGATTACTCGATGCCTGCCACGATAAATCTGCTCCATACATCTTGTCTATGCCAGTTACCGCAATACACGGGACATGCAACTGCCCATTGTGATAAGCTGCCATACAATCGACGGCAGCCGCGATTGCTGCGATGTTTTCTGAAGAAACCGCCCGTGTTGAGCCAAAAGCACCATCATACACAGCCGTCAACATGCTATTAATATCACCCTCACCAAAAAAGATAGCATGTTGCTCAAATGTTAAAAAATCACTACATGAGTGTTCATTAAACCCTGTCATTGTGAGTTGGGCAGGACCACCTCTGCCTTTAAAATATTGGGTAACTTGGATGGTGGCTTGTGGCGGATTAACGGCTGTAACAATGCCTTCAAATACATAAGTTGCTGTTCTGACCTTTTCAGCAAGGCTGGCGGGCTGGCTACCCACCGCTGGGGAACAGGCGATAGCAGCTTGTCCCAGCAAGCTCAGAACAACGGCGAATAGGCGCGGTTGTAGAATACTGTTCATAAAATTCTCCTTGGTTAAGGAGTCCAAACTTTAGTTTGGACGTCCAAGATAAATCTTGGACTCCTATTTATTTTTTAGCGCGAACTTGATAATGGCTAATAAATTTTACAATCTCAGAAAAGGGCAAATCTTCCAGCGAGCCAAATGTCTCCACTGCCTGTGTTACTAAAGCATCAATATTCTCCACAGGACCTTCAGAAAGCACAGTTGCTAAACCAAATAAACCACCACATTGAACTTTCATCGCCTTAGCATGAGATTGTGGTCCCTCTATGCGTGCTTGTTTCAAGGCAAACCGAGCATTTTGGTATAACTGATCCAACAAAACAGCGCATCGCGCTTGCGCTGTGTGTGATACACAAGCTGCGGCTTCACGTTCAGCAATATTCAAACGCTGGCTTTTTGCACAGCGACAGCGACTACTGAGAATAGCCTTTTCAAAAGTGCAAGGACATTGATTCAGCCTTTCGCGGGTTTGTTGAAATTCGTGTTCATCCATAAATTTTAAATGCCTGATTAAAAGTGATATGATAATAAAAAAAATGGCAAAGGAAAAAAATCATGAACATGAAAAACAATTTACAATCCGACACTCACCAACGCTGGCTGCTTTCTGGGGCTGCTGCTTGTTTGATGTCATTATTTCTGTTTGGCTGCGCCCCGTGGATTGACGAAATTCAAGCGCCTGATCCCGATGGCTCAGCATCTAAATCTGTAGAGGATTGTCCGGCACTCCGAGGTATTAAGGTTGAGGAACTCAGTCCAGAGGAAATAAAAGAAAAGTGTCAATCCGGTGCTGAGACGCTTGAATAAACACATGATGTCCAAGATAAATCTTGGACTCCTAGCAAAATATAATTTAAGTTGAGCGGCGCACTGGCAATGTATCAAAAATCATCGTCTCCAAATCGCCAAATAAATACGTAGCGGGTGCGCCGCCAACACCGCCCACTGTCCCTGGATTACACACAACGGTTTGTGTCCCCTTAATATTTGTTAAGCGTTCAATGGAAACCTTATGCGTGTGTCCACAACAAACTAAATCATAGTCGCCTGTCAAAGCCATTCCCTGTGCATAATGAGGATAATGGACTAAAAAAATCCGCCGTCCGCCCAAGGTAAATGCGGCATCTTGACCATAATACTGAATAAAGCTATCGGGCGCATGGGAGACCTTTGATAAAGCATAAAGATCGCCCGTGTTATTGCCGTGAATGGCATGTACCGCTAAGCCATAAGGCTGTAATGTACGCAGCGTACTCGGTGCCACAATATCGCCACAATGCAAAACGGCTTTTGCGCCACGCTGTTTGGCATCAGCCACCGCCGCACGCAGCAACGCAATATTATCGTGACTATCAGACAGAATACAAACTTTCATTTTTTTTTGTTTTAACACTTGAAAAAAGATTGCTAAGGGACTATAATGCTATTCCTCTTTTTATGGGGGCGACATGGTTTCGACGCGGGTTGCAAAACCTGAGGCGCATGCCGAGGAACAGTACACCTCGTAAATACAACTGTAAACTTTAGATATTCGCCAACGACGAAGTCTACGCCCTGGCGGCTTAAACCCGCCAGCCTCTGACTGAGTACGTGCTTGTGCGCTCAGCGTCGGTGTAAAAAGCTGACATTCAGAGGTCACCCCTCACAAGTACGCGGATTGATACGTTTGGGATTGTCCGTTAAATTATACCAAACCCACGGATAGATTGTCCTGCCTATCGGATGACTAGCTAGTGGTTAAACCAAAAGATAGGGTCTAAGCATGTAGAACCAAAGGCGGAGGACTTGCGGACGCGGGTTCGATTCCCGCCGTCTCCACAAATTCTCAAATATCTCCTGTGTACGTCGATTAAGGCGTACACATTTTTCCACCCCCTTGTTTAACTCCCCACTATCAAATTACCCTTGTATCGTCTATAATCTGACATGGTTAAACACTATATTAAATTAAGACAAATAAATGAGCATAAAAAATAGCACGCTTGCCTTAGCCGGGATGTTTCAAAGTGCCGACTTAGTGCGGCAAATTGCTCGGCAAGGTTTGCTAGATACAGCCCCATTTGAAACCAGCCTTAAAAGTTTGTTAAAAATGGATGCCAATTCAGTTGAAGAAGTTTATGGTGGACTTTCCGATATAAAAATGGGTTTACAGGTTTTAAGTGGACAATTTGGCTCAGGAACGGCACGAAATATGGAAGTGATGCACTATGTGCTTGGCATGGTCCATTTGGAACATCTGTTGATGAAACACAAAGAAATGTTGACAAACATAAGTGCCGCTATTGAAACCGCCCAAGCACAAACAGAAATGTTTGGAATCTCTCATCCCAATGTGATTAGCTATTTAGCCAATTTGTACACCCAAAATTTAAGCACATTTGATTTTCGTATCAAAGTTAATGGCGAGCGACGTTTTTTAGATAATCAAAATAATGCAGATAAAATCCGTGCGTTATTATTGGCAGGCGTCCGCTCAGCGGTGTTGTGGCGACAAAAAGGTGGAAAGCGTCTGCAATTTATTTTTTCGCGTGGCAAAATTGTACGCACTGCAAAACAGTTTTTAGAACAAATTAAACAGCCTTCGGAGCAATGATTTTTCTCGTTCCCAGGCACTGCGCACTCTCTTATACATAAATATTTAAGTATTTGAAATAAATGTATATTTGTAGGGTGCGTCCTACGCACCCTGACGCTCAATGCGGTGCGTAGGACGCACCCTACAAAACATCGTAAATGGACTTGTGTATAACGATAAGGGCACTGCGTGGGAACAAGAAATGTCTATTTTTGACTCAACCCTTCACATTCTATAGCGCGTGCGAGTGCCGAACGCGACAACATACGTTTAGCATAAGCATTAAGCGATTCATGTTCGATAGACACATTAATCGCGGTTGCAAATTTCAGCGTTTGTGCCACAAGAATATCAGCCACGCTAAAATGCCCGCCAACTATAAATTCATTATCACCAAGCCCAATATTGAGTACTTTGGCAACTTCTGAAAACTCCCATAAAGCGGTATCAATAATATCGGAAACACGCCATTTTTTAGGCAAAATAAATTGATGCTTAAAGATTGTCCATAATGGTTGCTCAAGCTCAGTCATCACAAAAAAGCACCATTTATCATAAAGTGCGCGTTCCGCCGTTCTCGGTTTTGGCACTAAACCGGCATCAGGATATTTATCAGCAAGATAAGTACAAATGGCCGCTGATTCTGAGAGTACCAACTCGCCATCAACTAGCGTTGGCACCTTAGCACCTGGATTGAGTTCGAGATAGGATGAGCGACGCGCCTCTCTTAATGGACTTGTTTTCACATACTCATATTCAACCCCTATTTCTTCCATTGTCCAAACAACTCGGGTTGATCGTGTTTTGGGATACCCATATAGCTTTATCATAATAAATCCTATTTATATTTAGGAGTCCAAGATTTATCTTGGACGTTCACAAATAAAATTTAAGTTTAAACAAAACCCCAATTTCCTCAAACGCCACTTTATCCCCCATCGCCTTGATAATCATCGGAATACCACGCCCTAGCCCATCAAAATAGCGCATATTGTCTAAGTATTTAACCAAAAACATATTACGTGGCGCGGAATTACCGTAACGAATTTTATCCAAAGTCAGCGTATTGGGTAAATTACCTGGCGAAGTCATTTCTAAGCGATCCTGAAAAAGATAAACCGTTATCTTGCGCTGGCTGATCGAATAATCCCGATGCGCTACCGCGTTGACTATAGCTTCGCGGACAACTTTGTGGGGGATTAAGATATTTTCTTTGCGTTGATTGCCTTCAATGCTGGAAGAAACGGGTAAAAACAATTGTACTAAACTAACCGTTTTGTCGATGAGTTCAGGTAAAGTGCCAGTAATTTCTTTTTTATCAATTAATTCAGCCGTTATATCCGTGCCTTTAAATACAGCAAAAGTAATGGCAGCTTGTGGAAGACGACGTTGTGGTTGTTTGCCAAATAACAGTAAACCACCTACCGTCGTGACGGTTTGCCCTTCATGTTGGGTGAAAATATCGGCATTGTGCAAGATATTTTCCTGTTCTGTGGATTCCAAATCAGCAAAGGGGATGTCGTAATAGGTTTGGTAATAGTCGCCGATGCTATTTAAATCTAAATCTTTTAGGCTAGTATTTGCTATTGGAGCGATGTCAAAATGCACGCTAAGTTCTTCCTTAGTGGCAGTGCGATTAGTGGAACCAGCACGTATCCAATATTTGCCATCTATGGTTTGGTAAGGTTTGTCTACGCCTTTGGGAATTTTAACGGCAAATACCGTTTTGCCTTGCATTTCGATAGCGGAGGTTTGTAGATTCAGAGCGGGGATGATATTGTGGCGGGTAATATTAACCAACCATTCTTCCATATTAGGTTTGGAAACGCCACTGATTGTACCATCATCTTCTACACCAATTAATAAAATACCCCCTTGGTAATTAGCAAATGCCGTGATTTCTCTGGCAACCGCTTCCGATTTGAATTCCACTTGGGAATTTTCGCCTTGGCTTATGAGTTGTTGTAAGGTATTTGGGGTTATTTGCATCTTAGTCTTTAGTTTGGACATCCAAGATAAATCTTGGACTCCTATTTCGTCGTTTCAATGATAGCCCCCCCCAAACATTCATCATCTTGATAAAACAAGATGGGTGATTCATTGACTTAGTTGGCTCAGTATCATCTTTTTATGCCGTAAATTAAAAAGTTCGCTTTCTGATACTGGACAAATCTCTCTACAATCCACATACGAGTCTTTTTTAAGCGGTTTTTTGAAGGCATGTTGATCACGTTTGATTAAGACTTCACAAACTTGCAAATTTTGTCGGATGATATAATCATTCATTTCAGAATTAATGAGAAAGCCAAAAAATTTAGGAGGCTCTACATAAACAATCACCACATATTTTTCTAGTGGTAAAGTACAATGGCATTTAAAGTAATAGACTTGCCAAATTTGAATTGGTGTTTGAGTGTTCATCAATTAATCAGGAAAAGGATTTTTCAAATGCTCAAGCAACTGCTTAGAATTAGCAAAAGTTAAAATGATTTGCTCAAGTTCTACACAATCATTTTCATCCGCAGAATGCCACGCGGTATCATGGCTTAATTCCGTCAGATCAGGAAATGATAAGGCACCGTATTCTTTGATAGCTTTATCCAGACATTCTAAATCTGAATCACTAAAATAATCACAATCCGCTTTTCTGAGGGACTTTACAATATATTTGTTTTGCACACAAAATGCGCTTTTGGCTCGCTCTAAACATGAGGTTTTACCATCACCACGTACCGATTTTAAAATTTCATAAGTACCTATAGGTACAGGCCCATGTTTCATGGCAACATAACTGTCACCACAAATGAATCGCCCATATTGTTCCAAATGTGCTTTATCGGCAAAGTACATCACCTTTGATATACGATGAAAAGTCGGCTCATTCACGTTTTGCACAATATACAAAATAGCTTCTATGGCTTGTTCTTCGTCAAAGATAAAGGGGTATTTCATAATAACCTCACTCTTTTAATCTATACCTGCCTTGGCATTTTATCAAACCATTCAATTTAAAAAACCTAAAAATCCTATTTCTTCAAGAAATAGGATTTTTGGCTTGCCATTTTTTTTGACAATTTAGGAGCACTATAACGTCCTCTCAATAATCCCCCCCCCCAAACATTCATCATCTTGATAAAACACAATAGATTGTCCAGGCGTGACTGCATGTTGCGGTTGACTAAAACGAACTTGACAATTTTCTCCCTCTAAAGCAGTAATCACACAAGCCTGACTTGACTGACGATACCGAGTTTTTGCGCTGCACTCAAAAGGAATTGGCGGCGCAATCCCACTTATCCAATGTATTTGTTGTGCCTTTAAGCCGCGACTAAATAATAAGGGGTGATTATGTCCTTGTCCCACAATCAAACGATTGTTTGGAATATCTTTTGCCACCACATACCAAGCTTGTCCACTGCCACCGGCTTGTCCGCCAATTTTTAAACCTTTACGCTGTCCCAGCGTGTAATACATCAAACCATCATGTTCCCCTAAAATATGTCCATCGGGCGTTTCAATGCTGCCAGGTTGTGCCGGCAAAAAGCGCGATAGAAATGCTTTAAAAGGGCGCTCGCCAATAAAACAGATGCCAGTACTATCCTTTTTCGCTTGAGTTGCCAAACCTGCCTGCGCTGCCATTTCGCGCACCGTTGATTTTTGCAAATCGCCGATAGGAAAATAACTATATGCCAATTGCGATTGCCCTAGCATATATAAAAAATAGCTTTGATCCTTGTTAGGATCAACGCCTTTTAACAGATGATAATGTCCGTTTTTTTTATTAAGGCGTACATAATGCCCCGTCGCAATCGCCTCGCCGCCTAAACGCAGCGCATGTTCCAGAAAAACTTTAAATTTAATTTCGCGGTTACACAAAACATCTGGATTGGGCGTGCGCCCAGCTTGGTATTCTTGCAGACAATGGGCAAAGACATTCTCCCAATATTCAGTCGCAAAATTGACGGTATCTAATGGGATATCTAAAGAATCACAGACGGCTTGAGCATCGCGCAAATCCTCAGCAGCACTGCAATAATTTTCATTATCATCCTCTTCCCAGTTTTTCATAAACAAGCCATGTACTTCATAGCCTTGTTTTTTAAGGCATAAAGCCGCGACGGAGGAGTCCACGCCGCCGGACATGCCAACATAAATTCGCATGAATTTACCTTAAAAAAAGTTCATCAATTTTTTTTGTTGGAGTACAAAGCTTTAGCTTTGTACTGTCTGACAAAGCTAAAGCTTTGTACTCCAAGGAGTCCAAGATTTATCTTGGACGTCTCAATATTCTGTAATTAACGACAACGGATAACGTATCCCCCCCAGATAATCATCTATGCCGCGCAATACCATCGGGCTGCGTAAATTACGCAAATTAGCTACTTCGTCTCGTGTCAACCACACAGTACGCAATATGCCTGTATCTAAAGCCCGATCTGGTATATGACTATGATGTTTGCCACAATAACAGACCCGCAAATAAGTTGTTTGGTTTGTGGGGCTAGTGTATTGATAAATACCAACAATGGCTTGTGGCTCAAAATGCCATGCTGACTCTTCTAAAGTTTCACGAGCAACCGCATCAATCAGCGTTTCGCCTTCATCCCAATGTCCAGCGGGTTGATTAAAAACAGTTGCCCCGTCTGAGTTTTCTTCAATTAATAAAAAGCGTTGCTCAGATTCAATGATAGCAGCAACGGTGACGTGAGGTGTCCAGTCCATTTATCCATCTCTCCTCTAGGCTCAGGCAAAAAAAAATTTTTTTAATTTAATTATATAGTATTTTTGTCAAGCATTATAGTTATATCGTGCCTATTTTTATAAAAAAATAAAATAAAACAGAAGATTATATGAAAAACATAGCGATTGTATGTGAATCAAATAGTTAAAAATATAAGGCAAAAAAATATATATAATAACTTACTGTTATGTAAAAACTCTTGTTACACAATTGACTTACAAAAAACAATTGAATGTTATTTATAAGATAATAGTATGCTAAAATTTCGACGTGAATTTTAAGCAGGAGAAATAAACGCATGGTAGAAACCGCATCTATAGCTGGTCAAGAAACCTATAACTACAAGGTCGTTAGGCAATTTGCCATAATGACCATTGTATGGGGGGTTGTCGGTATGACAGTGGGCGTCTTTATCGCTGCCCAACTGGCTTGGCCTTGGCTTAACAATATGATTGATGTCCCTTATTTTACTTTTGGTCGTTTACGACCTTTACACACTAACGCTGTTATTTTTGCCTTTGGCGGCTCGGCGTTATTTGCGACCTCTTATTATGTCGTGCAACGCACCTGTCATGTGCGCTTATTTTCGGACAAATTGGCCGGTTTTACCTTTTGGGGTTGGCAAACCGTCATTGTTTTAGCCGCGATCACTTTTCCGCTGGGCCTTACGACGACCAAAGAATATGCTGAGTTAGAATGGCCGATTGATCTGCTCATTGCAGTCGTCTGGATTACTTATGCCATTGTTTTCTTTGGAACTCTTGTCAAGCGAAGAGTCTCGCATATTTATGTGGCTAACTGGTTTTATGCCGCCTTTATCATCACCATTGCCATATTGCACATTTTCAATAACTTAGCAGTACCCGTGTCAATGTGGAAATCTTACTCCGCCTACGCTGGTGTGCAAGATGCGATGGTGCAATGGTGGTATGGTCACAATGCCGTGGGATTTTTCTTGACAGCCGGCTTTTTAGGCATGATGTACTATTTTGTACCTAAACAAGCAGAGCGCCCAGTCTATTCCTATCGCTTGTCGATTGTCCACTTTTGGGCACTGATTTTTACCTATATTTGGGCAGGTCCACATCATTTACATTACACCGCCTTACCCGATTGGACCCAATCTTTAGGCATGGTCATGTCCCTCATTCTGCTGGCACCCTCTTGGGGCGGTATGATTAACGGGATAATGACACTATCGGGCGCGTGGGAAAAATTGCGTAGCGATCCCATTTTACGTTTCATGATTGTCTCGATTTCCTTCTATGGTATGTCCACATTTGAAGGCCCCATGATGGCGATTAGGACAGTCAATGCCCTATCACATTACACAGATTGGACGATTGGACATGTGCATTCGGGTGCTCTTGGCTGGGTGGCTATGATCACAATGGGCAGTCTGTACTATTTAATACCGCGTTTGTTTGGACGTACATTATATAGCATCAAACTCGTTGAGTGGCATTTCTGGACATCGACGATTGGTGTCGTGCTCTATATTACCGCAATGTGGGTTTCCGGCATTATGCAAGGGCTGATGTGGCGTGCAGTCAATGCGGATGGTACTTTGACTTATAGCTTTGTTGAATCAGTGCAAGCCATGCATCCTTACTATGTCACTCGTTGGTTCGGGGGCGTATTTTTCCTGATTGGTATGCTGATTATGGCTTATAACATCTGGAAAACGGTCACGGGTCCTAAAGTTGGCGAAATTAATGATGCCATTGTTGCACCCGCTTTAGCGCACTAAGGAGAGAACAAATGGCTGATGCCCATCAAAAAGTTGAAAAAAATATTGGCTTAATGATCATTCTCATCACTGTGGTGGTGAGTATTGGCGGCTTAGTGCAAATCGTGCCGCTATTTTTTATGAGCTCAATGACGGAGCCGGTAGACGGCTTAAAGCCTTATCCGGCGTTGCAATTGGCGGGGCGCGATATTTATGTCCGTGAATCTTGCATGGTGTGTCATTCTCAAATGATTCGCCCCTTTAGAGCCGAAACTGAACGCTATGGTCACTATTCCGTCGCCGGAGAATTTATTTATGATCGTCCCTTCCAATGGGGTTCGAAACGGACAGGTCCTGATTTACACCGTGTCGGTGGGCGTTATAGTGATGAATGGCACTATGTCCATTTGATGAATCCACGCGATGTGGTGCCAGAATCGGTGATGCCGGGCTATCCTTCATTGGCGGACAATGTGATTGATGGCGAAGAAGTTCAACACAAGATGCAGGTACTGAAAGATTGGTTGGGTCATCCTTACACTGATGAAGAAATTGCCAATGCACCTCAAGCGGTCGAAGGCAAAACGGAGATGGAAGCCCTCATCGCCTATCTGCAAAACTTAGGCACATTGATTAAAAACGTGAGGTAACATGGAGATCGTGGCAATTTTACAATCCGTTTGGACGATTGTGGTCATGGTCATCTTTTTAAGTGTTGTGGTGTGGGCGTATAGCCGCAAGCGCAAAGCTGAGTTTGATGAAGCGGCTCGCCTACCCCTAGATGACGATGATTCGGTCGAAGCAACAGTCAAGGAGAAGCATCATGTTTGATAGCACTATGTTTACAAGTCAATTTTGGGAATGGTATATCATCATCCTAACAGTGGGAAGCATTTTAGCGTGTTTTGGCCTGATTTTATGGTTAGGCAGTGGCCATTCTAAAACCGACGAAAAAGTCGAAACAATGGGGCATGTTTGGGACGAAAGCCTTGAAGAATACAACAACCCCCTACCTCGGTGGTGGTTGAATATGTTCTACTTCACCTTGTGGTTTAGTGTCATCTACTTGATACTTTATCCGGGATTGGGCTCATTTGCTGGTATCTTGGGGTGGACTGAACTGAAGCAGTACCAACAAGAAATGGATGCTGCCGAAACACGCTATGGGCCGATTTACGCCAAATATGCCAAGGAACCGATAGCGGCGTTGGCTGAAGATCCTGATGCGGTCATATTGGGTCATCGTTTGTATATGACTTATTGTACTACTTGTCATGGCTCTGATGCGGGGGGTGTCCCCGGCTATCCTAACTTGCGCGATGATGATTGGCTTTATGGTGGTAATCCTGATGCCATTAAAACCACTATTATGAATGGCCGTCAGGGTATGATGCCCACTGCTACTCAAAATGGTCTCAAGAGTGAGGCGGAGATCAATCAGGTAACGCAATATGTGCTGAGTTTGAGTGGTGAACAACATGATCAAGCAGCCGCGACTGAAGGTCAAAAAATATTCGGGCGTGTTTGTTTTGCTTGTCATGGAATGGAAGGTAAAGGTATGCAAGCTGTTGCGCCTAACTTAACTGACAAGATTTGGCTCTATGGTGGTAGTGAAGCGAAAATTAAAGAAAGCATTGCCAATGGTCGTCAAGGTAAGATGCCGGCTCACGGAGAATTTTTGGGTGAGGCTAAAGTGCATTTGTTAGCGACTTATGTTTATAGCTTGTCGCTTGAGAAGTAAAATTTAGTTTAAACTCGACGCAGAGCGTCGGGGCAGGCATTCCCACGCAGAGCGTGGGAACGAGAGCAAAATCCATACATGTAGGGTGGATTAAGCGGTAGCGTATCCACCTGATTCTCGTTCCCACGCGAGGCAAAGGAATGCCTGCATCGACGCTCCGCGTCGAGAGTGGAGGCGGTCGAGAGTGGAGGCGATATAACCTAAAAATACGTGAAATGACACAGTTATGTTTTGATTCACATTTTATAACTCAATAAATCTATTAATTAAATAACAATGGTACAAAATATGCCATTGGATTCTTGAGATTCCAACAATAGCTACCCATTTTTATGAAAAAATCAAATACTCCCCCCGAAGAACAACAAAGCCTTTACGCTGAACATAAAACAATCCATCCCCGCATTGTACTGGGATATTTTACCCGCCTAAAAGCGCTAAGTGGCGTTATATTATTAAGTATTTACTACATCACCCCGTGGTTACAATGGGATGGCAATCAAGCGATATTATTCGATATGCCCGCCCGCAAATTTCATATTTTAGGTCTCACTTTTTGGCCCCAAGACTTCATTTATCTGTCCTTTTTATTGATTATTGCCGCCGTTACCCTGTTTTTATTTACCGCATTAGCCGGACGCTTATGGTGTGGTTTTGCCTGTCCTCAAACGATTTGGACAGATGCATTTTTATGGATGGAGCGTCTAGTCGAAGGCGATAGAGCCAAACAAATCAAACTCGACAACACACCACTCTCATTTCGCAAAATTCGCATTAAAGCGACTAAACATACATTGTGGCTCGTTTTTGCCTTATTCACAGGCTTCACATTTGTCGGCTTTTTTACGCCTATTCGTGAATTAAGCCAAGGAATCCTGACATTTAACCTGGGAGAGTGGGAAACCTTTTGGTTATTCTTTTATAGTTTTGCCACTTATGGCAATGCCGGCTGGCTACGGGAACAAGTCTGTATTTACATGTGCCCTTATGCCCGCTTTCAAAGTGCCATGTTTGACAAAGACACCATGATAATCGCCTATGATGAAAAACGCGGAGAAGCGCGAGGCACACGTAAACGCGACAATAAAGACTATAAAAACAAAGGATTAGGTGATTGTATTGACTGTACCATGTGCGTACAAGTTTGTCCCACTGGCATTGATATCCGTAATGGATTGCAATATCAATGTATTAGTTGCTCCGCCTGTGTTGACGTGTGCGATGAGATTATGGACAAAATGGATTATCCCAAGGGCTTGATTCGTTATACCACCGAAAACAGCCTCAATGGCATACCCACCCATATTGTGAGACCCCGTCTTTTTGTTTATGGGGGCATATTATTGGCTATTTTCATCGGCATGGGTTATGCCATCAGTACCCGTTCACTGGTACAATTAGACGTTATTCGTGATCGCAGCCGTTTGTTTATAGAAACTGATGCTGGTTTGATTGAAAATGTTTATCGCTTACGCATTATGAACAAGGACAAGCATCCGCATGTTTATGACATAGCCGCGACGGGAATTGAGGGCTTAAAATTTGCAAAAGAGCATAAAATTGAAGTTGAATCGGGTGACGTGATAACGCTACCTGTGCGTTTAGCGGCTAATCCCGACAAATTAGTTAAACGCAGTACAAAGGTGAACTTCAAATTGACAGCGCAGGATAATCCAGCGTTGACGATTACAGAAGAAGGGCGTTTTTTGGGGCCTTTACGCCGATAGTCATTTCATTTAAAAATCCTATTTGTCTAGTACAACGGATTAGGGGAATAAACGGATTGAGTCGTGTTTAGTAGTTAGTACAGCTAATGCTCAACAACGAATAAAACCTTCAACACCGCCAAGTTGATCGGTACTATCTAGAGTGATTGCTCGAACAATGTGCTATTGAGGGCAGCCTGAGAGAAATTTAGAGCATTGATGTTCTTGAAGGTTGTACTTTTCTCGTTCCCACGCTCTGCGTGGGAATGCCTGCTCGGACGCTCCGCGTCCTGCAATCGGAATTTACCGATAAAAAATAACTTTAAATTGGTTACGATCTGTATCATTAATCAATTTCAATGGCACCTTTTTTTCTTGACACAAGCGCAACATTCTTGGAATACCGCTACCTCTGCCAGTATAACCACTGTCCTGAAATTTCGCCATAAATGAAAGAATAATAGGGTTACGTTCAATATGAATCCCTAATTTGATATTTTCAACATTCAGCGTATTCGGTAACAACCCGGCACTGACAATTTCAACCCTATCATTAAAAATGTTAATAAATATGGAGGAATTGATAAAATAATCTCTATGTACCAAGGCATTAGCAACCGCTTCTTTCAGCGCAGCGGCAGGAATTTCCAATTCACCGGGAGAATTAAAATCTTTTCCCTTCTGCCTACGTCTCAGGTGGCGGAGAATGAAATCCACGCCCTTTTTTTGTTGCTCAAAGAGTTTGCCACCCATATCTTCTTTATCCAAAAATTCATCTTCATTAAGATAGTAGGTGCCTTTGACACAAAACTGCGGCTTCATAAATTCAACATGTTTGCCAAATAAAAGCAACCCTGCAAGAGTCAAATGATTTTCTTTAACGAGTTTGAAATTTTCCAGTAGTTGCTCTTTACTGATATTAATATTTTCCAACGTTTCTCCGTAAACAGCTTTATAAAATTCGGAGAAATAGAAAAAATCAAAGGAGTCTAACCCTATCCCAGCATCCATTTCGTCAGCATATAAACTATTGCTTGATTGCATTAATCTAAACAATTCTTCCCGACTGGCTCTCCGTTTGTCGGCACCGTTTTTGACCCAAAATTCACTTTTATTGACGCTATAAGGTTTATTTATACCCTTTGGTATAGTGATGATCATAAGCTTTTTATCATCAATTAAAACGATTTGGGTTTGCACAAAAATCGGTGGCTCAATTTTCTGCGAGCTAGCATTAGATATCCACTGATTTAAACGTTTAATCTCATCGCTGGACAAACCTTTAATGGTGCTGTTATCATCAACGCCGATATAGATTTCACCACCATTTGAATTGGCAAAAGCAGAGATTTCAACCGCCAGTTTATCAATACTGGTAAAATTTTCTTTAAATTGTCGATCAGAATCTTCACCTTTTTTTAGTGATTCTTTGATTGTGATTATTTCCATTTTTGAACTTCCAAGATAAATCTTGGACTCCTAGTATTTTAAAAGCTACATAATATCACATATATAAAATGAAAAAACCTTGGTATCGTGAACCTTTTGTCTGGTTACTCATTCTCTTTCCCGCATCCGCCGTTATTGGTGGAATGTTTACCATTTATATAGCTATCACATCAGATGATGGCTTAGTCGTAGATGATTACTACAAACAAGGCTTAGAAATTAATCGCACTTTGGCGCGTGAAAAAGCCGCTGCGTCTCACGGTTTAGAAGCGACTTTGCATTTTGAGCGTTCTATGATCCATTTGTCTCTCAACGCCAATTCTGATTACAAATTGCCTCATCAAATCGTCATCCATTTTAATCATCATACCCGTTCCGGTTTCGATCAAACTGTGCCATTGGAGCGTATCAGTGATAATGGCTATCAAGCTTCCTTACCAGATTTAATCGTCGGTACTTGGACAGTACAAGTGACTGGGGATGATTGGCGTTTGTTGAAGTCGGTGCGTTTCCCGATGACTCAGGCTTTGCATATAACACCTTAAAATAGGAGTCCAAGATTTATCTTGGACCAAAATTATGACAGAATTGACTTTATTTTCTGCTTTTCTTGCAGGGCTATTAGGCTCGGCGCACTGTATTGGCATGTGTGGTGGCATTGTTGGATTATTGACCATGAATTTATCAGACAATGTCCGTCAATCATTCTTTCGCTTATTGCCTTATCTATTAACTTATAATTTAGGGCGCATCGGCAGTTATACCCTCGCGGGCTTATGCGCTGGTTTTTTAGGTGCCCAATTCGCGCAATGGTTGCCGCTGGAGCATCCCCGTATGATAGCGATGTGGGTATCTGGATTATTTATGATTGCTTTGGGATTATATATAGGCGCGTGGTGGCAAGCTTTGGCTCAATTAGAAAAATCGGGTGCTTATTTGTGGCGCAAAATTGAACCTTTCGGGCGACGCTTTATTCCTGTTAAGCATCCATTACAAGCACTTGGGCTCGGATTAGTCTGGGGATGGCTACCTTGTGGATTAGTTTATAGTATCTTAGCTTTTTCCTTGGCATCGGCTAGTGCTTGGCAGGGTGGCTTGTTAATGTTGTTTTTTGGTTTAGGGACATTACCCATGTTGCTGGTAATAGGGGCAACGGCGCAGAGTTTGACGCGATTTTTCCATAAATTGATTGTTCGTAGAACAGCAGGCGCGATAGTTGTTTTATTGGGATTGTTTATATTGTTGAGTCCCTATTTGCAAAACAATGTTGCGATGTCTACACAATATCATTGTCATTAAACTAGTACGCTGTCATATACGTTATTGGAGTACAAAGCTTTAGCTTTGTCAGACAGTACAAAGCTAAAGCTTTGTACTCCAACCCCAAAAAAAACAAATGGACAGAGTACTAGCATTCGTTAGCACTCGTTCCCTACGCTCCGCGATATGATAACTGAATTAACTTTTTATTTGGCTTGTATATGATATTCAACTATTTTTTCATCAATAATTTGGTTAAAGCCAATAAAAATCCCGTTGAACTGGCAAAAATCAGTCAAGATTCTACGGTTAAAATCAAGGGATTTTTCAGAGAAAAGGATTGCTTTTTGAATGATGACGTGAATTGGCGTGGTGCTGGGGTTATCATCGACAAAACAGATGAATTTTATGTGATTTTGACCAATTTACATGTCATCGGATTCTGGCAAATCTATGATTCTGATCTTTTGACACCTGAAATTGATGAATATAGTTTAGATATTCAAACCGTGAATTCCAATGATTGGGTAAGCGTTCGTAAAATTTTGGTGAATGCTAAATTGAAAGATTTTGCTTTAATCTATATTAAAACAGCGGCTGATTATCCTATATTGCCTTTAAGTCGCCAAAAACCCCGACAAGGAATGAATGTGTATGCGATGGGACATCCTTCTGGACTCGATTTTACTTTTACAGCCGGAGTCATTTCAGGATTGAGGGAAACCCGCTCTGATTTGGAGGTGCCTTATCAGTTGATACAAACCGATACGGTATTGAATCCGGGGAATTCTGGGGGACCATTGCTTGATGAAAAGGGGCAATTGATTGGCATCGTCGTCTCGAAAGTGAGTCAAAAATGTGGCCTTAATTTTGCGATACCGGCTCAAGAAATCATAGCCAGCTTTGAGCATGAAGAATTTGTTGAATTTCCTTTGGTGCCGGCTCAAATTGGCTTGTTTGTTGAGCAGCTTAAACAAGGCTAAATCCGCACGATATCCTTCGCGATCCTACGTGAGTTGTAGTTATTATATGTAGTACAACGGCTCTAAAGTCTAGTACAACGGCTCTAA
The DNA here is from genome assembly GCA_000785145.2 of Candidatus Thiomargarita nelsonii. GTDB lineage: Bacteria > Pseudomonadota > Gammaproteobacteria > Beggiatoales > Beggiatoaceae > Thiomargarita > Thiomargarita nelsonii_B. The sequence goes on from JSZA02000059.1 coordinate 29,392, forward strand.
AGTCTAGTACAACGGATTAAACAGATTCAGTTGTTTCGGGAATTTCGCTCCGCGGATTTCCCGAAACTCAAAACAGATTCAGTTGTTTCGCTCATTGCGCGGATTTCCCGAAACTCAATGTTTAAAGTCTAGTACAACGGATTAGGGGAGTAAACGGATTAAACCTCGATGAACAATCCGTTTATTCCCCAAATCCGTTGTACTAAATATCAATGAGTTGTACTAAATCCGCACGATATGACATTGCCCCCTTGACACCCAAAAAAAAATAGTCAATACTCAATTTGACATATTGTTTTGACTTATCCTTTCTTAAATACAATCCTTGTAGTTAGATTTTTTTTTTTTTTTTTCGGAGACAAAAAAATGCACAAAACACTCATTACCTTACTACTAACCCTAAGCATCACGCTCCCCACGCTAGCCGCCGAAAAGCCGATCCTGCAAATCGACCCAGGCGGACATAAAGCAAAAATTTGGGACATCGTATTCACCCCCGATGGCCGATCCCTAGTCTCGGCATCCGACGACAAACTGATCCGCGTCTGGAACCTAAAAACGGGCCGCACCGAGCGAACCCTGCGTGGCCAAATCGGCGAAGGGCAAGAAGGAAAAATTTATGCGATGGCACTGTCCCCAGATGGGCGGTGGCTGGCGGCGGGGGGATGGACATCAGGTGACGAAATCCGCCTATACAACTTCCCCACCGGCAAACTAGTCGCCCTCCTTTCGGGGCATACCAATGTCGTTTACTCCTTAGCCTTTTCCCCCGACAGCCGCTACCTCGTATCGGGCAGCTTCGATAACAAAGCCATCCTTTGGGACATCAAACGAAAGCGTTGCCTACACACCCTAGCCGGACATACTGAAGCTATATATGCCGTCGCCTTCACCCCCGACTCAAAGCGCGTGGTGACGGGCAGTTTAGACCACAGCTTGCGCCTCTGGCAAGTACGAAACGGCAAGCACCTTGCCACACTCAAAGGCCACACCGATAAAGTGCAAGCTGTGGCCATCTCACCCCAAGACGGCACCATCGCTTCTGGCAGTTGGGATCAGACCATACGCCTGTGGAATGGCAGGACGGGACGCTTTATCAAAATCTTAGCCAATCAGGGAACTGGTGTAGGTAGCCTTTCCTTCAGTCATGATGGGCGTTATTTGCTGTCGGGGGTAACAGAACACGGCCCAAATAGAAACTGCCACGTTTATTCACTACCCACCGGCAAAGAACAACTCACCTACAAAGGCCATGACAACATCGTACTGGCAACCGCCATCAGTCCCGATGGGCGCTGGGCGGCGACGGGTGGCGGGGATAATCAAGAAATTCAGATATGGAGACTGCGCGATGGCAAACTCAAACAGCGCCTAGTCGGCGTCGGCACCAGTACTTGGACGGTGGGATTTTCCAAGGATGGAAAAACGCTCGCTTGGGGGAAAACATGGACACAATCCTGCCCCACCAATCGTGGCCCCTTGGAATACCATATAACCCTCCCCACCCCAACCCGTCCCCTCGGCACGCCCAAACCCCTCAACCAAGACAAAAACTACCTTCGCGCACAAGACCAATGGCGTTCATGGACACTACGCACCCGACAAGGCGGCAACTACGGCTATCAAGCCATACTTCAAATCCGCCACAACAACCGCACCCAAGCCAGCATTGAACGAGGTGTTACTGATGGACTTCACCACCGATCCTACGCCTTCACCCCCGACGGACAAACGATCATCAGCGGCGGAGGCAACGGACACCTCACCGCCTACAACCGCGCCGGCACAAAACTCGGCTCCTACATCGGACACACAGGCGATGTCTGGGCGGTCGCCGTCTCACCCGACGGACGCCTACTCGCTTCCGCCAGTGCTGACCAAACAGTCCGCCTCTGGAACCTCCAAAGCTTTGAGCCCCTACTCACCCTCAACCACGGCAACGACGGCGAATGGGTTGCCTGGACACCCACCGGACACTACACCGCCTCTCCCAACGGCGACAACATGATAGGCTGGCAAATCAACCAAGGCATCGACAAAGCCGCCGATTATGTCTCCGCCGATCAGATGGGTAAACAGCTTAATCGCTCTGACATTGTTGCCAATACGGTACGTCTGCTCAGCGTCAAACAAGCCCTCGCACAAGCGGGACTCACTGACTTTAATCTTGAACAACTGATTGATGAGGCTCTAAAAAATATGTCAGATTAAGCAGACGAGGCGTCCCAAATTGGCCGGCCAATTTTGGAGTCCACCTTCGGTTTGGACGAGCTGTCCAAAATAAATAGTACATTGTCAATGTTGTTTTGTAGGGTGCGTCCTACGCACCTGTGATGTTTTGCCAGACTACGTCGGAATCGTTGGCGAAAATCCAGCGTCATCAAATGGCGCGTATTGCAAGACGCTATGCAAGAAACCCAAGGACGACGGATATTATTAGTCGATACTTGCCACTCCGGAAACGCCTTCAACTCGCGTCTGGTCAAAGACAGTGCAGATGCCAAAATAGTCGTGATCAGTGCCGCCGATAGCAGTAGTTTTGCAAAAGAATTGCAAGAATTGAAACATGGCGTATTTACTTATGCCTTGCTCCAAGCCTTGAAGGGAAAGGCCGATATGAACAGAGATAAGCATATTAAAATCAATGAAATAACGGCCTATTTGTCTAATGAGATAGAACACTTGACTGAGGGACAACAAGTGCCCGTGTTGCACGCGCCCGGGGGATTTAAAGATTTTGTGTTTGCGCGGTGGTAGTATATATAGGGTCAATGCCATTAAGATAACGCCCCCCAAATCAGACCGACGAGGAGACCCATACCTCGCAGGTCGTTGTAAACTAAATTAACCTACGAGGTTTTGGCAACCTGCTCCGGTTTGTCTTAGATCCCTCCTAAGGTCGGGACAGGCTTAATGGCATTTTTGCTCCGCGTGGGAACGAGAAAAAACCTAGTTGTTGGAGTCCAAAGCTTTAGCTTTGGATTCCAAGTGCCTTAAAATCCTGTTATGGAGCCGGTAACTCTGTCATCGTGTTGTCTGCCCCACCGCTAGAGCGCAAGCCATCTATGTTCCCCGTCACCATACTCTCTGGCGATAAAGTGTGTAATTGAACCCAAGTGCTGTTGTTCATCCACCGCCAAATACCATATTGGGCACCAAAATCAATAATCACATCGTCTTGACCATTACTGTCTATATCTCCCGTCACCATACTCTCAGGCGATAAGTTGTGCAATTGAACCCAAGTGCCGTTGTTCATCCACACCCAAATACCGGTGCCAAAGTCGATAATCACATCGTCTTGACTGCTACCGTCTATATCTCCCGTCACCATGCTTTCCGGCGATAAGTTGTGCAATTGAACCCAAGTGCTGTTGTTCAGCCACACCCAAATACCGGTGCCAAAGTCGATAATGACATCGTATTGACCGTTACCGTCTATATCTCCCATCACCATGCTCTCCGGCGATAAGTTGTGCAATTGAACCCAAGTGCTGTCGTTCAGCCACACCCAAATACCATATTGGCTGCCAAAGTCGATAATCACATCGTCTTGACTGCTACCGTCTATATCTCCCGTTACCATGCTCTCCGGCGATAAGTTGTGCAATTTGACCCAAGTGCTGTTGTTCATCCGCACCCAAATACCATATTGGCTGCCAAAGTCGATAATCACATCGTCTTGACTGCTACCGTCTATATCTCCTGTCACCATGCTCTCCGGCGATAAGTTGTGCAATTTGACCCAAGTGCTGTTGTTCATCCGCACCCAAATACCATATTGGCTGCCAAAGTCGATAATGACTTCGTATTGACCAGACCAGTCTAAGTCTCCTGTTACCATGCTCTCGGCAGAAAGCGAATGCAGGGAACTCCAACTGTCATTATTCATCCACATCCACAGGCCATATAAAGCACCGAAGTCGATAATAACATCATTTGTGGAGAAACAGGCCAGTACTGCATTGATGTTAGACGTGGTCACGCCTTCCGTTATGGCAATATCCGTGCCGCTGCTAATTATCGGCACATCATCATAATACTCGGTGACACAAGCCCCGGAAGGTGAGGTGAAGCCGACGCGATAACTAGCTGTAGTCAGTGAGCCAAGTGAGTAGTAGCCTACAGTATCGGTAGAAACATTGTTAGCCTGGCTCCACCAACTGCCGTTCCAACGGTAAGCTGTCACATTAATATTCCATAAAGGATTTCCAGCGAGGTCCGTTACCGTGCCAGTGATGTGAGCTGCCAAACCCAACTGGGCATTGATGTTAGGGGTGGTCGTGCCTACGGTTATGAGAATATCTGTGGCACTCTCTTGATCTGGCGCATCGTTGTAATACTCAGTGATATAAGTCCCAGACAGATCCCTGAACCTCAGATGATAAGTACCACTATTTAAACCGCCAATCTCATAGTTGCCTGAGCTGGGTTCAGTCGAAACAGCCTCAATCCAGTCCCACCCGCTGCCGTTCCAACGGTAAGCGACAACTTCAATTTCCTCTAAAGGATTTCCAGCACTGTCCGTCACCGTGCCGGTGATGTAAGAAGCAGTCAACGCTAATTGTGCATCAATGCCATGAGTGGTAATACCGGCTATTACGGCAATATCTGTGGCACTCTCTTGACCAGGTGCATCGTCGTAATACTCGCTGACATAAGTCCCAGACTGATCCCTGAATTGAACGTGATAACTACCGCTATCCAAACCGCCAATGTCATAGCTGCCTGAACTGGGCGCAGTCGAAGCATCCCAAACCCAGTCCCACCAACTGCCGTTCCAACGGTAAGCTGTAACTCGAATCCCCTCTAAAGGATTTCCAGCACTGTCCGTCACTGTGCCCATGATGTGACCTGCCAAAGCCAACTGGGCATTGATGTTAGGGGTGGTCGTGCCTACGGTTATGACAATATCTGTGGCACTCTCTTGATCTGGCGCATCGTCATAATATTCGGGGATATAAGTCCCAGACTGATCCCTGAACCTCAGATGATAAGTACCACTATTTAAACCGCCAACCTCATAGTTGCCTGAGCTGGGTTCAGTCAAAACCTCCCCAATCCAGTTCCACGCACTGCCGTTCCAACGTAAAATTATAACGCCGATATTCCCTAAAGGATTTCCAGCACTGTCCGTCACCGTGCCGGTGATGTGAGCTGCCAAAGCCAACTCGGCATTGATGTTAGGGGTGGTCGTGCCGGCTGTGACTGCAATGTTCGTGGCACTGTCAAGATCCAGCGCATCGTCGTAATGTTCAAAGGCATAAATCCCAGAGCTATCCTCGAATCTAACGCGATAATTCTCGGTCTCCAAAGCACCAATATCATAATTACCGGCAGCATCTGTCGAGTCAGAGTTAACCACCTCCCACCAGCCTATCCAATGGAAAGCTGTCACCCCAATATTCTCCAAAGGATTTCCAGCTGTGTCCGTCACAGTACCAGTAATATTACCAGCATAGCACTCTTTAGCAAGCCCTAGCATACTTGTTATGAGAACAAGCGCAAGGCTCAGTTTCTTAGCAAATAACATTTGTTTTGTCTCCTTATTGTATTGTTTTCCCCCCAGCGTTTTTCCATCCTTGGAAAATCCCATAGTCCAAGTAGTGGCAAGCGTGGGGAGGGCGCAACGATCAATATGAATCCCTAAATTGATATTTTCAACGCCTTTTCCCAATGATATGATAAATTTCCTTTGGTGCCGGCTCAAATTGGTTGTTTCGGGAATTTCGCTCCGCGGATTTCCCGAAACTATCAAATTTAGTCTTAACTTAATGGCATTGACGCTCCGCGTCTTCCCAATGATATGATAACTAAATTTCCTTTGGTGCCGGCTCAAATAGGGTTGTTTGTTGAGCAGCTTAAACAAGGCTAAATCCGCACGATATGACATTGCTCCCTTGACACCACAAAAAAAATAGTCAATACTTGAGTTAACTTATTGTTTTGACTTATCCATGCTTACCTCAATCCCATTAAGTTAAGACTGATTACTTACTAAGCTCACAACATAACAAGGCATTGCATCTGACCGCTATTCAGCGTAGCGGAATAGCGGCAGGTGCGCCTTAGGCAAAATACAAATGACATTAGCTAAAGCAACGAACTGGAAAACAGAGGCACTCCCATCAAAGAAAACCACCATTAGCTTGGACCGCACTTTCTCGCCAGAAGAAATGAAGCGTATCCGCAGAGGAGTTGTACCTGAAGAAATGGAGGACAAATGGTTTATTTATTGGGAGAATGAGAGACTATACTTTCATCGCAGTTGGACGGGGTTCTGCATCTATGTTGTTAGGTTTACTACTGAAGGTGATAGTTGTAAAATGATTGAAGCATATGTGAACCGAGATACAGAGCAATACAAAGAAACCAGTGATGAAATAGACGCACAAATGATTTCGTACTTGGTGGACGTGCTTTTACTTCATCAACAAGCCATTTTTCCAAGTGACGAACCATCTCCCGATAAAATGGCACTCATGTCCTGGAGCCAAGTTGGAAGAGCAATGCTTAACCAGCATCCCAATAAGAAAAAAACCTTGGTATCGTGAACCTTTTGTCTGGTTACTCATTCTCTTTCCCGCATCCGCCGTTATTGGTGGACTGTTTACTATTTATCTTGCTATCGCATCAAATGATGGCTTAGTCGTAGATGATTACTATAAACAAGGCTTAGAAATTAATCGCACTTTGGCGCGTCACGGATTAGAAGCGACTTTACATTTTGAGCGTCATAGGCTCCATTTGTCTCTCAACGCCAATTCTGATTACAAATTGCCTCATCAAATCGTCATCCATTTTAATCATCATACCCGTTCCGGATTCGATAAAACTGTGCCATTGGAGCGAATCAGTGATAATGGCTATCAAGCATCCTTACCAGATTTAATTGTCGGTACTTGGACAGTACAACTGACTGGGGATGATTGGCGATTGTTGAAATCGGTGCGTTTGCCAATGACAAAAAAGGAGTCCAAGATTTATCTTGGACGTCCAAAATTATGACAGAATTAACTTTATTATCAGCTTTTCTTGCAGGGCTATTAGGCTCGGCGCACTGTATTGGCATGTGTGGTGGCATTGTTGGATTATTGACGATGAATTTATCAGACAATGTCCGTCAATCATTTTTTCGCTTATTGCCTTATCTATTAAGTTATAATTTAGGGCGCATCGGCAGTTATACCCTCGCGGGCTTATGCGCTGGTTTTTTAGGTGCCCAATTCGCGCA
>JSZA02000119.1 GCA_000785145.2 Candidatus Thiomargarita nelsonii
GATAAATCTTGGACTCCTAAGGCTCAGGAGTCCAAAATTGATTTTGGACGAGACTTCCAAGATAAATCTTGGACTCCTAAGTCTCAGGAGTCCAAAATTGATTTTGGACGAGACTTCCAAGATAAATCTTGGACTCCTAAGGCTCAGGAGTCCAAAATTGATTTTGGACGAGACTTCCTTGATAAATCTTGGACTCCTAAGGCTCAGGAGTCCAAAATTGATTTTGGACGAGACTTCCAAGATAAATCTTGGACTCCTAAGGCTCAGGAGTCCAAAATTGATTTTGGACGAGACTTCCAAGATAAATCTTGGACTCCTAAGGCTCAGGAGTCCAAAATTGATTTTGGACGAGACTTCCTTGATAAATCTTGGACTCCTAAGGCTCAGGAGTCCAAAATTGATTTTGGACGAGACTTCCAAGATAAATCTTGGACTCCTAAGTCTCAGGAGTCCAAAATTGATTTTGGACGAGACTTCCAAGATAAATCTTGGACTCCTAAGGCTCAGGAGTCCAAAATTGATTTTGGACGAGACTTCCTTGATAAATCTTGGACTCCTAAGGCTCAGGAGTCCAAAATTGATTTTGGACGAGACTTCCAAGATAAATCTTGGACTCCTAAGTCTCAGGAGTCCAAAATTTATTTTGGACGAGACTTCCAAGATAAATCTTGGACTCCTAAGGCTCAGGAGTCCAAAATTTATTTTGGACGAGACTTCCTTGATAAATCTTGGACTCCTTAAAAAAACTTATGTCGGCTCGATGAGCGTATTCAGGATGAAATCCCTGTACTGAGACTATTTATGAAATTATATGCAATCAGTGATTTACATATTGATCATCAAATCAACCGCGAAGCCCTTAAAGCCTTGCCAGCTTTTCCCGAAGATTGGTTAATTATTGCTGGAGATATTTGCAGTTCCCTTGAATATTTACGCTTTGCCTTAGCCCACTTAACCCAACGCTTTGCCCAATTATTATGGGTACCGGGCAATCATGAACTTTGGACAGGGCGGGATGGTATCAAAGGAGAAGAAAAGTATCAACAATTGGTATCAGTCTGCCATGACTTTGGCGTTTTAACCCCTGAAGATCCTTATCCATTATGGCAAGGTGAGGGCGGAAATCACTATTTAGTGCCACTCTTTTTATTATATGATTACAGCTTTCGCCCCGAACATATTTCGCCAGAAAAAGCCTTAGCGTGGGCAGAAGAAACGGGAGTTGTCTGTACAGATGAATATTATCTCAATCCAATACCATACGCATCCCGCTCGGAGTGGTGCCATACCAGATGTGAATATTCAGAACAAAGATTGCAACAATTGCCTGCGCCACTGGTTTTAATTAACCACTATCCATTGCGACAGGATTTAGTCAGATTGTTCAAAGTACCGCGCTTTTCCATTTGGTGTGGTACGCGACGTACCGAAAATTGGCATATTCGTTTTGGCGCCTCTGTGGTGGTTTCTGGTCATCTACATTTGCGTGCCACCGATTATAGAGATGGTGTGCGTTTTGAAGAAGTTTCTTTGGGATACCCAAAAAATTGGAATCAAGAGCACGGTATTCAAAAATATCTTCGCCAAATTTTACCCGCTCCAGAGGCGAAGCTTGAAAAAAATGCAGGCCCTTTTTGGCGTTTTTAAAGGTATTTTGGAGTCCAAAGCTTTAGCTTTGGACGTATATTTCCAAAGCTAAAGCTTTGGACTCCAATATCTCCGATAATTAGCTTCGCTGACTTCGTATCATGGTTCAGTACTTACACTTTAAGTTAGACAAGTTTTATCGTTCCCTTAGCGAAGCGCACTCTCTTAGACATAAGTATTTAAGTATTTGAAATAAAAGAAGATTATGTAGGGTGGGTAGGGGCAATCCCTTGTGGTTGCCCGCGCAACGAAGTGGCGGGACGCCCAAC
>JSZA02000122.1 GCA_000785145.2 Candidatus Thiomargarita nelsonii
TAAGTCAAAACCAAAAAAAACTCAAGCCAAAAATTTTCTCGGTGAGTACAACGAATGGTAAACAACGAATCAAACAACAAAGCAATGGGTTGGTTTTGATTTTGACTTATCCTTTCTTAAATACAATCCTTGTAGTTATTGCGGTTTTGACTTATCCTTTTTTAAATACAATCCTTGTAGTTATTATTTATGTCTAGTACAACGGCTCTAAAGTCTAGTACAACGGATTCGGGGAGTCAACGGATTAAATCCTTGGCTCTCCTTGGCTCTCGCCCCTTGACACAAAAAACAAATAACTACAGGGATTATATTTAAGCAGGGATTTGTCAAAACCAAAAAAAACTCAAGCCAAAAATTTTCTCGGTGAGTACAACGAATGGTAAACAACGAATCAAACAACAAAGCAATGGGTTGGTTTTGATTTTGACTTATCCTTTATTAAATACAATCCATGTAGTTATTATGAACTGATTAGCGAGACTTCGTTACGTGTTTATCACTAATATGGCTTGAGATTAATACGCTGTGGGAATGAATGAAATAGCTTGACTAAATTGACATAAAAGTGTAATTTATACAACGCGGGTGCATTTTGACACAAAATCATTAAAAATTATCACTAACTTTGGATAAAAAAAAATGAAGTCTCGCACTAAAGTTCCAGCGTCGCAAGACGAAGAACAAAAATTGACTGGCATCGTCTCTTTGGATTAACATTAACCGACTTATTTACTAACTCCAATTATGAAGTTAAATTAGAAAAAGAATTATCTCTCAAAAAAAAATACTTGGACGTGGTAATTATTGACAAAAATATAGGGAATCCTATTGAAAAATTACCCGATGGATTAGAAAATCTGTCTCAACACAATTTATTAACGTATAAATCATTGCGAGAACCACTAGATGCTTGGGCAATTGAAGAGTTAATTGGGCATTATGTCAATTATAGAAAACAAATAAGTCCATCTTTAAACAACTTATTACCTGTTTCAGACTTTCAATTGTATGCTGTGAGTACAGGTTATCCACATAAATTAGGCAAAACGGTTACAATCAAAAAAATCAAAGAGGGTGTTTATGAAATTCAATTAGCCCTCCACCCAATACGGCTTATTGTCACTCGCCGAATGTCTAAATCTCAACAGAATGCGATTTGGCATTTATTTAGTGGACAAGGCGACAAATTTACTTATGGAAATGAACACTATCATTGGCACTGTCCTGACTCACTCGCCGCCTTGAATCAATTGTATGACTTATACCACACGAGACGGTTAATATGCCTTACACTTGGGAATATTTTAGGAAAGATTTTCGTTTTGAAGGGATTCCTATCAAGGAACGTTTTGAAGGGATTCCTGTCAAGGAAATTGAAGAATACTTATCCAAACTCAAGCATTAACGAGTGAGGAGTCCAAGATCCCTCAAGATCTTCCGTAGTTATCTTGGAGGATCGGGACAATAATCTTTTCTATCTCCGCAGCCGTGAATTCTTCTGTAGGGGCAATCCCTTGTGGTTGCCCTTACTCTGTAGGGGCAATCCCTTGTGGTTGCCCTTACTCCCCAAATCCGTTGTACAAAGGCCATGACAACATCGTACTGGCAACCGCCATCAGTCCCGATGGGCGCTGGGCGGCGACGGGTGGCGGCAATGATAGCGGAATTCAGATATGGAGATTGCGCGATGGCAAACTCAAACAGCGCCTAGTCGGCGTCAGAGCCAGTACTTGGGCGGTGGGATTTTCCAAGGATGGAAAAAATCTGGCTTGGGGGAAAACCTCTAAACGAATCAGCCCCACCAATCGTGAACCCTTGGAATACCATATAATCCGCCACAACAACCGCACCCAAGCCAGCATTGAACGAGGACCTACCGATGGCTATGGACACTGGGCTTACACCTTCACCCCCGACGGACAAACGATCATCAGCGGCGGATCCAACGGAGTCCTCACCGCCTACAACCGCGCCGGCACCAAACTCGGCTCCTACATCGGACACACAGGCGATGTCTGGGCGGTCGCCGTCTCAGCCGACGGACGCCTACTCGCTTCTGCAAGTTGGGATCAAACCGTCCGCCTCTGGAACCGCCAAAGCTTTGAGCCCCTACTCACCCTCAACCAAGGCAACGACGGTGAATGGGTCGCCTGGACACCCAGCGGACACTATACCGCCTCCCCCAACGGCGACAACATGATAGGCTGGCAAATCAACCGAGGCATCGACAAAGCCGCCGACTACTTTATTGGCGCACAACTGCGTGACAACTTCTATCGACCAGACATCATCGCCAACACCATTCGTTTAGGCGCCCTCAAACAAGCCCTCGCCAAAGCCAAACGTACCCAATTCACCCTAGCCCAACTCCAAAAGGGCAAACCACCTCAATTTGAAATACTCTCACCCAAAAATCAAAGTCGCACCCGTCATCGTCAAATTACCTTAGATATCAGCTTCGCCTCTAACAACAACCCCGTCAAAGACATAGAAATCTACATCAATGACAAACTCATCATCACACGGGGCAAAGTCCTACTACCGCGCCGCCGCGATCACTACCGAAAAACCATCAAAGTATCCTTAGAACAAGGCAACAACCAAATACGCATAATCGCCAAAAACCGCATCGGACAAACCTCTGAGGAATGGCAAATCTATTATGCCGGCTATCGTCGCCAAAAACTAGGAGACTTATATTTAGTCGCTTGAGGCGTCAGTGACTATAAAGAAAATAACCTCGACTTACACTACGCCGCCGCCGATGCCCACGCCTTGCACCGCGCCCTACTCGCCCAACAAGGCAAAGCCTATCGAAAAGTGCATAGTATTCTCCTAGCAGACGGCGCTGACGAAGCCCCCACTGCTGACAATATTCAAGATGCTCTCGACATATTTAGGGAGGCTGGTCAAAATGACACCGTCGTATTATTTTTAGCCGGACATGGCGTCAACGAAGACGGACAATACTACTTTTTGCCCCGCGAAGCCAGACTACGTCGGAATCGTTGGCGAAAATCCAGCGTCATCAAATGGCGCGTATTGCAAGACGCTATGCAAGAAACCCAAGGACGACGGATATTATTAATCGACACCTGCCATTCTGGAAATGCCTTTAACTCGCGTTTAGTCAACGACAGTGCAAATTCCAGCATAGTCGTCATCAGTGCCACCGATAGCAGCAGTTTTGCCAAAGAATTGCAAGAATTGAAACATGGCGTATTTACTTATGCCTTGCTCCAAGGAATGAAGGGTAAAGCCGATATGAACGGAGATAAGCAGATTAAAATCAAAGAATTGGATGCTTATTTGTCCAATCAGATAGAGTATTTGACTGAGGGACAACAAGTGCCCGTGTTGCACGCGCCCGGGGGATTTAAAGATTTTGTCTTTGCGCGAGAATAAACCCTTGAATCACGGATTTTACGGATGACACGGATTGCACGGATTTAAAACAAAAAAAGCACCCAAAAATATTGACTCACGCTTATAGCAAGTTTTTAATCGGTATGATTTTAATCCGCGCAATCCGCGTAATCCGTCTAATCAGCGATTCAAGGGTTTTCTTGACACCGCAAAAAAAATAGTCAATACTGGTTTTGACTTATCCATTATTAAATACAATCCTTGTAGTTATTGCATGGCAGGTTTAGTCTTTATTACATGCACGTTCCTTAGTTTATTTATTAATTAGTTGTACTAATCTATGGTGAGATTAGGAGCCCACCTTCGGTTTGGGCAAGAGAAATCCGTTGGAAAAAAATATCCTTACTAGCTGAAGGAACGCATATGCGCTATAATTTTGAATGGGATCCAGAAAAAGCAAAACGAAATATTCGTAAACACAAAGTCACTTTTGAACGAGCGACAACAATATTTCGTGATCCAAATGCCATTTCCACTTTTGATGAAGATCACAGTGAAAATGAAGAAAGATGGATTACTATTGGGCTTGATGGTAGCGGTGTTTTACTTATCGTATCCCATACCGCCAAAGCTATAGATCAATCAGGTTATCAAATTCGAGTTATATCGGCAAGAAAAGCAACAAAATCAGAAGCCAAACAATATTGATGGTGAATATTATGAAAAATGAATATGATTTCTCTCAAGGAGAAAGAGGCAAATTTTATCACCCAAATGCCGAATTTAACTTACCTATTTATCTTGAACCGGACCTATCAGACTTTATCAAAAAGCTAGCAACTGTCAAACAGACGGATATGAGTAGCATGGTAAATTCCTTACTTAAAAGTAATAAAGAGCTGATAGAAAGTTTGCAATACACATCCTAATAATAAAAGGAAACAACATGAAAAACAAACTATTACTACCGCTTATCCTGAGCCTATCCCAAAACAGTGCCGCTCTCGACTGCGACTACGCCGCCGACACACTTTACCAAGCCTACGACTTACATCACCAAAGTCACGCCTATCAAAGAGAAAAGCTATTAGTAAAAATAGCAATAGAAAATTGCCCAGAAATGCCAGAAGCCCAGAATTATTATGGCTCACTTCTCGAAGATAAAGGCAAATACACCCAAGCCATTATCCACTACAAAAAAGCCATCGCCTTAGGTCCCGACTTTTCAGAAGCCTGGAATGGCTTGGGCGAGACATACCACAAACAAGTTCAGAGGAAAAAGTTTTTGCATAAGTACCGCAAAAACATTTTCCTCTGAAGCTTTCCCCTCAGCTTAGAGGCGCATCTTCACGCTTGTCAAACCGACTCCGACTCCAAAAAACGGATAGAAACCCTATTAAAAGATAATCGTTATACCTTCACCGAAGAAGGCAAGCGTAGGAGTCCAAAATTTATTTTGGACGTATTTGTCGTTGTTTCGGGAATGAGGTACAATTTCCCGAAACAAATTTTTAATGAGCCAATATTATGAATACACACAACTATCTACTAATTTTATGTCTTTTTGCAGTGAGCGTTCAAGCCGAGCCCACGAGATTCTGAAGAGTGGCACCCACTCAGCACGCCTTAGTCATCGGCATCGATCAATATCAACACCCTGACATAAACACACTAAAAGGTGCCGTTAATGATGCCAAATTACTAAGAGATGCCTTGCGCCAAGCAGGGGTAAAATTACCTAATGATCGCGTCTTACTCAATAAGAAAGCAACTCGTAACGCATTCCTTAAAGCATGGCGAAACATGCTCAAAAAAGCCCAGCCGGGGGATACCTTAATATTAACATTCGCTGGACATGGCGGACAAGAACCCGATAAGGCGCCAAGGGGTGAAAAGGATGGCAAAGATGAAAACTTGATATTTCATGATTTTGACGGAACTATCGGAGGGCGTCTCACAGATGACGAATTATATGGACTTTTTTAAACAAGCCAGTAATTACAAAATATTAGTCCTGATTGATGCCTGTCATTCCAGCGGCATGGTGCGCTCAAATGCTGGACAATCGCTTAGTTATCGCTCCAGTGGATTTTGGAATATTCGAGGCATTTCCAGGCTACCCAAAAGCGATGAAGGCAAACACCATAGCCACGTCACCCTGATCACCGCTGTCAACAAAGACAAATTACAAGTACCAGAAACCGTCTTAAATAACAAATATCATGGCGCATTAAGTTGGTTTTTTGCACAAGCGATCAGTGGCAAAGCGGATGGCAATCAAAATGGGCGTTTAGAACGTGACGAACTCGATCATTTTTTAAGCCAAAAAGTCAGCACTCACATGAACAAGGTGCAAAACCCCAAGCTATTGCCGCAAAATGATCAAGAAATCTCCGTCTTCAAATTAGCACCGGCACCACAATCGCCTAAACCTAAAACCTCACCTTTAATACCCCGATATAGCCATCAATGCCATTGGCGTAGGGGCGGGCAACCACAAGGGATTGCCCCTACACCCGCCCCTACGAAAAATAACGTCTCCTGTAGGGGCAATCCTTTATGGTTGCCCTTAACTTAATGGCATTGATATAGCCATCGCAGTAGAAAATGCTAGAGTACCCGATAACTTAAAACATATACGGCGCGTCAAACAAGGCTTTGACTTACGTTTTGTGAAAAAAGCGCGACAAATAGAAGTCTTCAATCAAACCGGCGACAAAATCACCACGCTCTCAAAGAGAGACGCTTGGCAACCCGTCATAGACAAAGTACGCCTACTGAAAACCTTAGCGACACAATTTGATATGCGCCTAAAACCGATCCGTATTGAGCTACTCGAAGGAGATAAATTGCATCAAAAAGGGACATTTTTACATTTTACGATCTCGCCAGGAAATGGCTCGGAAAACTTAAAGGCACTGACAATATTTGGACTGGGCGCCAAGGGAGAATTACAATTTTTGTACCCAATAAAAGAATATAAAGACTCCTTATTGGTTGAGCAATTTCCCTACAGCGTACCCGAAATGACAGTGGGACCCTCATTGGGCGAAGAAAATTTAGTTATCGTATTATGTGACACACCGGCAAAGGAATTGCACAAACTCTTATTGCGTGTGCAACCCAAATTACCCGCCCCGGCACAACTATTGCCTCATTTAGGCGACTGCCAAGTGGGAGAATATGCGGTGTTTAGTGGGATTTAGGAGTTTAGTGGGATTTAGGAGTCCAAGATTTATCTTGGACTATTTGGATAAAAATTTCTCTAGCTGACTCGCAAAAGATTTCCGATCACTTTGGCTTAGCGCCGACGGACCACCTGTATCAATTCCGCTAGATCGTAGCATCTCCATAAAATCTCTCATATTTAGACGCGCCTTAACATTCTCAACTGAATACAACTCTCCGCGAGGATCCAAAGCATAAGCTCCTTTTTCAACCACTTCTGCCGCCAAAGGAATATCACTTGTGATGACAAGATCACCAACGCCAACCCTTTTAACTATCTCATTATCAGCGACATCAAAACCAGAATTGACTTGAATAAATTTAATATAGCACGACGTTGGTACACGTATAAGCTGATTAGCCACAAGCGTCACCTGCACCCCAGTACGCTCAGCCGCCCTAAACAAAATCTTTTTGTGAGACACCGGGCAAGCATCTGCATCTACCCATATTTTCATATTATGCCACTCGCCTCACCCGAAACGAACGCCCCTTCAACTTTCCATCTCCCAATTTTTTGAGTGCCGGTTTAGTCGCGTCCCGACTGACTGCCACATAAGCCCAATTATCAAAAATATCAATTTTTCCAACCTCTTTTCCGGCAATCCCGTTTTCCCCAGTGAGCGCCCCCAGAATATCGCCTGGTCTCACTTTTTGCTTTTTGCCGCCGTCAATTTGTAAAGTTGCCATGGGCGGATTATAAGTGGGCTTTTCCAACAAACTGACTGGTGGCAAGGGCGCCGTATCAATAGACTGATTAAGATACTCCTCCAGTCGGGCGATCTTATAAGTTTCTTTTTCATTATATAAAGTATAAGCAATGCCCTTGCTGCCGGCTCGCCCTGTGCGCCCGATACGGTGAACATGCAGCTCAGTCTCGTGAGCGATGTGATAATTGATAACCGCGTCTAGGGCATCAATGTCCAAACCGCGAGCCGCCACATCAGTCGCAACCAGCACAGACACACTTTTATTGGCAAACTGCACCAACGTTTGATCGCGATCTCTTTGTTCCAGATCACCATGCAATGCCAACGTACTAAAACCGTGACGGCATAGCTCGTCGGCTACGTCCTGAGTTTCCCGTTTAGTATTGCAAAACACAACCGCCGATTCGGGGCGATATTGTAAAAGCAACAGGCGCACCACAGTTAAACGCTGTTGATTATCATCAACCTTGTACAAATGTTGCTGAATAGTGGCACTCTCATGGGTCGAGGCCACTTGTACCATCACCGGACGACTCATGATGCGCTTAGCAATGGACTGAATTTGATCGGGAAAAGTTGCACTAAACAACAAAGTTTGACGCTTAGCGGGTACATGCTCAATGATGGCATCCAGCGCAGACTGAAAGCCCATATCAAGCATACGATCTCCTTCATCTAGCACAAAAGTACTCAAATTGTCCAGCCTGAGTGTGCCTTTACGCAGATGATCTTCAACTCGTCCCGGCGTCCCCACAATGATATGAGCACCGTGCTCCAATGAGCCCATCTGAGGAGCGAACGGCATACCACCGCAAAGGGTTAGCACCTTGATGTTATGAATAGCTCTGCCCAGTTTACGAATTTCTTTCGCAACCTGATCGGCCAATTCCCGGGTAGGACAAAGTATCAGTGATTGCACGCGAAAGTGCTTGACATTGAGCTTTTCCAACAGTCCCAGGCCGAACGCAGCGGTTTTTCCCGATCCTGTTTTGCCCTGAGCAATGACATCTTTGCCATCGAGAATGTAGGGCAGACTCTGCGCCTGTATGGGCGTCATGGCCTGATAACCAAGGGATGAAATATTTTTAAGCAGGGCAGGATGTAGTTTAAGGGATGAAAATGCGATTTGGCTCAAGGCGATTGTCCTGTGTACAAAAAAAAAAGGGCAAGACCTCCAAGGCCCCGCCCTTTCACCAAAATATGGCCTGCATTTCATTGCAAACCCGATCACCAACAAATTAGACAGCTACGATATTCTCTGCCTGGGGACCTTTTGGTCCTTGAGTCACAGTGAATTCGACCTTCTGGCCTTCAGCCAAGGTTTTGAAACCCGAGCCAGAGATAGCGCTATAGTGGGCAAATACATCGGGACCAGATTCTTGCTCGATAAAGCCAAAACCTTTGGATTCGTTAAACCATTTAACCGTACCGGTAGTAGTAGACATAATTATATCCTAAAAAATTGAATAGTAATTAAAGCCTTTTGAAAAGGCCATTTTGCTAGAAGTGTTGCTATTAGTTATGAAAAACCTGACGAGGATAAAAAAAAACCGGACATCAAAGTGGTGTGCATAAACATGAGACGTACATTCAAGCTGAGTGTATTATATACAGCTTTTTCGCGTTGTCAACAACTATTCAGATTTAGGAGTCCAAAATTTATTTTGGACGTCCAAGATAAATCTCCGATTGCAGTTTAGCTCGCGTGGGAACGATAAAAAAAAGTTTTATTTACGCAAAGGAATCTTATGTTGACTAAAGATTTTCAAATCTTCTTCTACTTTGCTATTTAAGGCTTGCACAGAAAGACTTTTTATCGTTTTCATCGATTGCGGATCAACGTCCAAAGCTAAAGCTTTGGACTCCAAAATACATTATAATCCTAAGTACATAATGGTCTATAATCCACTTGTACAAAAGAAGATTTTCACACAAAGCGCAAATTGACGAGCATTTTCGATTTTGCCTTGATTTTCAAAATTGCCTTAAAAAGGCTCAAAGCCCATATATTTTGGCTTGAAAAGTAAGCGTAAAACAGTCCTTTGTAATGTTTTCTATCTCAAAGGCTCGCCGAAAACTAAGATCGTCTAGCAATCAGACACTCCCATAGAATCTTATATGCAAGAGGGAAAATGAATGATTTTTTTCCCTTAACGACTACTTCAGAATATCACAATCTATCTGACGAAGAGATAGAACATATCGATCAATTCGTCTATAGATTTCAAAAACTACAAGATGATATGGGAACTAAGCTTTTTAAATCTATAGTCGCAAATCTAGGCGAAACGGAGGTTTTTAATAAGCCAATTTTGGAAATCTTAAATACCATGAAAAAATATGGTGTTATCGCTGATAATATTGATTGGCAAACAATGAGAGAAATTAGAAATTCTCTGACTCACGAATATTTAGATGATATAAATAGTGACATAGAACTTCTAAATTACCTGTTTGAAACCAAAGGTTTGGAAATTATTCATATATTTAAAGAAATTTTAGATTATATTAAAACCAATCTGTATTCAAACATATATAAAGATACCAAAATTGAGATAAACCGATTTTATGAGACTCTCGAAAAATCAGATTTTAGCGATTTTAAAGGCTAAAGAATTGTTTTTTCCCAATTCAAAAATTTATCTGTTTGGCAGTAGAATTGACCATTCCAGAACCGGCGGAGATATTGACTTATATATATTGTCAAAAAATCGAGTGGTGGATGGCGTTAAAAAAAGAATAGATTTTTTAGTTCTACTTAAATCTCTAATAGGAGATCAAAAAATAGATGTTGTTTTAGCCGATCAATCACAAAACAGATTGATAGATAAAATAGTCAAAAAAGAGGGGAGATTAATTCAATCTTCATGAGATAGTTCACGGTTTTTTGGAGTCCAAAGCTTTAGCTTTGGACATCATTTTTTGGGATTGTCACGAACATGAAGATTAATATGGTATACAACATAGTAAAATACGTCGAATCTACTGGTATGCTCTTCGATTATCCGGTTTTAAGCAGTTATCGTGGAATAAAAAAAAGGATGCCAGCCTAAATAATTGTCAGTTTGAACAAGGCGATATGGCTAAATGGAAGGGGGCACAATCGGTATCCTTGATTTTGCTGTCCGAGTGCTTAGTCTTGAATTTTAGTTTGGACGTCCAAGATAAATCTTGGACTCCTAAACACCCAACAAAATATCAACCGCCTTATCATCCATCCTAACTTCATATTTTTTGACTGCCTTACCATAAACATTCACCTTTTGATGAGGCACAATAAACGCATTCTCATCAATATAATTGCTTTGCTTAAAAATAATCTTTTCTATCTCCGCCGCCGAAAATTCTTGAAAATAAGGCTTGAATTCATCTCCTTTCAGAATCGTCTCCAATCGTTTTATCTTGTCTAATCCCTCAATGTCTGGAATAATCATAATCAAATAATCTTTGGCGCGACTTATCGCTACATTTAATATATTTTGTTTATTCAAAAATATATTTGGACTAATCTGAGGAGGGGCATTGAATAAATTTAAAATAATATCAAATTCATCCCCTTGAAAGCGGTGTACTGTGCCAGTGACAATTTTTTCTGGCTCTGTTTGTTGCGCCGCTATCATTTTTTCGACTAATGTCGCTTGTGTCATATAGGGGCAAACGATCCCTATTTGACACGCCGTTTGTTTCGACAAAAAAAGTGCCAATTCAACCGTCAAAATCGCCGAATAAATGTGATAGGCACCACCACCGTCTATGCGTTGTGAACGATAAATGTTATTAAATGGGTTCACTGGAAATTTTATCAGTGTAATTTCATTAAATCCCTCCAATTGTGCAATGCGTTGTTTGCGGTGGTGATCTAATAGTCCAAAATAGCTAAATTGACTGAATAACTTGCCTACCGGTGCTAGGCTTCTATATTGTGTCGTCAATCGAGTGATTGGAAAATTATGGGGCACCGTTTGGGGTGATTGAAAGTTATTGAGTTCAACCAAGCTATAAATATTTTCTGCTTTCCAAGCATCAGCCAGCACCACGGGTTGTATTTGAAATGGATCGCCTGCCACTATAAAACGACAATGCTTTTGTTGATAAAGTACATACGCTATTTGTGCCAGCATAATCATTGAGGCTTCATCAAATAGGATAATATCCCATTTATAGTCTTTGAGTTTACAAGTGCTAAATCCATCATATAAAAATCGCGCTATCGTGGTGACAAGTACGCATTTTTTGAGTTGTTTTATTTTAAAGGATTTTTCTTTTAATAAGCCTGCCGCTTCGATCTCTTTATCTCCAGTCACGCCAAAGCGTATCAGCCATTCAGTCTCCGGCATCATTTTTCTGACTATAACATCCGCTACTTTATTCGTCGGTGTCAGTACCAAGATTTTTAAATCTTTTTGCATCAAAGGCAATATTTTTTTTTGAGCTAAATAAGTTGTTTTTCCGGTGCCCGGTGGACCAAAAATAAATTCAATTTTTTCCGTTAAATTGCTTTGTAAATTGTCTTCATCAGGTAGTTGCCGAAATAGCTTTTTGAGATGTTCTAATAAAAAGCTTGGATTTTTAATCTCAATCACAGCACTTTGTACTTTTTTGAAATCTATTCCTTTTGCTGGCAATTTGAGTCGGGCACCTAAGCTGGATTCTTTGACGCTGATTATGTCGATCATAAGATTTTGGGTTTTTGTGCCAAAATTGAGTTCTAATGATAAATCTGCAATATCTTCTAGGGTAGATGGAATATAGCGGGTAGGATTTTTGAGGATCAATATCCTTTCTGAATTGGGCTCTATTTTGCTGAATTTGAGACGCATTTTTTTGCCCATGCGGGTGCGCGCCTGATTGTGTAAATATTCTAATTCTAACAATAGCTTAAACCATTTTATGCTATATTTTTCCGTTTCAATAAGATTGGATTCTAAGATTTCAATCCGATCGAGTGCCTCAATTTTTTGTGCTAATTGTTCTTCTAATTGTGCCCGTTTACCTGTCGGCGCTTTGAGCGATTGAATTTCTAATTTTTCTATTAA
The DNA here is from genome assembly GCA_000785145.2 of Candidatus Thiomargarita nelsonii. Classification (GTDB taxonomy): domain Bacteria; phylum Pseudomonadota; class Gammaproteobacteria; order Beggiatoales; family Beggiatoaceae; genus Thiomargarita; species Thiomargarita nelsonii_B. The sequence continues at coordinate 12,341 of JSZA02000122.1, forward strand.
AATCTGAGCTGCCTCACTATGCGTATCATAATTGAGAGCCAATTGTGGCAAACTTATTTCTGTCGCTTTAAGACGGTGATGGTGATTATAAAGCCATGAGTTTTGTCGTAAGGTGTTTAAAAATTTGGCTTCAAAATAATAATATCTGTCGCGTCGATAAAACCAGTGATATTGCCCTTTAAAAATATCTTGTTCTTGATTGTCTTTTATCAGTTTGATTAAAAAATGCCATAAGTTTTTTGATTTTTCGAGTGTCATATCGCTGATAAAGGCATTTAAGCCTTCAATGTCATAGTCATAAGTATATTTCAAAAAATGATAATAGTCATGCGTACAATGCCCTTGATGTATGGCGGCGCGTGCTGATAGGTTGGGTTTTATTTTAATCAGTCTGGGTTTGTCGGCAACGCCTAATGCTTTAAAAAAAGATTTTAGGTGTTTTTTTTCATAAGCTTGATAAAATTCGCTTTCTAAAAAATAAATGGTGGGAAATTGCTTAAAATAGTTTATTAATTTGTCTGTTTTAAAATAAACTTGTTCTGGCGCAACACGCGCTATTGTATTGTCTGCAAAATAGCGGACACGACAAAAGGCTAGGTTTTTGAGTTGATTGAGATATTCTTTTTTTTGGCGCCATGTACAATTTAAAAAATAAGTTAATAATTTTTGAAAATCTCGGTGCATCTCCGCCGGCGTTATTTCTCCATTTTGTTGATATTTGGGCAAAATGTGAAATTTAATTTCTTCATAAGCTTTAGGTTTGTCTATTCCGAGTGCTTGTAAAAATTGTAATGATTTTTCATGTTTGACAAAACAGGGTTTTAGGGTGGGATAGTCTGATGGGTGTTCAGTGGGAAAATAGACTTGTATTTTGCCAGCGCGATTGTAGGCTGAAACGATTTTGCCATTTTTGAGTCGCAAAATGGGTTTAGTTTTGAGTAATTCATTTTGATGGGCTTTTTCTAATAATAAATAAGTATAGAGTTGAATGAGCCAATCATCAGTTTGGGCTTGGATAAAGCTTTTAGTGAGACATCGTACTAATTTATCTGAATTGAGTGCTTGATTGATGAGGTGATGTTTGACATATTGCCGTAATGTGGGTGCTGTGGTTTGTGGAAATACCCATTGTGCATTTTTATTTTTGACGAGTTGACTTAATTGTTCAGAAGTTAATAAGTTGATTAAGGCAGGATTTTCCGCTAAATAGGCATTATTTCGCGTCGTATAATCGCCACTTTGGGTGGGCAAAAAGGGTTTGTCGGATTGTAGATGAGTTAAAACGGATTCATAAAGGGCTCTCAATAAATGTTGAGTAGGAAAGTCGGCTTCATTTATGGGTAATACATTAAAAAATTCTTCTGTGAGCATATTGAGTGATTTGATCAGGTTTAAGCTGTCAACGGTTAATTGTGCGAGCGCTTGAATCAGTTTTTTATTCCAGCCTTCGTTTTGTTTAATGGTTTCACGACTATCAGTTAATAAAAAAGGGGCATGGAGGATAAAGCGAAGGGGGGTGATTTCTTTGGTGGGGAAAAAGCAGTAGATGGGCAGGCGTTGTTCGTATAATATTTGGGTAGGTGGTTGTGGTTGTGGTTGAGAGAGACGATAGGCAATACTGTGTGCGTGATCGGAGAAGACGAGAAAATGTTGTGTTTTTTGTGCTTGAATGGTGATTTGAGCGGTTGTGTCAGAAAAGGGTTTAATAGTTTTAATATATTTTTTTTGAATAGTTTGAGGCGTTGTCCAAGTGATTTGGGTTAAATATTTCAAAAAGAGGAGAGCGTGGTTGAGATTTTTTAATTTTTCGAGAATGTGGGGAAATGCTTGGGTTGGGGAATGAAAAGGTATATAAAATAAGGTTTCTTTTGTTTGTCTGTTGGGGTGATCGCGGGAGAGTAGGCGTGGCACGATGAAGTTTTCAATTTTAAAGCAAAAGGGGGGATCATAAATTTCTGGTGCATGGGTGTATTGAAAAACGGCTTTAAATCCGAGACCAAATTTTCCGATTTGTGTGTCTTGTTTGTTGGATTGTCCAATGGAAGTAATGGCGTTAATATGCCCTAAGTCTTCGGGCTCTGTGTGTGGATCCGTGATTCCGAAGTGAATGCTGCCATTATGGGCGAAAATGAGTCCGGTTTGATTGAGAATAAATCTGGCATGAGTGGCTTTGACATCGTCGGCGTTTTGTAGAAGTTCGTCAATGAAATGGGCTTGATCGGAATATTTTTCGATGACTCCGGTTTGTATGCCGATCATGGCGCTTTTTTTGAGTATTTTGGCGTTTTGTTGGCGATCTGTTGAGAGGCGTTGAAATAGTTTTTTTTGTTGGGGCGTTAGCATAATTTTGGGGTGTTGTTTTTTTGTTTTTGGTTGTCCTGAATATAGCATTAAGTTTTGTTTTTTGTCAAGCTAGAAATTATAAGTCAAAATCAATAAGTACAGGGATTATTTTTAATCAAACCAACCATCTAGTACAACGGACTAGGGGAATAAACGGATAAAAACCTTGACTCTCGATAGCAAATCTGTTGAACTTAATTTTAATCCGTTGCCAATCAGTTGTACTAGAGGATATCGATTTATAAAGCAAATTTTTTTTATCCCATGCCTCCACCAATATAATTGCCCACTGCTAAAAACCAAGCCCCAAACCCCAGATATATATCCACCCGACATGTCAATGCCATTAAATAGCTTGACTAAATTGACATAAAAGTGTATTTTATAAAATGCGTTTTCGGACGGTGCATTTTGACACAAAAGGATAAAAAAAATGACGTCTAGCACTAAAGTTCCACCAGACGAAGGAACAAAAATTGACTGGCATCGTCTCTTTGGATTAACATTATGACTCACTCGCCGCCTTGAATCAATTGTATGACTTATACCAGTTAGAGGGGGTTAATATGCCTTACACTTGGGAAGATTTTACGAGAGAACATTTACATTTGTTAGCACCCAAGGAACGTCTCGAAGGGATTCCTGTCAAGGAACAAATAAAGGCAAAATCGTAGAATATGGCAAAACAAATAGACTGGCATCGCGTTTTTGGATTGACATTGACCGATTTTTTTACCGATTCAGAATTTATTAACGTATAAATCCTTACGAGAGCCGCTCAATGAATGGGCACTTTCCGAATTGATTGGGCATTATGTCAACTATCGTAAACAAATCAGTCCCTCTTTGGATGACTTACTACCCGTTTCCGATTTTAAACTTTATGCCGTCAGTACTCGTTATCCACACAACCTAAGTGATGATATTCGTCTCCAAAAAATCCAAGACGGTGTCTATGACATTAAATTAGGGATTGGATTAATACGATTAATCGTTTTAAGTCGAATGCCAAAAACACCTGAAAATGCCTTATGGCAGTTATTTGGTGGTAAAGCGGATAAGTTTGTCTATGGAGATAAATATTATCATTGGCATTATTCCAAACAACAATCCGTACTAAATCGTTTGTACGAATTATACCAACAAGAGGGGGTTAGTATGTCTTACACTTGGGAAGATTTTGAGAGAGATTATACTAGAGAACATCTTCACTTGTTATCGCCTGATGAGCGGTTAAAAGGGGTTCCTACAACTGAGCGGTTAAAAGGTATTCCACGACAAGTGATTGAAGAATATTTATCCCAGAAGCCTGATAAATCATAACGTTTTTTTGGAGTCCAAAGCTTTAGCTTTGGACTTTTGGTTAAATTAGAAAAAGAATTAACTCTCAAAAAACAATACTTGGACGTGGTAATTATTGAAAAAAATACCGGGAATCCTATTGAAAACTTACCCGCTGGATTATAAAATATGTCTCAACTGCCCTGACTCACTCGCCGCCTTGAATCAATTGTATGACTTATAGCACACGAGACGGTTAATATGCCTTACACTTGGGAATATTTTAGGAAAGATTTTACGAGAGAACATTTACATTTGTTAGCACCCAAGGAACGTTTTGAAGGGATTTCTGTCAATAAAATTGAAGAATACTTATCCAAACTCAAGCAATAACGAGTGAGGAGCCCAAGAGCCCTCAATATCTCCCGATCTTGGAGGATCGGGAGCCGTTGATTTTGGTCTCCAACATAGATAAGGGCAACCACAAAGGATTGTCCCCTAAAAACACATTAAGGCTCGATAAACCTAAACATCCAACTGAATATCAACAGCCTTATCATCCATCCTATTTTGACTTATCCTTTTTTTAAATATAATCCATGTCGTTATTATGTGTAATACCAAGGATAAAAACCTTGTCTCTCGATAACCCAATCCGTTGACTCAATGCCATTAAGTATCGCAAATTCCCAACCATGGTCGGGTGGATATCGCTGCGCGTATCCACCTGATTAATATATAAATTCAGGGGGATGAGCCCTCTGTTTATCCACACGACAGGCCAGCTTAACTAGAGAATGGTAAAAAACCTTGGCTCTCGCCCCCCCTTGACACCGCAAAAAAAATAGTAAAAAATGACAAATTGTTTTGCCTTATCCCTTATTAAATATAATCCCTGTAGTTTTGTTTTGACTTATCCCTGTAGTTATTTTTAGGAGAAAAAAAAAATGCCCAAAACACTCTTTGCCTTTCTAATAACCATCGCCATATTCGTTTATATCACAAACAACACTGAAAAGCCGATTGACGAAAACAAAAACGATAATGCCCCTCACCTGCAAATCGACCCAGGCGGACATAAAGCCCTAATAAGGGACATCGTATTCACCCCCGATGGCGGCTCCCTAGTCTCTGCATCCAACGACAAACTGATCCGCGTCTGGAATTTAAAAACAGGGCGCACAGAGCGAACCCTGCGTGGCCAAATCGGCGAAGGCTCTGAAGGTATGATCTATGCGATGGCACTGTCCCCAGATGGGCGGTGGCTGGCGGCGGGGGGATTCCTTACCGGCACTCTCGAAGAAAAAACAGCTATCCGCCTATACAACTTCCCCACCGGCAAACTAGTCGCCCTCCTATCGGGGCATACCAATGCCGTTGCCTCCTTAGCCTTTTCCCCCGACAGCCGCTACCTCGTATCGGGCAGCACTGATAAAAAAGCCATCCTTTGGGACATCAAACGAAAGCGTCGCCTACACACCCTAGCCGGACATACTGAAGCTATATATGCCGTCGCCTTCACCCCCGACTCAAAGCGCGTGGTGACGGGCAGTTATGACCACAGCTTGCGCCTCTGGCAAGTACGAAACTGCAAGCACCTTGCCACACTCAAAGGCCACACCGATAAAGTAAGATCGGTAGCCATCTCACCCCAAGACGGCACCATCGCATCTGGCAGTAAGGATCACACCATACGCCTCTGGAATGGCCAGACGGGACGCTTTATCAAAACATTAGCGAATCAAGGCACCCAAGTCGGTAGCCTCTCATTCAGTCCTGATGGGCGTTATTTGCTGTCCAGTTGTGGAGGTGGACCACCTTGCGCTGCGAATCCTGAACACATCTATTCACTACCCACCGGCAAAGAACAACTCACCTACAAAGGCCATGACAACATCGTACTGGCAACCGCCATCAGTCCCGATGGGCGCTGGGCGGCGACGGGTGGCGGCAATGATAGCGGAATTCAGATATGGAGACTGCGCGATGGCAAACTCAAACAGCGCCTAGTCGGCGTCGGCGCCAGTACATGGGCGGTGGGATTTTCCAAGGATGGAAAAACGCTGGCTTGGGGGAAAATATGGACACAACACAACCCTGCCAAAGGTTATGGCCCCTTAGAATACAATATAACCCTCCCCACCCCAACCCGTCCCCTCGGCACGCCCAAACCCGTCAAGCAAGACAAAAACTACCATCGCGCACAAGACCAATGGCGAACCTGGACACTACGCACCCGACAAGGCGGCAACTACGGCTATCAAGCCATACTTCAAATCCGCCACAACAACCGCACC
>JSZA02000140.1 GCA_000785145.2 Candidatus Thiomargarita nelsonii
TCGTTCCCACGCAGAGCGTGGGAACGAGAATAAACCGTCGAATTCTGTAGGGGCAATCCTTTATGGTTGCCCTTATTTAAATTGTGCTATACTACGAACAAAACTAACAAAGTGTACCCACTATGTCCCCAACCACCCTCATAAAAGCAGGCATCGGTTTCCTATTAGGCGGACCACTAATAGAAATTTTCGTCGAAAAAGCCGGCGACAAAGCCGCTTCTATATTTAAAGAAAAATTCACTTTCACCGCTTTTGAAATAGCAGCCACTTATCAAGAGAGCTACAGTTATGCGCTCGCTGCCATCAGTGCCGGTTTGGCTGATAACAAATTTCAATTTTTACAAAGCTTAACGCATTCCAAAGTCGAGCGTGAATTTGCTGAACAAATTGAACAATATTATTTACAACCCTTTGTGGCTCAACACAATCTATCTGCGCCTGAATTGCGTAAACAATTGATTGACAATTTTAAAAATTTAGTCGATTTGCCCCCGATTTTTAAGGGAGAAAATCGTCATTTTACGGAGTCCGAATTAGCCGCTTTTCTCAACGAGAGCGGTACTTTCGCCATTACCGATCTCATTTTAGCCCAATTGCGGGAAGTCACTGAATTAGATGACACATTAGTCGCTTTTTTCAGCTACGAAGATTTATTAGGCAAAGCCACTCTGTTTTTTTTCCGTCATTTATTGCACAATGACTCACGCGCTAAAACCACTTTGGAAACTTTACAACGAGAATGTTTATTGGTCAAAGTGGATGCCATCCAAACGAGCCAAGAACAACTGCTCACGCGCCTGCAACAGCAATTAGAGCAACAAAATGCGAGTGCTATTGCCGCCATTCAAGCTGGCAATTTCGCCAAAGTGGAGCAACTCACGCCGACTTTGAAAGGCTTGCAAAATGCAATTGATACGGTCCCGCAACGCTTACAAGCTGCCGTTGTCGCTTGGCAAGAGAGCCATCAACAATTTATTGAATTTTCTGATCGTTTTGATAATTGGCGCTATTTATTGGATGCTAAAGTCGATCAAGTCCTTGAGGCGGTGAGTACATTAGGCGATATGGATGAAACGCTCAAAACGCTGTTACAGGAATTTAGGGCTTTTAAATATAAGTATGAATTATCAGAACACGTCAAAGCGCGTGATGAATTCATGCATCATTCTCCCGAAAGTACGGCTAAAATTGATCAAGCCTTGGCGACCTTAAAACGCTTGCCCGTTCATAATTATCAATTAATGAATCTGGCTGGCACCGTCGTTTCTTCAACGGGCTCTGTCGATGAGGCTGAACAATTATTTTTAGAGGCACGCGATTGTGCCCAAAATCCGGCAGAAAAAGCTTTAGCTTCATTTAATTTATTTCAAGTGCGCCTACGGCGGCTGGCTTATCGAGATGCTTTAGCCGATTTACAATCCGCGATAGAGATTGAGCCAAGTTATGCTTTGCATAATGTCAATCGTTATCCGCTGGAAAAACTGTTGGGCGCCGGTGGCATGGGTTGCGTGTTTTTGTGCCATGATCTGGATGAAGATAATCGACAAGTCGTGGTTAAATGCTTTTGGGAAGGGCGCAAAGGGGCTCGCCATGAAGTTTTCAAAGAAGCCCGAATTATGCGCCAAATTGCGGGAGATTATGTGCCGAAACCTTTGCATTGGGATTATGCAGATGCGATTCACCAAGAAAAGCCTTATTTTGTCACTGAATATATTGAAGGTGCGTTGGACGGTGAAAATTGGTTATCCAAAAAAGGCAAATTGGATTTAGCCAACGGTTTAGAGGTTGCTAAGCAAATAGCGCAAGGTTTAGCCCTCGCCCATCAAGCTGGGGTTTGTCATTTTGATTTGAAACCGGCTAATTTGTTGTTGAAATCGGAGAATAATCGTTTAGTGGTGAAAATCATTGATTTTGGTTTAGCGCGAGTAGCGACGTCTTTGAAACAAGAAGCGGCGAAAACTCAGGTTCAGAGTGGCAAAAGTTTATTAGTACAAAACGTGTTTGGGACGCTGGATTATGCGCCACCGGAGCAATTGGGTGATATGCGGTATGGTCAACCGGATGCCAAAAGTGATGTGTTTGCTTTTGGTGCGACTTTGTATCGTTTATTAAGTGGCGAAAGTCCTCGTTTTCCGCATCCCAGTGAATTGCCTGATAGTCCAGAATTGCAATTGTTGTTATTAGATTGTTTAAAGCCTAATCCTAAGAAACGTCCGGCTATTGATGAGGTGATAGAGCG